>JALHPV010000020.1 GCA_022842285.1 Kofleriaceae bacterium
GCTGCATCAGGGTCCGGATCATCAGCTCGTACGGAGCCACGGGCGCGCGCACGCCGCGGACGTGTTCGACCCGCAGGTCCCCGAGGCGGGGCGGCGGCAGGATCGGATGGTGGTTCAGAACGACGTCGAACAGCGGCTGTCGGAATGGCGTGCGCGGCGGATTCACGGCCGCCACGACGCGCTCGAAGGGGAGCTCCCCATGGACCAGGCCCGAGCGAACGACCTCGCTCGCGCGCTGGACGAGCTCGGCCACCGTCGGATCGCCGCTGACATCACAGCGCAGGGCGAGTGGGTTCAAGAACAGTCCGATGAGCGGACGCACCTCGGGCCGGTCGCGCCCCGCGCTCATCGTCCCGACGACGAGGTCGGTCTGCCCACTCACGCGCGCGAGGACTGCGTACGCCGCCGCGAGCAGCACGCCGAACAGCGTCGTGTGCTCCCGCGTGGCGAGCGCGGCGAGGCCGGCTGTCTCGTCGGGGGTGAGCCCGCCGCGGACCCGATCCGTCGCCCCGGCCGACCAGCTCGCACGCGGCGCGCGCAGCGGCAGGTCCAGCACGGGCGCGCCGACGAGCGTGGCCCGCCAGTATGCGGACGACGTCGGCGCCTCCGCGAGCGTGCGCTGCCACACCCCGACATCGGCGGCGCCGAGCGTGATGGGCGGCAGGTCCTCGCCCGCGTAGTGCGCGTGCAGCTCGTCGAGCCAGATCTGGAGCGAGACGCCGTCGGTGACCAGGTGGTGCATCGTCGCGAGCAGCACGTGACGGTCCGGCGCGAGCCGTAGCAGTACCGTGCGCCACGGCGGTCCCTGCGCGAGGTCGAACGGCCGCGTTCGCTCGGCGTCGAGGACGGCGTGCACACGTGCGTCTTGCTCGTCGACCGCGGAGAGATCCTCGACCCGATGGTCGCGAGGCAAGACCGCCATCACGCGCTGCCGCAGCGTGGACCCGGACTCGAACACGGTGCGGAGCGCCGGATGGCGCGCGGCGATCGCGACGAGTGCTCGCTCGAGCCGCGCGGTGTCGAGTGGGCCATCGATGCGCAGGCCCACGCGGATCTTCGGCGGCGGCGCCTGCGGTACGAGCGTCGACGAGAACCACAGGCGCTCCTGCGCGAAGCTCGCGGGGACAAGTCCGCCGGCCCCCGGCGCGATGGGCGTGGTCAGCCCGCCGCGCATCGCGGCGTGGAGCCAGGCTGCCTGCGCCGCCACCGTGGGATGCTCGAACAGCACCGCGAGTGGCACGTCGACGCCGAACCGCTCCGCGAGCCGCGCGCCGAGCTGCGCCGCCACGAGCGACTGCCCCCCGGCCGCGAAGAAGTCAGCGTCGGCTCCGACGGGCTGCTCGAGGAGCCGCGCCCATTCGTAGGCGACCGCCTCCTCGAGTGGACCCTCCGGCGTCCGCGCGACGAGCGGTCCTGTGGCCGCCGGCGGGGGCAGGGGCAGGGCGGTGCGGTCCACCTTGCCGGTCGGTCCAAGGGGCAGCGCCTCCATCACCACCACCTGCGTCGGGATGAGGCGCTCGGGGAGCCGGGCCCGCAGGTAGACGCGCAACTCGGCGCCGGTGATCGACCCGACCACGTGGGCGACGAGCCGGTCGGGCTGCGCGGTGACGACGACGTCGGTGATCGCGGGATGGGTCGCGATCGCCGCCTCGACTTCGCCTGGATCGATGCGCACGCCACGGACCTTCAGGCGATGGTCCGCGCGCCCCACGTACTCGAGGAGGCCGTCGTGACGCCAGCGGCCCAGGTCGCCGGTGCGATACATCCGCGCGCCGGGCACGAACGGATCCTCGACAAGGCGCGGGTCGGGGCCCGTCAGGTACTCGGAGGACACGCCGATGCCGGCCGCTCCGAGCTCGCCGACCACGCCGATCGGCATGGGCCGCCCGCCGGCATCGAGCACGTAGACGCGGCTGTTCGCGATCGGGGTTCCGATCGGCGTCCGTACGGCATCGGGGGCACCGACCTCGTACGCGGCGACCTGGTCGGCCGTCTCCGACGCCCCGTACAGGTTCACCAGGCGATCATGCGGGCGCGCGGCCCGGAAGCGGCGCACGAGAGCGGGCGTGAGCTCCTCGCTCGTCGCGAGCCAGAGGCGGAGCGTGGGCATCGGTGCGCCCAGCTCGAGCAGGGTGCGCAGCAGCGACGGCACAACCACCATGCGCGTGGCGCTGACCCGCTCCACCATCGCCGCGAGGCGGCGGGGATCGGCCATCTCCTCCGCCGTCGCGATCGCGAGCGGGACGCCGGCGGCGAGGGGACCGAAGAGCTCCCACATCGCATCGACGAACGCCGGCGAGCTGCGGAGCACGGAGACCTCGCCCGGTTGCCAGGGGTAGGCGCGCGCGAACCACTCGATCTGGTTCACGAGCCCACGGTGCGTGGTGGCCACGCCCTTCGGACGGCCCGTCGAGCCCGACGTGAACACGATGTAGGCCGGCGCATCGGGGGACACGTGGGGCGCCGGGCCGCGCGCCGCCGCGCTCTCGGCCCGCGCCAGAGCCGCGCGATCGAGGATGCGGTCCACCTCGCCGCGCAGGAGGTCGATGCGAGCCGCCGGTTGCGCGGCGTCGATGGGTACATAGACACCACCGGCCCGCATCACCCCGAGCGCGGCGACAGCGAGATCCCACGATGGCGGTACGAGCACGCCGACCCGCGTCCCGGGCGTGACGCCGTCGGCCCGCAACCCGTGCATCACCCGCTCGGAGCGCGCCGCGAGCTCGCGATCGAGCCGGGGGAGCACGAGGTCGTGCACCGTCGTGTCGGGCAGCGCCACCTCCGTGCGGTTCCAGGTCTCGACCACCAGCGTGCGTTCGGCGGCCGGCAGGAGGGGCAGCTCCGACAGGCGCGTGCCGGGCGCGGTGGCGGCGGCGTGCAAGAGCGTCGCGAAGCGAGCCACGAACCGCTCGGCCGTGCTGGCCGTGAAGAGGTCCTCGCGACACCGGACGACCAGGTCCAGGCCGCCGACCTTGCGCACGTTCGCGCCGAGCACGAGGTCGCATGGCTGCGACGAGCCGCGGACATGCTCGGTGGTGAACGTGATGCCCGCGCGCTCGTACCGCTGTCCCCACGGCAGCATGTTGAGGATCACGTCAAACAGCGGCTGGCGGCCCGGCTCGCGGGGGTGACCGAGCGCCGCGATGACGCGTTCGAACGGGGCATCGGCGTGCCGCAATGCCTCGCGCATCGCCTGGTTGGTTCGATCGACGAGCTGCGCGAAGGTAGGGTCGCCGTCCAGACGGAGCCGGATGGGCAAGAGGTTCAGCAGGAGGCCGATCACGGCCGTCCGTCCCGGCTCGTCGCGCCGTGCCGCGGGCACGATGGCCACGATGTCGTCGCGACCCGTGTGGCGTGCGAGGACCGCGAACGCGGCGGCGATCAACACCACGAACTGGGTCGTGGCGTGCGCCCGGGCGACGGCCCGCACGGCGTCGGAGGCCTCGACGTCCAGGTGCGAGAGGGCCTTGTGGCGACCGAGCCCGTCGTCGGCCGGGCGGGCGAGATCGAGCGGGAGCTCGAGCGGCTGGGCACCCGCGAGCGTCGCGAGCCAGTACTCCACGTCGCTCGCCATGCGCTCGCGACCCGCCGGTGATCGCTCCCACCGCGCCAGGTCTGCGACCGAGGTCTCGAGGGGCGACAGCCGGGCCTCCGTGCCCTCGACCTCGGCGCGATACAGCTCAGCCAGATCGCCGAGGAATCGTTGCATGGACAGCATGTCGACGATCACGTGATGGGCCGTGACCACCAGCAGCCCGCCGACCAGGCACGTACGCCACAACGGTGCCGCGGCCAGGTCGAAGGTGCGGGTGTACTCGCGCTGCTCGACCACTTCGATCGCATCCGTGTCGACCCGGTGGTCGAGCATCACCTCGCTCTCCACGATCTGCTGCGGCACGCCGTCCACGACCTCGATGCGGGTGCGCAGCCCTGGCTGGCGCGCGGCCAGGGCCCCGAGTGCGCGCTGGAGGGCGTCGCGGTCGAGCCCCCCCTCGAGACGGAACGTGTGCTGGATGTGGTTGAGCGCGGTTCCGGGCTTCAGCCGATCGAGGAACCACAGTCGCTCCTGCGCATGCGTGAGCGGCGCGCGGGGGAGCGCCGGCGGCACCATCGCCGGCGCGGTCGGGCGCCGCGCGAGCGCGACGACGGTCCCGGCGAAGTTCCGGGCGATAGAAGCGTCCGCGAACCGGACAGCCTCTGCCGCTACACTCGCTTCTGCCGGCGCAGTGGGGGCGGCGCGAAAGCCGAGGGTGGCCGCGCGCGCCTGACCGATCGCGGTCGCCGCCTTCCCCACCAGCTCGACGAAGGTCGGCGCCGCGCCGAGCTCCAGCACCGCGAGTGCTCCCTCGACGTCGATCGCCACGCGCGCGCGCCCGAGGTGGGCCCCGCCGATCGCGGCCACGAGCAAGGTCTCGCGGCTCGCCCCGAGGTTCAGTGCCTCCAGCGGAGCGAGCGAGACATCAGCCGCGTGGGGCAGGGCCGTTACCACCGCGCCTGCGGGGTGCGGCCGGGGCCATGCTCCGAGATAGGCGGCCTGGCTCGCCACCGTCGGGTGGTCGAACACCATCGTGAGCGGGACCTCGACACCGAGCAGCTCCTCGAGCCGGGCGGCCAGCTCCGCCGCGGCCAGCGAATGTCCGCCGGCGGCGAAGAAATCTTCGTCGAGGCTCGCCGGCGCGATGCCCAGCACCTCGTGCCACGCGCCGGCAACGAGGGCCTCTAGCACCGGGCTACTATACGCTCGGTGCAGACGCAGGGAGGGCAGGCTCGCACGCGCGCCCTCGTCGGAGCGCTCGCGCTGGCCGGCGTGCTCGGCGCCATGCTGGTCCTCGACCGGACAGGATACCTGCCGAGCGTGTACCGCTCGGCCAAGGTGGGGGCGGATCTCATCGCCGCCGCGCTTGTCGTGCTCGCCGCCGTGGCCGCGGCGTTCGCCCCGGCGCGTCGACGCGCCATCCACCTCTATGCCGGCGTGGCGATCCTGCCGATCGCCCTTGGACCGTGGGCGCTCGCGCCGGCAGGCTTCGTTGTCCTCGTGATCGGGGTGGCGCGGCTCGCGTGGCCCGTGCTCGCACGGCTCGTGCTCGTCATCGCCGGTTGGCTCGTCGTGCCCGCCCTGCGCATCCACCACCTCGACGGAGCCGCGCAGGCGGACACGATCCTCCTCGCGCTCCTGTGGGCGGGCCTCCTCTATGCGGCCTTCTATCTCGTCATCGAGCGCGCTCGCGCGTTGCCGGGCGAGCAGTCGTCCGTCCTCGCCGACGCTCACTACTTGCTCGCGTTGCCGCGCCTGATCGCGCCGTTCTTCCAGCCCATCGCGCCGAGTGACCTCAGCGACCGCGAGCGAAAGCAGATGACGTGGCAGCTGCTACGCAACGGGGTGGCACTCGCGGCCTACGCGCTCGCGCTCGGCGTGGGCGCGCAGCTCCTCGATCGTCCCGTGCGCCAGCTCGAGCCCCTCCCGGTGCGGCTCGGCGCCGAGGTCGGGCTCGGGTACGCGCGCGTGGCGCACGGCATCTTCCTCGCGATCGGCCTGTTCCGGCTCCTTGGCTTCGGTCTGCGGCCCGGCTTTCACCTGCCGTACGCCGCGCGCTCGTTCCCCGACTTCTTCCGCCGCTACAACTACTACGTTCGCGACGCCGTCCTCTCGCTGTTCTACTACCCGTTCCTCGGCCACCTCCGCCTCTGGCTGCCGGCCCGGCTCGCCGCCATCCTCGCCGCGTACCTGGCCCTCATCATCGGCTCGCTGATCCTCCACGACCTGCTCGTGCCGCTCAGCATCAGCATCGAGCCGCTCGAGACGCTCCAGCAGCTCACCGGGACGTGGCGCCTCGCGGGCTTCGTCATCCTGTGGTCGCTCATCATCCTGCCGCATGCCGGCATCGCCCCGCGCAAGGAACCCCCGCGCTTGTGGTGGCAGGACGCGCTGCGTGTCATCGCCGTCGACGCGATCATCGTCGCGCTGTGGTACGTCCACACGCGATGAAGCTCTGGGAGCCCACGCCCGAGCGCGCCGCGGGAACCCAGCTCGCCGCGTTCATGCGCGCGCACGGCTTCTCTGACTACCGCGCGCTGCACGCGTGGTCGATCGCGCAACCCGAGGCATTCTGGCCCGCGCTCTGGGACGAGCTCGGCATCATCGGCGAGCGCGGCGAGCGCGTACTCGATACCGCCGAAGGGCGGCGCGGGTCGATGTCCGACGTGCGCTTCTTCCCCGATGCGCGCCTGTCGTTCGCCGAGAACCTCCTGCGTCGCCGCGACGATGCGACCGCGATCATCCACCTCCCCGCCGATGGCGGGCGCCGCACCCTGACGTTCGGTGAGCTCGCGGCCGCTGTCGGCCGCTGCGCGGCGTACCTCCGCTCTCTCGGCATCGGGCCCGGTGATCGTGTGGTCGCCGCACTCCCCAACGGACCGGAGGCCCTCATCGCGATGCTCGGCGCCAACAGCGTCGGTGCCATCGGCTCGCTCTGTGATCTCGAGCTCGGTCTCGATGCCGTCGTCGACCGCTTCGGGCAGATCGAGCCCCGTGTCCTGTTTGCCGCCGGGCGGCGCGAGGCGATCGCCGGCCTGTGCGCGCGGCTCCCGACCGTCGAGCACGCGATCACCGACTTCGACTTCCCCGACGCTCCACTCGGGTTCGAGCGCATGCCGTTCAACGCCCCGGCCTTCATCCTGTACACGTCGGGGACGACGGGGTTGCCGAAGTGCATCGTGCACAACACCGGCGGTCAGCTCTTGCAGCTCGCGAAGGAGAACCGGCTCCACTACGACCTGCGTCGCGACGACCGCTGGTTCTACCAGACGAGCACCGGCTGGAACATGTGGTACTGGACCGCGATCGCACTCGCCGCCGGAGCGACGATCATTCTGCGCGAGGGGTCGCCGCTGCGCCCGAAAGCGACCGCGCTCTTCGAGCTCGCCGCCGCCGAGCGCCTCACACATCTCGGCATCTCGCCGCCGTTCCTCGCCGCCTGTCGCGACGGCAAGCTCACCGCCCCCCCGCTTCCCGAGCTGCGCGCGGTGATGTCCACGGGCTCGCCGCTCTCGCCCGCGCTCTCCGAGTACGTCTACCGATCGATCAAGGCCGACGTGCACCTCATCTCCCTCTCGGGCGGCACGGAGATCAATGGCTGCTTCGCGACCGGCGATCCGACCGGCGCGGTGCATGCCGGCGAGCTCCAGGTGGCGGCCCTCGGCATGGCGACGGCGGTCTTCGACGACGCGGGGCACGCGATCACCGGCGCCCGTGGCGAGCTCGTCTGCACGGCCCCGTTCCCGTCGCAGCCCGTCGGCTTCTGGGGCGATCACGATCGCGCGCGCTACCGCGCCACCTACTTCGAGCGCTACCCGGGCGCCTGGCACCACGGTGACTTCGCCGAGGTCACCCCGACGGGCTACGTGATCCACGGTCGCTCCGACGCCACGCTGAAGCCCAGCGGCCATCGCATCGGCACCGCCGAGATCTACCGCCAGCTCGAGACGCTTCCCGCGATCGCCGACGCCGTTGCCGTCGGGCAGCAGTGGCGCGACGACATCCGCATCATCTTGTTCGTGGTGCTGGCCGAGGGACACGTGCTCGACGAGAAGGCGATCCGCACCGCGCTCCTGCGCGCCTCTCCGCACCACGTGCCCGCGCGCACCATCGTCGTCCCCGCGGTTCCGTACACGCGCAGCGGCAAGAAGGCCGAGATCGCGGTGCGCCAGGTCATCCACGGCGAGCCCGTGACGAGCGAGTCCGCTCTCGCCAATCCCGAGTGCCTCGCGGCCTTCAAGGATCTGCCCTCGCTCTTGCGCTAACGCGTGCGGCGGGCGTCGACCAGCTTCACGATGTTCGCGATCGTCCCGAAGTTGCGGGGCGCGAAGTCGATGGGCTTCACGACGAACGCGAACTTCGCCTCGACGAAGGCGACGAGCTGGAGGAGCGATAGCGAGTCGACCTCGCGCCAGAGATTCGCCGTGGCCGCGACGGTCGCGATGCCTTGTCGGCCCTGCGGGTGATGTCGCGCGAGGAAGCCGCGGATCGTCGTCTCAGTTGGCGACACATCCGCACCCGAACTTGGTGCACTCGCAGCGCTGCGTTCCAGGAGTACAACGACCCGCGGAGCACGAGCAGCTCGTCGAGGCGTACTGACAGGTCCCCGTGCACGACATGCCCGAGAGGGCACCGGCGTAGCCGAGCTCGGCGCAGGTCGAGCCCATAATCGTCCCGTCGCACTGCTCCAGGCCGTTGATGATGCCGTCACCGCAGTGACCGCCGCCGCACTGGGTGGTGTCGTAGCCGCAGGTCGAATTACACGCGAGCCCGGGGGCCGAGTAGAACTGCGCGTCGAAGCAGGTGGCGCCGCCGAGGTCCGCGCCGTCGCACTTCTCGTTCCCGTTCTTGATGCCGTCGCCGCAGGTGCCCCGGCACGCGCTCGTGTCGTACTGGCAGCTCTCCGTGCAGCGGAGGCCCTCCGCCTCGTAGAAGTTCAGCGTCATGCAGTTGCGCCCATCGAAGTCCGTGCCGTCGCAGGCCTCGGAGCCCGTCACCCGACCATCGCCGCACCGGCTCGCCTGGCATACGCCCGCGGCACACACACTCGGCGGTAGCCCTGGCACTTCGCACGCCTCGCCGTCGGCGCGCGCGCTGCAAGCCTCGACGAGATCGGTGTCGTAGCAGCGGTCGCCGGTGGGTCCACACGTGGTTCCCGTCGGACACGTGAGCTCGCCGCACTGCTGCGCGTTGCTCTTCACGCACCCACCAGCGATGAGGGCCAGGACCACGAGCGCTTGCTTCATACGCCCCTGCAAATGGAGAGTCCGCCCTCTTGGACGCATTGCTCCGTCGTGGGTTGGCACAGCACGCCGCCGCAGGTACAGCTCGACGCGGCAAACCCGCAGCCCAGCGTGCAGCTGATCGGGAGCGTGACGCCGAGATATCCGCGGCTCTCGCAGGTCGTCCCGCCGAGGTTCATGCCGTCGCAGTCCTCGAGACCGTTGACGATGCCGTCGCCGCAAGTGCCGGTGCACTGGGCGCTGTTGATCGTGCAGGTCGTGGTGCAGACGAGGTCGCCTTCGTAGGCGCCTTCCGTCAGGCAGGACCGGTCGCCGAAGTCCGTCCCGTCGCACTCCTCGAGCGAGTTCTTCACGCCGTCGCCGCACACCGCCGTGCAGGCGGAGTAGTCGAGCGCGCAGTCCGCGGTGCACTTCAGGCCGGCGGGCTCGGTGGATCCGAGATCGAGACAGGTGTGCGTGCCGAGGTTGTCGCCGTCGCACTCGTCGATCGCGTTGATCTCGCCGTCGCCACACCGACCGACGAGACAGAAGCCGCCCTGGCAGGTGCCGGCGCCGACGTCGGGGACCTCGCAGCTCGCGCCCTCGGCCTGCGACGCGCAGCTCGTCACGACCGAGTCATCGACACAGCGATCGCCCAGGACGCAGATGCGGCCGACCGGGCACGTGAGGTCGCCACACGGCGTAGCGTTACTCGCCACACACCCGACAACCACCAGCCCACAGGCAACGGTGATGGGTATTCGGCCCACCATGCGAGCACTCTAACAGGTAATAATGCTCGCGATGCACTCGGCGCTACACGTGAGCGACGATCCTCCCGCGGTCCTCGACCGTGATCTCGTCGACACGTTCGGGGTGCGATACGCGGTACCGCTCGCGACGGCCCGGGTCGTCGAGGCGCAGCCGACGAACCTCTATCATTACCGGGCGTACATCGGCCCGGCCGCGGTGACGGTCGAGCGGGGCGACTGCGTGTACCTGATTGGCGATGACGGCGAGTCGGCGGTTCTGCGACGTGGACCTACAACCATCCCCAGCCGCTTCCTGGCCACCGTCATCCGCGGCTACATGCCGGAGGACAAGTCGACCTCGATCGTCCAGGGCACGACCCTCCCGTACGTGAACGGTTGCTCGACGAAGCAGCTGTTCCCACCCGATCGCCCCGGTGATCCGACGCTCCAGCTCCTCTACATGCCACCGCACACGACGGAGCAAGCGCATCACGTGCACTCCACCGCACGCGTGGTCTACATCCTGCGCGGTCGCGGCACGAGCGTCGTCGGGATCGGCGCCCACACGCACCACCACCCACTCGTCGCGGGCATGGTCTGCATCCTCGAGCCGATGTGTCCCCATCACTTCGAGACCGGGGCCGAGCCGCTCGTGTGTGTGCCCCTGCACGTGTTCAGCTCCACCGGGGCGCGCGAGCTGGAGCACCCGATGCTGCACGGGACGCACATCCTCGAGCTATGATCCCAATCGTGAAGGTGGACCACACCGCATCGCCATGCGGCGGTGCCGAGCGCCGCGGCTTCGCGCCGCTCGTGGCCTGGGTGGCGCTGTTCGTGGTCGGGCTGGCCATCCTCGCTCCCCGCGCGCAGGCCGACGTCAAGGCGTCGGAGGAGACCCCATGGTCGAAGGGGGTCTCGAAGAAGCAGCAGAAGGCGGCGTTCGATCTCTTCGCGAAGGGCAACAAGCTCTTCGAGGAGAGCAAGTACGCCGACGCGCTCACGATCTACGAAGAGGCGCTGAAGGAGTGGGACCACCCGACGATCCGGTTCAACGCCGCCGTGTGTCTCATCAACATCCGGCAGCCGCTCGTCGCGTGGGAGTTCCTCGAGAAGGCCCTCGCCTACGGCGCGGAACCGCTCGGTAAGCGCCTCTACGCCGATGCCCAGTCATACCTCGCGGTCCTGGAGGGCACGCTCACCAAGCTCACGGTCGTCAGCAAACAACCCGAGGTCCGGGTCGAGCTCGACGGACAGGAGATCCTCGTCGGTGAGGGCACGAAGATGTTGCGCCTCCTCGCGGGGCGGCACCAGCTGGTCGCGACGCGCGCCGGCTACGTCACCCAGAGCCAGGCGCTCGACCTGGCCGCTGGCGGCTCGATCTCCCAGGAGATCGAGCTGTCCAAGGAAGAGATCCAGGTCGTCCAGCAGCGCGTGAATTACGAGCGGCGCTGGCGCTGGTGGGTTCCGTGGAGCGTCGCGGCGGGCAGCATCGCCCTCGCGCTCGGCGGCACGGCCGTCTATCTCGACGCGCGCAGTGACATCGACGCGTACGACGCGAAGTATGCGGCCGCGTGTCCGGCCGGGTGTACCCCCGAGCAGGTCCCGCTCGCGCTCCGCAACGACGAGGAGCTGGCGCGACGCAAGAGTGGGTACGGCATCGCGATGTGGGGCACGGCGGCCGCTGTCGGCGTTCTCGCGGGCGCGCTCGCGATCATGAATCGCCCCCGCCCGGTCGAGGAACGGCGCCCCGAGGTCTCGATGGTGCTCACGCCTGGTTACGTCGGCGGCACCCTCACGCTGTCGTGGTGGTGACGTGGCCGCGCCGCGTACCGCCACCACGCAAGTGGTCAGGCCCGATTCGCTCCTGCCGGGCACGCTCGTCGATCAGTACGAGCTGATTCGATCGATCGGCTCCGGCGGCATGGGCGAGGTGTTCCTCGCGCGCGACACGAAGCTCGGTCGCCTCGTCGCGGTCAAGGTCCTGCACCCATCGGATCCGGCCGCCGGTCAGCGCATCCTGCTCGAGGCGCGTGCGACCGCCAAGTGCACGCACGAGAACATCGTTGTCATCCACGACATGAACGAGTTCCAGGGGCGGCCGTACCTGGTGCTCGAGTACCTCGAGGGCATGTCGCTGCGGAAGGTGAGTGCGTCGGGGCCGCTGCAGCTCTGGCGCATGCTCGAGATCATGGCCTCGGTGCTGCGCGCTCTCGAGCACGCGCACGCGATGGGCATCGTCCATCGCGATCTGAAACCGGACAACATCTTCGTCACGCAGACCGGCGTGGTGAAGGTGCTCGACTTCGGCATCGCCAAGTTCGCGGGAGGTCCCGTCCTCGACGGCATCGCCAGCGGCAGCACCCATATCAGCGGCAGTCACGGCGACGGCGAGACCTACGTGACCATCAGCGGGCAGGGCATGGTCGGCACGTGGAGCTACATGTCTCCCGAGCAGTTCCAGACGACCAACATCGATCAGCGCAGCGACGTCTGGGCCGTCGGCATGATGATGTATCGCTTCGCCGCCGGACGACATCCGTACGACGGGCTCGATCCGGGCGCGCTGATGTACGCGACGTGCGCCCCTGATCCGATTCCCAGCGTCGGCACGCTCGCTCCCCACCTGCCGCGTCACCTGATCCAGGTCATCGACGCCGCCCTGCAGAAGAACAAGGACGAGCGCTTCCCCTCGGCGCGCGCGATGCTCGATGCCCTCGAGCCGCTCCTCCCGCGCCACTCGGCCCAGCAGGTCGCCGACGAGCGCTGTCCGTATCCGGGCCTCCAGTCCTTCCAGGAGCTCGACGCCGAGCGCTTCTTCGGTCGCTCCGCACAGATCTCGCGCGCGGTCGGTCGCCTCGAGTCGCAACCCCTGCTCGCCGTCATCGGTCCGTCGGGCGCGGGCAAGTCGTCGTTCATCCGCGCCGGCGTGATCCCCGCGCTCAAGCGCGACGGCGCGTGGGAGTCCGTCGTCGTGAGGCCGGGGCGCAAGCCGGTCCATGCCCTCGCCATGGCGCTCGCCCCCCTGACCGGACACCCCGAGACGGGCGTCCAGCAGACGATCGCGCAGAACCTCTACGAGATGCCGGGCTACCTCGGCACGCTGCTGCGCTGGCGCGCGGGTGAGATCAAGGGGCGCGTCCTCCTCTTCGTCGATCAGTTCGAGGAGCTGTACACGCTCGTCCCCGATCCGCGCGAGCGCGCGGCCTACGTCACGATGCTGCATGCCGCTGCCGACGATCCCGCGAGCCCGGTCCGCGTCGTGCTCTCGCTGCGCTCCGACTTCCTCGATCGCGTCGCCGAGGAGCGCGTCTTCATGAACGCGGTCACCGAGGGCATGCACTACCTGATGCCGCTCGGGCGCGAAGGTCTGCGTGATGCCCTCGTCCGCCCCACGCGAACCGCCGGCTTCAACTTCGAGAACACCGATCTCGCCGAGCGCATGGTCTCCGAGCTCGCGCTCACCCCGGGGGCGCTGCCCCTCCTGCAGTTCGCAGCCTCGCGCCTCTGGGAGGGGCGCGATCGCGCGCGGCGCCTCCTCACGGTCGCGGCGTATCAGGCCATGGGTGGCGTCGCGGGCGCGCTGGCCACCCACGCGGACGCGGTCCTCGCTGGCATGAGCCGCGAGCACCGACGCCTCGCGCAGCTGGTGTTCGTGCGCCTCGTGACCACCGAGGGCACGCGCGCGATCGTCGATCTCCACGAGCTCCTCGCGATGGCGCCCGATGCCCAGGCGCTCGTCGACCAGCTCGTCGCGGCGCGCCTCCTTGTCATGAACGTGGACGAGCGCGGCGGCTCGCGCACCGTCGAGGTCGTGCACGAGTCGCTCATCACCGCGTGGCCGCAGCTCCGGCAGTGGATGGACGCCGGCCGCGAGGAGACGTCATGGATCCAGTCGCTGCGCCAGGCCGCTCAGCAGTGGGAGTCGCGGGGCCGCGCGGAAGGTCTGCTCTGGCGAGGCGCCACCGTCGACGAGGCGCGGCGCATGCACGAACGCGTCGGGTCCCTCGCTCCGCGCGAGCGCGCCTTCCTCGATGCGGTCTTCGCTCTCGCGAACCGCGCGAACCGCCGCAAGCGGATCGCCATCACGGCCACCCTCGTCTTTCTTGGCGCCCTCGCCACCGTCGCCGTCATCGTGGCCTTCACCGTCCGCGCCGCCGAGCGCCGGGCCGTCGACGAAGCCACGAAGGCCGAGGTCGCACGTCAGGAGACAGCGGACAAGCTCCGGGTCATCGAGGAGAAGGAAGCGGCCCGCCTGAAGGCCGAGGCCGAGGCCAAGACCGCCGCCGAGGCCGCGGCCGTCGCCGCGCAGGCCGCCACCGCCGCCGGGGCGGATGCCGAGCTCTCGCGCGCGGAGCTCCAGAAGAGCAACGAGCGCCTCCAGGCTGCACTCGCCGCGTCGGAGCGGGCGAAGGAGGAGTCCGAGCGCGCGCGCCGCGAGGTCGAGTCGCTGCTGGCGTCCGAGAAGAAGCGCGTCCAGCAGCTCCAGGATCAGCGGAAGAAGATCGCGACGGAGCTGAAGTAGGGCCGCCTGCTGGCTGCTCGGGCCACCGGCAGTGGCTGGGGGCTTGCCCCACGACCGGTGTCTAGGTGGGGACGCACGCGCCCTAACTCCCAGCCACGCCACGGTTCTCGCGGGTCGGGTGGCTACCGCACGAGGCAGGGGCCGTTGGTCCGATCGGTGAACTACGTCGGGGCATGACCAATCTCGATTCCTCCATTCTCTCCGTCGTCTCCGGTGGTGCGCCCTCGGCTGCCAAGCAAGCCGAGCTGCGTGAACTCGCACGGACGAACTGCCCGGCGACGTTCCAGGCCAACCAGGATCGCCCCATCACGCGGCCGCTCGCCGAGCAATGTCTCGACGAGGCTGGCTACGGCTGGGCGAAGGGACGCCTCGACCAGTATTTCCCTCGCCAGTAAGGGGGAGCCCGCCCGAAGTGCTACGGTCGCAGCGTCGTGGAGACGTCACCGATCGTGGTGCTCGGGGGAAGCGAGCACGAGCGCTCGCAGCTCGTGTCGCAGCTCTCCGGCAGTGGCCTCAGCGCAACGAGCGAGACGCACCTCGCCCTCGCCGACGGCACCCCGGCGCTGATCGTCATCACGGGGCCCGAGGCCGCGCACCTGGTGGCCGAGGCACGCGATGTCCCCGCGCTCGCGGAGGTGCCGATCCTCGCGATCGTCCCGGGCGTGCCGGCGACGGCGGCGACCGAAGCCCTGGCCGCGGGCGCGACCGACGTCACGCGGTTGCCCCTGTCGCCGGCGGTGCTGGCGTCGCGCTGTCGCAACCTGTGCCGGCTCTCGCGGCGCGACGCGGCGGGACCGCAGGCCCTCGAGCGAATCAACGAGGTGCTCACGGCGCATGGCGATGACGCCGAGGCGCTCGGCCAGGTGCTCTCGATCTCGGCGGGACTGCTCGGCTTCGATCGGGCGTCGCTCATCGCCCACATCGAGGGCTCGGATCACGCGTTCGTGATCGCCGCCAACGACACGGATCCACTGACGCGCTTCACGCTCGCGATCGCCGAGTACCCCGAGGTGCAGGAGGCCATCCGCACCCTCACGCCGGTGCTCATCTCGGACGTCACCACGCACCCGCTCACGAAGGAGATCGAGCTCGTATCGAAGGGCGTGCGCGCCATCTGTGTCATTCCCGTGCAGTGGCGCGGCCGCGCCCTCGGCGTGATGATGCTGCGCAAGCGCACTCCGGGCACGCAACACATCGGGGCGCGGGGGCTCGAGGTCGGCAAGATCATCGCGAGCACGCTCGCCGCCCACCTCCGGCACGGCGCGGTACTCGAGAGTCTGCGCGACCAGACGCACCGCATCTCCCGCGCCCGCTACGAGGCCGAGCGGCGCCTGCGTGGGATCGATTCATTGAAGGAGCACTTCGAGGCCGGGGCCGACGGCGTGGTGGTGCTCGACGACGGCGGACGCATCCTGTTCGTGAACCGCGCCGCGGAGCTCATCACCGGCTTCGCGCGTGATGGCCTCCTCGGCAGCGAGCTCGGCGATCTCGTCTCCAATGACGAGCAGCGGTCCGGCCTCGGAGAAGCGGTCACGCGCGTGCTCGCCGGGGTGAACGTCGAGGCGTTCGATCTCGAGCTCTCCACGACCAGCGGAGCCCCCGTGTGGGTGAGCGTGTCCACGTCGACGGTACTCGCGGGCACGGGCGCGGTCATCCTCGCCTTCCGCGATGTCACCGCCGAGCGCGCCCTCGAGCACGAGCTGCGCTCGACGAAGGAATTCCTCGAGCGGCTCATCGATTCGACGGTCGACGCGATCATCGCCGCCGACATGCGCGGCCAGATCATCATCTTCAACCAGGGTGCCGAGCGCCTGTTTGGCTACCGCGCGCGCGATGTCATCGGGAAGCTGCCGGTCTGGGACCTCTACGAGGAGGGCGGGGGCAAGCAGATCATGCGCATGCTCCGCTCGACGTCCTACGGCGGCGTCGGCCGCCTCGAGTCCACCCGGCGCGAGGTGCGGATCGCCTCGGGCGAGATCGTCCCCGTTTCCATGACGGCGTCGACCGTCTACGAGGGCGATCGCGAGGTCGCGAGCGTCGGCATCCTCACCGATCTCCGCGAGCGCATCCGCATGGAGCAGCGCCTCCTCGATGCCCAGCAAAAGCTGCAGCTGTCGGAAAAACATGCACTCGTCGCCGAGCTGGCAGGCGCCACCGCGCACGAGCTCAACCAACCACTGACCTCGATCATGGGGTATGCCGAATTGATCAGGCGACAGAGCGCGAGCGATGCCCCGCACCTGCGGTCCGTCGGCGTGATCCTGTCGGAAGCCGAACGCATGGCAGGCATCGTGAAAAAGATCGGCAAGATCACGAAGTACGAGACGACCGACTACGTCGGATCGGCCAAGATGCTCGACCTCGACCGCGCTGCCGCCGAGCCCGAGCCGCTCGCCCCCCACGCCCAGATCATCCTGCCCGATAGCGCCGGTGGGGTGTCGGGGGCGCCCGCGCTGGAGGCGTCGGACTTCACGTCCGGCGCTGCGAGCGACGAGGGCCAGACCGGCGAGTTCTTTGCACCGACGGAGGGAAAGCCGTGACGTTCCTGGCTCCGACCATCGAGGCGCAGCTCGCTGCCTTCCAGGCCCTCGCCGCCGAGCTCGGCACGGCGATCTCCGAGGCCACGCTCGTCGACCGCGCCCTGGGCATCCTCGGTACGCTCCTCCCGGGGCGTGCGCTGTGCATCCGCGTGCTCGACATCCGCACCCGCGATCCGGCGCGCGCGTACATCCGCGGGGCGGCCCTCCGGGATGGCGTGGTCAGCGAGGGCGTCACCATCACCGATGCTGCCCTGTCGCGCGCGCAGCTGAAGAGCGCCGTCGCCGCGAGCGCGCGCCTCATGATCCGCGACCGCTGGGACTCTCCCTTCACCGGGATGGCGACCGGCTTCGCCGTGCCCCTCGCGGCCGCCGGTGAGCTCTACGGGGTCCTCGATATCGGGTACGCCCCGGCCCAGGACGGGCGGGCCGCCGATGCCGACGCCGTCAACGCCATCGCCTCGCACGTCGCCCACGGCCTCCGCACCGCACGCCTCGCCGATGATGCCCTCGGCCTCCGCGACTACCAGGCGCGCCTCCTCGAGAGTGCCAACGCGCTCATCCTCGGCATCGATCGCAACTGGCGCATCACGGTGTGCAACCGCGCGATGCTCGAGCTCACGGGCTACTCGCGCGATGACGTCCTCGGTCGCGACATCCGCGACTTCATCTCGACGGATCAACGCCAGTTCCTCACCTCGGCCTTTGCCGCCGCCCTCGTCGGTCAACACCACACCGCGGTCACCGTGCATCTGCCGACGCGCGCGCACGGCAACGTCCGCACCGTCTGGTCGATCGCCCCCGTCGGTCGCGCGGGTGCCGCCGGAGACCGCATCGATGCCGTGGTCGCCATCGGTCAGGACCAATCAAAGATCGAGGAGCTCCAGCAGCAGGTCATCCGCTCCGAGCGCCTCGCCACGCTGGGCGAGCTCGCCGCGGGCGTCGTCCACGAGCTCAACAATCCGCTGACATCGATCACCGTCTATGCCGAGTACCTCGTGCGCAAGTTCGAGTCCCAGGGGGCCGAGGTCCCCGACCTCGAGAAGCTGCGCCGGATCGGCGCGAGCGCTCAGCGCATCCTGCGGTTCTCCCGCGACCTCGTGCAGTACGCGCGCCCATCCGGCAAGGACGTCGAGCCGGTCGATATCGCCTCCGTGGTGCGGCAGTCCGTGTCCATCTGCGACCATCTCGTAGAGCGGGGCGGCATCGAGCTCGGCGTCGAGATCGATCCCGAGGTCCCGATGGTGCAGGCGGTGGCCGGCCAGCTCGAGCAGGTGCTGATCAACCTCATCACCAATGCCGTGCATGCGATCGAGGGCGCCGCCTCCGGCTCCGGCAAGGTCATCGTGCGCTGCCGCCTCGAGACCCCCTCATCAATCCTGATCGAGGTCAACGACTCCGGGCCCGGCGTGCCGGAGGCGGACCGCGCGAAGATCTTCGAGCCGTTCTTCACGACGAAGCCCGACGGGAAGGGCACGGGCCTGGGCCTGCCGATCGTGCGCGGGATCGTCGAGCAGCACCGCGGTGACATCTCGGTCGCGACGTCGGAGCTCGGTGGCGCGGCGTTCCGCGTCATTTTGCCTGCGCTGTAGATCAGTAAGAGATCTCGTGGAGATCTCGGAGAGTCCGCGATTCGGACAAGATGCTTGCGCGATCGATCGGGCCTGATAGTGTGGCCGAGCGATGAAGCCGGAAGTACTTGTCGAGCTCCTCGAGCACGCTGCCGACCAGCTCGGCATCCGCGTGACCTACGAGGCGCTCCAGCCGGTGCCCGGGAAGTCGCCCGGCGGCCTGTGCAAGGTGAAGGGCGAATACCGCATCCTCCTCGACAAGCGCGCCACCGCCGAGGAGCGCGTGGGCACGCTCGCCACCGCCATCGGTCAGTTCGAGATCGCGAAGCCGGGCACGATCGACGAGCTCGAGCTGCCCCAGAAGGTCCGCGACGTCCTGCGCACGTACGAGCCCTCCAAGAAGACGTCGCGCGCCGTCGCTTGATCCCCGGCCCGCTCGACCGGACAGGTTCGGGCGGGGGGGTGGCGGCGGGTGCTATACCCAGCGGGTGAAGGTCGCGACGACTCTGGCCCTGGTGGTCGCCCTCGTCGGCTGTTCGAATACCAAGGCCCGCCACCTCGATCTCGACGCCATCGAGATCGTCGGGACGCCCCATCTGCGCACCGACACGGTCGGTGAGGGCAAGTTCGCCGAAACCGCGGCGTTCGTTCTCGTCGACGCGAAGAACAACGCAGGGGAGGGCGCCTACGTCACACTCGGCGGCTCGCTCACCGATGCCAGTGACCAGCCCCTCGGGACCCTCAACCCCCAGTCGCTATGGATCCCGCCCCACGAGGTGCGGACCTTCGCGCTCCTCGACTCCGAGCGGAAGCCGCGCCCCGGCTCGACCTCGGCCACCATCCTCGTGCGGGGCGCCTTCGTCCCGAAGGATCCGCCGCGCGCGGTCATCGAGGAGCTCACGTCCTACCAGGACCAGGATCACACGGTCGTGCAGGGCTTCGTGGTGAACCAGGCGCCGCGCGTGGGCAACCTCATTGTCATCGCGTCGTTCCACGACAAGCAGGACCGACCGCTGACGCGCCCGTACTCGATGGTGCCGGTCGCGGGTAACGCCAAGAAGCCGGTGCAGTTCGTGGGGCCGCCCGGCTCCGTGCGCGGGACGATCTTCGTGGGCGACGTTCTTTACTAGTTCACCACGTGTTCGCACGGTCGGGGCGGTTGCCCGGATGGCGCGACGCCAAGACGCCCCAGACGCCAAGGTCAGAAGGGCTCGGGCGCTTCGCGCCGCAGAACATCCGTGCCCGGACGTCGTATGCTGGTTCCGTACGCGTTGCGCCGTCGGGGCGGTTGCCCGGATGGCGCGACGCCAAGACGCCCCAGACGCCAAGGTCAGAAGGGCTCGGGCGCTTCGCGCCGCAGAACTCCGTGCCCGGATTTCATCTTCCTGGCGTCCGGGGCGGCTTGGCGTTCAACCCGCTGGAGCACGTGCAGAACCACCGCGGCCCCGCGCGCAGCGCAGCCCTCTTCTCAGCGTCCATGGCTGCCTGGCGCTGAAATCCGGGGATCAGACGCGGCCGGCGAGGCCGGACAGATACGGATCGTTCGCCACCAGGTCCGTCAGCATCTCGCGCAGCTCGGCTTGCTCCTCGGGGGCCAGGCCCTGCGCGGTGGACATGGTCTGGACCAGCTGATCGACGGCTTGCTTCGGCGTCAGCCGACCCGCCGCGATCTCGGCGGCGAGCGCATCGATATCGGCCGCGCCGCTGGTCGCACTCGTCGAGGCGACGTCGGCGACATCATCCGGGCCATCCGGCCCATCCGGGCCATCGGGACCATCCGGTCCATCCACCCCACCAGGACCGCCAGGTCCGCTGGGGCCGCCGATGCCGCCGGGTCCGCCGATGGTGCTCATGCCAATCTCCGCCGCAGGATACCAGGGTCAATCATGGTTGAGGGCGTCCTCGGCCGGCACCTCCTGCGGATGCGTGGCAAATTCACGCCATGAAACTCGTGATCTGCGCGGTCCTCCTGGCGGTGGCCTGTGGCGGGAAGCCCACTCCCCAGAAGCCCGGTGGCACCACGATCACGGCCGAGGGCGACGCCCAGATTCCCGCGACCCGGTGGCTCCCGGCCAAGCCGACCTATGCCTTCGCGGCGAAGACCGTGGCCGAGGCTCAGCGCAGCGTGCGCGACCTGTTCGACACCCTCGGCGCGCCCTTCCAGGACTCCAGCGCGGCCCTGAGCCGGACCGCCCAGGCGATGTTTGGCGTCGACATCCTGTCGGAGTCCGGCGTGGCGTCGATCGGCGTGGACGTGACGGCGAGCGTCGCCCTGTTCTCGGATGGGGCGAATCCGACCCTGGTGGCACGGCTCGCGGATGCGGAGCGCTTCAACGAGTGGGTCGACGGGCGTCGCACCGGTGCGGGGCTGAAGACCAGCTCCGTGGTCATCGATGGGGTCGAGGTGTTCAGCGCGAAGCAGGGGACCCGTGACTACCTCTCGTGGGCCGTCGCCGACGACTGGCTCTGGGTGCACCTCTCGCTCGCGGCCGGCAAGGACGATCGTGCGTCGTGGTTCTCGGCGTCGCGCAAGGGCGGATCGGACTCGTGGGGCGAAGCGTGGGCGTGGGCGCGGGGCGCCGTCGGAGCCGAGGCCGACCCCGGCCTGGTCGGGTTCGCCGAGCCAGCCGGCTTGCTCTCGAACCTCACCTCGCGCGTCGATGATGTGCGGGCGTGCCTCGACCTCGTGAAGCCGGTGAAGCGCATCGCGTTCGGCCTCGACGGCGATGGCAAGACCATTCACGGGCGCGTGGCGCTCGACGTCGGTGACTCGGGCTCGCGCATCACCGCGGCAGCCGTCCCCGTGTCGGCCGGCTGGGCGTCCGTCGAGGCGGGCGCGCCGCTGGCGGCCCAGGTGAACCTCGACCTTGTCACGCTCGCACAGTGGGGTGGTGGCTGCATGGCGCTCCTCGATCTCGAGCCGGCGCAGATCGACCGCTACGGCGTGCAGAGCGGCCGCGCGACGCTCCTGTCCTTCGACCCGGACGAGCCCACCGCCTCGAACTTCGCGGTGGCGATGGAGCTGTCGAGCCAGCAGTACTTTGCTGGCCTCCTGGACTTCCCGTTGCGCTCGACCCTCGAGAAGACGGTGCAGTTCGGTCCATACAGCGGCAAGCGCCTCAGCCCACCGTTCACCGGCATCACTCTCGACTACATCCTGAATGACTCGATGGGGTGGTTCGCGATCGGCGATGGTGTCCTCGAGCGCGCGATCGGGCAGGGCGAGCCGAAGGGCGGCGACCTCCTGAAGCTCGACGTGACCTTCGATGCGCTGACCCCCGACGCCTGGGCCGGGCTCATCGACTTCGTGTGGGACTTCGGCAACCACCCCGAGGGCGTGAAGGGGCCGGGCGAGGGGATCGCGGCGTCGCTGTCGCCGTGGAAAGAGGCTCATGCACGGCTCTCGATGGAGGGCTCCAACCTCGTATTGGATGCCTCTGCCACCCGGCGCTAAGAAGTCTCCGTGTTAGCGTGCCGCCGTGCCTGACAGCACAGACGGACCGGTGATTCGCCTCCGCGACATCACCAAGAGCTACGGCAAGGGTGCCGCGGCGACGAAGGTACTGCGCGGCGTCAGCCTGGACGTGGAGCAGGGCGAGTTGCTCGCGCTGGTCGGCCAGTCCGGCTCGGGCAAGTCAACGCTCCTCAACATCATCGGCGGGCTCGACATGCCCGACAGCGGGTCGGTCGAGGTGCTCGGGATCGACACGCTGAAGGCCGGCGAGACGAAGCGCGCGCATCTGCGGAACACCTCGATTGGCTTCGTGTTCCAGGCGTTCAACCTGCTCGACCACCTGACCGTGCACGGCAACGTCATCATCCCTGCCTCCTTCTCCAAGGACTCGAAGGACGTCGAGGCGCGCGGCCATGATGCCCTCCGCCGCGTTGGCCTCTCGGACTACGCCAAGCGTCGGCCGGGCGAGCTGTCGGGCGGCCAGAAGCAGCGCGTGGCGATCGCCCGGGCCCTGTTTGGCTCGCCGAAGCTCCTGCTCTGCGACGAGCCGACGGGCAACCTCGACTCCGAGACGGGCAAGGGCGTCATCGACTTCTTCCGCGAGCTCAACGCCAAGGACGGCGTCACGCTCGTCATCGTCACGCACGAGCGTCGCGTCTCGAGCATCGCCAAGCGCGTCATCGCGATGCGCGACGGTGCGATCGTGGAGACGTCCGACGACGAGCTCCACGCGCAGGCAGGTCCCGCATGATGCCATTTGGAAAGCTGACGCGGATGGTGCTGGCGAACACCGCCCGCAGCAAACGCCACTTCATCCTGTCCGCGTTCGGCATCGTGATCGGCATCGGGGCCTTCACCCTGTTTCTCGCGCTCACGCAGCGCGCCGGCGAGGTGCTCGAGAAGGTCTTCCCCGTCGAGGAAGTGAAGGTCATCGCCCCGCAAGTGTCCGTGCTCGGCAAGGACACCTCGAAGCGCCTCGACGACACCACCGTCGAGACCATCCGCGCGCGCGCGGAGGTGAAGTCGGCCGTGCCGCGGCTCGCCCTGGCGTTCCCGGCCGCCGGCCGCGGCAGCTTCGAGGGCAGCGATCTCAAGTTCGAGGTCGGCGGCTTTGCCGACGGCGTCGACCCGTCGTTCGTGCAGGACGACGACCGCATCAAGGAGATGTTCAAGGACTGGGACGCCATCAAGGACCCCGTCCACAACGTGGCGTGTACCCCGCCGCCGGCGGACCCCGAGCACGATGTCATCCAGGCGCCGCGGATGGCGCCCAAGGACCCGAGCAAGCGCGTGCCGGGTGTCTACTACAACGACTGTCCCGACGGTGACCGCTACTACTGCGACGACGCGGAGCGGATCTGCAAGCACCGCGTGCCCGTCGTACTCTCGGCGACGGTCGTCGAGCTCTACAACAACCAGTTCGCGAAGACGCACGGCATGCCGATCGCCGACACGAACCTCGTGAACACGCTCATCCAGAGCCGCGGCCTCTCGGCGATGCGCTTCTCGATCGGCCTCGGCTTCACGACAGTGTCGGGCTCGGGGAACATGGGCAAGGCCAAGCCCCGCCGCGTCGAGGCGGTCGTCGTCGGCGTCTCGCGCCGCGCCATGCCGATCGGCGTGACGATGCCCATCGGCTACCTGCAGCGCTGGAACGAGGAGTTCGTCGACAAGGCGGCGGCGTCGTCCTACTCGTCGATCATCGTCACGCTGAAGGACCGCAATCAGATCGCGCCGTTCTCGCAGTGGCTCGTCGATCAGCAGGGGCTGCGGCTCGAGGACTCGCTCGGCGAGCGCTTCGCGACCGTCATCTTTGTCATCCGGCTCCTCTTCCTCATCATCTCGGTCGCGATCCTCGTCATCGCCGTCATCAACATCGGCCACAACTTCTTCATCCAGGTCAGCGAGCGGCGCCGCGAGATCGGCATCATGCGGGCGGTGGGCGCCACCGAGACCGACGTCCAGCTGATCGTGCTGGGCGAGGCGGCCCTGATCGGGGTCGTGGGCGGCCTGTTGGGCATCGGCCTGGCGATGGGGATCGGCGCGATCTGGAACTGGTATGCCGCCAGTAACATCCCAAGATTCCCCTTCAAGCCGACGTCTTGGTTCGAGTGGAAGACGTGGATCTGGGCGAGTGCCCTAGGGTTTTCGACCCTGTTCTGCGTGCTCGGGGGGTACCTCCCGGCCCGGCGCGCATCCCGGATGGAACCGGCCCAGGCCCTCGCGCAGAATTAACCCCAGTGGCTTCTCGCATCGGTGTATCAATCCGGCCACCTAGACCATGTGGCCCCATGAAGGAAACGGCGCGAATGTTCCGAATTCGGAGTGGGTCCCGAGGGAATCTCGCAACGTGAAGAAGCCCGCGCCGTTTGGGAAGTACTACCTGCTCGAGCGGATCAACGTCGGCGGGATGGCCGAGGTGTTCCGCGCGAAGGCGTTCGGCGTCGAGGGCTTCGAGCGTCTCGTGGCGGTGAAGCGCATCCTCCCGAACATCGCGGAGGACAAAGAGTTCATCCGCATGTTCATCGAGGAGGCGAAGCTCTCGGTGCAGCTGAACCACGCGAACATCGCCCAGATCTTCGATCTTGGCGTCGTCGATGGCAGCTACTACATCGCCCTCGAGCACGTCCACGGCCGTGACCTCCGCGGCATCTTCGATCGGTCCCGCCAGCTCGGTGAGACGATGCCGGTCTCGCAGGCCTGCTTCATGATCATGAAGGTGTGCGAGGGCCTCGACTACGCGCACAACAAGCGCGACCAGGCCGGCCGCGAGCTCCAGCTCGTGCACCGCGATGTCTCGCCGCAGAACGTCCTCATCTCGTTCGAGGGCGAGGTGAAGCTCATCGACTTCGGGATCGCCAAGGCGGCCGGCAAGGGCAGCAAGACCCAGGCGGGCATCCTCAAGGGCAAGTTCGGCTACATGTCTCCCGAGCAGGTGCGCGGCCTGCCGGTGGATCGCCGCAGCGACGTGTTCTCCTGCGGCATCGTCCTGTACGAGCTGCTCACGGGCGAGCGTCTCTTCGTCGGCGAGAGCGACTTCTCGACGCTCGAGAAGGTCCGCAACGTCGAGATCCTGCCGCCGTCCACGTACAACCGCCGCATCCCCGACGAGCTCGAGCGCATCGTGCTCAAGGCGCTCGCGAAGGACGTCGACGATCGGTACCAGAACGCGATCGATCTCCACGACGAGCTGCAGGCCTTCGTCTACACCGCCGGCGAGTTCTACTCGCGCAAGGATCTCGCGGGATGGATGAAGCGCACCTTCGGCAAGGAGATCGAGGAAGAGACGGCGAAGCTCGAGAGCTATCGCCAGCTCAAGCCGCCTCCCGCCGAGCCGCCGCCCGTCGTGGCGCGCACGAGCACCGGTAACCAGAAGACCGCGCAGCCTCCTGCCGCGCCGCCCCCGCGTCGCTCGACGCAGGCGATGAACGCCGTGGCGGGCACGCGTCCGCCGCCCCCGCCCGCGGCGCGCTCCACCGGTGGAATGCCCGTGGTGCCGACCTCGTCGCAGTCGGGTCAGCAGAAGGCCATCTCGCAGAAGGTCCCGGTCGTTCAGTCGTCCGGTCAGGCGCCGCTGAAGACCGGCGGCGAGGATGACCTCGCGTGGGATGACGACGAGCTCGAGACCCAGATCTACGACAACCCCGAGGAAGAGGCGAAGGCGAAGGCCGCGCGCGGAAACGGAAAGGCGGCCACGGTCGCGGCGGGACCGCGCACCAAGGGGCTCCCCCTCCAGGCGCCGCCCACCCCCGTGCCCGGCACCGCCGCGGAGATGATGGAGGCGGACGGTTCGCCCGACCTGTCGTCGCTCGTGGCCTCGTCGGCAGCGAAGAGCTGGGATGGCGCGCCGGCAGCGAAGGATCCGTCGCCGTCGTCGACGATGAACGGGCTCGGCATCGGGCTCGCAGCGAATGGCGTGGGGCTTCCGCCGCCGCGCGCGACGGGCTCGGCCAAGGTGCCCGCAACGCACACCGAAGGTCCGGTCGCGGTCGGGATGCGGATCAGCGAGCCGGTGGGCACGCAGTCCTTGTTCGACGGCCAGCCGGCGGTGCCATCGCTCGGCTCGTTCTCGGGTGACAGCGCGCCCTTCGACCCGATGGCGACGTTTGGCTCGAGCATCGCCGCGCGCAACAAGAAGAGCGCGCTGCCGTGGTTGATCGGCGGCGCCGTGCTCGCGGCGGGCGCCATCGTCGCGGCGATCGTGCTGCTCGGGGGCAGCAAGGACACGCCGCCGGTCGCAGCGGCCGATACCGGCTTCGACCTCTACGTCACGCCCGCTGGCATCACCCAGTGGAAGCTCGACGGTCAGCCTCGCCAAGATCGCCTGCCATCGCGCATCCGCGGCATCACGCCGGGGACGCACACGCTACAGATCGAGCCGCCCGTCGGCTACCTGAGCGCCACGCAGACCGTCGAGGTCGAGTCGGGCAAGGCCGACCGCGTGGACATCGCGCTCCAGCCCCTCGCGATCAGCGGCACCTTCGAGACCTCGCCCCCGGGCGCCGAGATCTCGCTGTTCGTGAATGGCGAGCGCAAGGCCGTCGGCAAGTCGCCGCAGACCGTGCCCCTCGATCCCCGCAACGACTACAAGGTCCTCTTCGAGCTGCCGGGCTATCGCTCGGTGAACAAGCCCATCACGTTCGGTAGTGGCACCGAGGTGAAGCTCGTGGAGCCGCTCGAGCGTGCCGAGGGCGGCTCCGCCGTCGCGGCGATCCAGCCCGGTACGCCGGATGCGGGCGCGCCCGCGGTCACGCCGCCCGTCACGCCCGCCGCCCCGGATGCGGGCGTCGCGGCCGTGCAGCCCGAGGTGGTGAAGCAGCCCGAGGTGGTGAAGCAGCCCGAGGTGGTGAAGCAGCCCGAGGTTGGCAAGCAGCCGAAGCAGCCGAAGCAGCCGAAGCAGCCGAAGCAGCCGGAGGTGGCGGTCACGCCGCCCGACGACGGTGGCGAGGGCCCGGTCACGAAGCCCGACAAGCCGGCCGCCAAGGGCACGGGCCTGCTGACTCTCGGCAGCAAGCCGCCGTGCGAGATCTACGTCGACGGCTCGTCGACCGGCCTCCACACGCCGCAGAAGGAGATGAAGCTCTCCGCCGGCAAGCACAAGATCACGCTCGTCAACAACGAGTTCGGGATCAAGGAGACCTTCACCGTCGAGGTGAAGGCCGACGAGACCGTCAAGCAGATCAAAGACTACTCGGACAAGCTTCCGAAGTAGTCAGTCCGTGAGGGGCGGCAGCTCCTCCGGCGGCGCCTCGATGAGGTCGCGGCCTCCGGTGGCGAGGTCGCCGAGGTCGAAGCCCGGGGCGAGCCGGGGGCCGATGACGACGTAGTTGGTCGCGGAGATGGCCGGGCGCTCGGCTTGCCAGCGCTTCTCGAAGGCGCGGCGATCCGCATCGATCTCGATCGTGATCGCATCCACGTCCGTGTTCTCGAGCTCGGCGATCTTCAGCAGGAGGCTCTTCCGCGACTCCTCGTTGGTCGTGGTGATGGCGAGCTCGCGGAGGTTCTGGACCGCCCGCTCCTGCTGCCCGAGCTTGGTACGGACGGTGGCCGCGATCGTGGCCGCGGTCTGGGGCGCACTCGGCTTGCGCACCGCGCTCTCGAGCAGCAGCGCCCCCTTCTCGTCCCAGGCACGGCGCTCGGCCGGGTCCGACGTCTTCATGTCGATGAGGTAGATCTGGCCCGCGAGGAGCGGCAGCTTCCAGTCGTCGGGGTACGTGCGCATGCCCTGGTCGAGGAGATCCAGCGCGCGGCGTAGGGCAACGTTGTCGATGTTGCCGCGGTCAGCGGTGATCGCGAGCGCCCCCTTCTCGTACACCGGCCGGAAGTGCGGGTCGGAGGCCGCGACGGCCATCGCCAGGTCCGCCACGCCCGCGGCCGTGCTCTGTTCGCCGCCGAAATAGCCGCGCAGCCGGACCCACAACAGGTCGGCGAAGAGCTCGCGATAGCCGAGCGAGACGAACGGACTGAGCCGCGGCGACGGAGCGTACGGCGGCTCCTCGACAGCCACGACGTTCTGCTCGACCGCCGCCTCGCGGGCCAGGCGGGCCCCGGCCAGCGCAGCCACACCGAGCGCGGCGATCGCGAGCGACTTCACCCTGCCATCCTGGTTCTCGCCGTCGGCGAGACTTCCGCCGGGCCGCTTCGCGTACTGGACCTTGCTACGCAATGTGGCTTAGTTCGTCGGATTGACCTTCTGGATGGTCGGATCGACGCTGCTGGAGAAGTAATACGCATCAAGGGTCGAGCTACCGTCGAGGTCGCACCTGGCCAGCAAGTAATACCAGTCGGTCGCGGGCGCGGTGAACCCGAACGCGGTGCCCTGGGCGCCGACACTGCCGCCGTTGTTCGTGACGTACGTGTAGCCGCAGTAGACCTGGTCCGGACCGCTGATGCGGACCTTCAGGGCGGTCCAGTCGGTGGGGAGCGGATTGATGTCCTGCTTCTGCGGGCCGGGCGTGGACGGGTGGAGGGTCGTCTCCGCCAGGCTCGTCGGATACCGACCGTTCTCCTGATGGAACTGGTCGATGCGGGTGCGGAGGTCACTGAAGATCGCCGGCACCTCGGAGCTACCCTTGGCCTTGCGCGTCTCCTTCATGAAGCTCGGCACCGCGATCGCCGCGAGGATGGCGATGATTGCGACCGTGATCATCAGCTCCAGCAGCGTGAACCCGGCTTGTTGCGAACGGCGACGGCGCATCTGCATCACTATACCTCGGGGCCGAAACTGGAAACGCCGCCCGTTTGCAGGCGGCGTGTGTGATTGGTGGGTCTGAGAGTGAAGCTTAGTCCGAGTTCGGCGGCGGCTCGGTGATCGTGACGGCGGGGTTACCGCTGACGGCCGTGCCGTTCATCGTGTAGGTGATGCCGATGTCGTCGCAGTCGAGGTCACCAACGGCGGTGGCAACGAACGTGCTACCCGCGGAGCCGTCGTACGTGTAGCTGAACAGCGTGGGCTCGTCGATCTGGAAGTCGATCTCGGCCCAGCCACCCGTATCACCGGCGAACAGTTCCGGCGTCGCAACACACTTGTTCTTGTTGGCCGCATCGCAGCAGCCACCACCGGCGCCCACGGGCGCGGGGAGCTGCGTCGGCACGGTCGTGGTGGCGAACGTCTGCGACTCGATGTACTTCGCCTTGGCGTTCTTGCCGATCTTGTTGAGCTGCAGGGACGCCTCGGACTTCTTCGACTTCTTCATGTAGTCCATGAAGGCCGGGATCGCGACGGCGGCCAGAATGCCGATGATCGCTACGACGATCATCAGCTCGATGAGGGTGAACCCTCGCTGCAACTTCTTCTTCAGCTTCATGCCGGCGACCTAGAGCAATGGTCGTGCCGCGAGCTCGATCACGGGATTCCAGGGACGTGCGAGGGCGCGCCCCGTCGCCGGTGACATTTCACGTCACCTCCACTGACAGAACGCGGCGCTTCGATAGGTACTTCATGTAGGTGGCTCGTCGTCATCCTCGTTCGCCTTCTCGAACCCGAGCTTGGCGAGCCGGTAGCGCATCGAGCGGAAGCTGATCCCGAGGAGGGCGGCGGCCTTCTTGCGGACCCCCCCTGCATGCTCGAGTGCGCGGGTCACCCACACGTGCTCGTAGTCGGCGACGAGGCGCTCGAGATCCACGCCCTCCGGCGGGAAGGCCTGGGGGGCGTCGGGCTCGGTACGAGTGGCGCGGACGGCCGGCAGATCATCCGGCTCGATGGTCTCCCCCGAGCCGAGGGCCACCGTCCGCTCCACGATGTTCTCGAGCTCGCGCACGTTGCCGGGAAAGTCGTAGGCCTCGAGCTTGGCCAGGGCGGCGGGGGACAGGCGCGGAATGCGGCCATGCTCGGCGCCGAACTTCCGGAGGAAGTGCTCGGCGAGGAGGGGGATGTCCTCCTTGCGCTGGCGCAGGGGCGGCAGCTGGATCTCCACCACGTTCAGACGGTAGTAGAGGTCGGCCCGGAACGCGCCGCGGGCCACCTCCGCCTCGAGGTCCCGGTTCGTGGCGGCGATGATGCGCACGTCCACATCGGTCTCGTCGACGGCGCCGACGGCCTTCACGCGCCGCTCCTGTAGCGCCCGCAAGAGCTTCACTTGCAAGCCGAGCGACAGCTCGCCGATCTCGTCGAGGAACAGCGTGCCGCCGATCGCTTCGTGAAAGAGCCCGGACTTGTCGCTCACCGCGCCCGTGAATGCGCCCTTCTTGTGCCCGAAGAGCTCGGACTCCATCAAGGCCTCGGGAATCGCTCCGCAGTTGACGGCCACGAACGGCCGGCTCGCGCGCGCCCCTTCGGTGTGCACGGCCCGCGCGACGAGCTCCTTGCCGGTCCCGCTCTCACCGGTGATGAGGACACTCGTGCGGGTCGAGTGGATCTTGCCGATGAGCTCGAACACGCGATGCATCGCGCGGCTCTTACCGAGGAGGTTGGCGAGCCGGACGCGGCCGGCGACCTCGTCGCGCAGGGCACGGTTCTCTTCGACGAGCGCCCGCTTCTCGAGGGCGCGATCGATGACGGTGTTGATCTCGTCGACCTTGAACGGCTTGGTCAGGTAGTCGTACGCGCCGTGCTTCATCGCGGCGAGCGCGGTGTCCGCCGTCGCGAACGCGGTGACGAGGATGACCTCCGGGTCGCTCGCGAGCGGCGCGCTCGGCGACTTGATCGCCTTCAGGAGCCCGATCCCGTCGAGCTCGCCGGGCATGCGCAGGTCGGTGACCACGAGATCGAACCGGTGCTCGCGGAGGCGCGCGAGCGCGAGCGCGGGGGCCGCGAACGTCTCGACGGTATGGCCCGCGCGCTTCAAGCAGATCGCGAGAAACTCGCGCATCGACTGTTCGTCATCGACGACCACGATCTCGCCCACGCAGGTACTATCGCATGCTCATGCGCTCGCGGTGGATGGCCGTCCTCTTCGATCGCGGCGTGCTCGTCGGGCTCCTCGCGGTGGTGGTCTACGCGTTCGTCGCGCCCGACCACATCGTCGATGGGGATAACGCCGAGTTCTGCACGCTGGGGGCCCTGGGCGGTAACGCGCATCCGACCGGCTATCCACTGTTCGTGCTCTGGCTGCGCGTGTGGTCGTGGCTGCCGGGGAGTCCCGCGCATGCCGCCGCCCTCGCGACGGGGCTGATCGGCGCCGCTCAGGCCGTGGTGCTCGTGCACGCGTGCCGGGCCTGGGGGGCCCGGACGCTATCGGCGAACGTCACGGCCGCGATCATCGCCGCGTCGCCGATGGTCCTGAAGATGTACACGGAGGCCGAGGTCTTCGCGCTCAATGGCCTCGTGGCGGCGACGATCGTGTGGCTGGCCGCCGCCCACGGGCCCCTCCGGGGACGGCGGCGCGTGATCGGGCTCGCGCTCGTCGCGGGGCTCGGCATGTCCAATCACCTGACCTGCACGATGCTCGCTCCCCTCGGCCTCCTCGGCGCGGTGCGCGGGTTGCGCGAGCAGGCGGGCCCGACGAGCGCCAAGGTCGTCACGGGCGCGCTCGCCGGGGGCGCGCTGCTCCTTGGCCTGTCGCCGTATCTCTACCTCTTGATCGCGCCCGAGCATCAGGGCACGTGGGGCTCGGTGCGATCGGCGCACGAGCTGGTGCGAACGTTCTTGCGGGAGGACTACGGCGGGCCCGGTTCCTTCGCGGCGAGTCCCGGCGAGACGCATCCTGGAGCGAACCTCGTGGCGCTCGCCGAGACGATCGGGCGCGCGTGGCTCTGGCTCCCGGCTCTCGCGTCCCTCGGCGCGCTCGGCTGGAACATCGCGCGCCCCCACCACGCCGAGCCGCGCGCGGGCTGGGCCCTGCTGGCGCTGGCGTGGCTCGTCGCCGGGCCGCTGCTCGTGCTGCGCTTCAACTTGCCCCCGTGGGGCGTCGCTCGCTACGTGGTCGATCGCTTTCACCTGCTGCCGACGGTCCTGCTCGCGGTTCCCGTCGCCGCCGCCTTCGACGGGCTCGGCCCGATCGCGCGGCGGGCGCCGCCGATCCTGCAGGCAATCCCGACACAGCTCGCTCTCCTGGTCGCGGGCTTCGCCGCGCTCGTCGGCGTGTCGCTGCCGTACGCGGTGCGTGCGCATTCGCCAGCCGTCCAGTACGAGGTCGTCAACACGTACAACTCGCTGCCGCCGGATGCCGTGATCGTGGGCACCGGGGACGACTTCCACAATGGCGGCAACTACGTCCAGCTGGTCCTGAAGGTGCGGCCGGACATCGTCTACGTGAACTGGCCGACCATGGCATTGCCCTGGTACCGCGCACGGGCCGCGGCTCGCGGCGTCCGGCTCGAGCTCGGCGAGCCCGGTGTCGCGAGCATCCGGGTGGCCGAGCACGTCCTCGCGGCCGGGCGCCCGCTCTACGTGGACCTCCTGCAGGCGAACATCTTGAGCGAGTTCCCGACCTATCCGTACGGCCTGCTCTTCAGGGTCCTTCCGCGCGGCACGCCCACGCCCTCGCTACTCGAGGTGTTCGAGGAGAACAAGCGCGTGTTCGCCGCGTTCGAGCTCCCGTATCGGCGCCCGGGGCCTGATGACCAGTGGCCCACCGCCGTGCACCTGAAGTACGCCAACGTGTGGCGCGTCATGGCCCGCAACCTGGGGCGCGCGGGCCATCGCGAGGAGGCCGCGTTCGCGCTCGAGCTCGCGCGCGAAATCGGCCCGCAGCCGTGATGCTGGGCGCGCGGGTCCGATGGCTCGTGCTCGTGATCGTGCTGGGCGTCTACCTCCCGACGCTCGCGCTCACGACCGTGTCGTACGACGACCCGTGGCTGTGGTCGGAGGACAGCCCGTTGCGGGCGCCCTCGGGCGAGGTGCTCGCGGACGTGTTCTTCGAGCTCGACGCACGCGCGCGGCGCCCCTATGGCGGCGAATACCTGCCCGTGCGCGACGTCGTCGTCGCCGCCGACATGGCGGTGTGGGGGACGAACGAGCACGGCCTGCACATCACCCAGCTCGGGTTGTTCCTCCTCACCGTCCTCGGCCTCGGCGAGCTCCTCGTCCGCTTCGGGCTACGGCCCGCGACGGCGTGGCTGGGAGTCCTCATCTGGGCCGTGCATCCGTCGCACGTCGAAGCGGTCGCGTGGCTCTCCGAGCGCAAGGGGATCCTCGCCGGGCTGTTCGCCGTGGGATGTGGGCACGCCTGGCTGCGCTTCCGGCGCGGCGGAAGCGCCGCCTGGCTCGTCGCCGCGATGGTCGCGGCGGTGGCCGCGATCTGGAGCAAGGCGCCGGCGATGGCGATCGGACCGGCGCTGGCGGCGCTCGACTGGTACTTGCTGCCGGCCGACCGGCGGCGCTGGATCACGATCGGCGGGGTCGGCCTTGCCTCGGTCCTTGCGGCGGCCCCGGTGATGATGGTCGCGCTCGACGCGAAGGTGGTGAGCGACGGCGTCTCGGCCGTGGATCGCTCGCCGTGGACGCTCGTGCCGGGGGTGATCGGTCACTACGTGCAGTCGCTCGCGTGCGCGACGCTGCCGTCGGTGGCGTATCCGATCCAGGTCGTGGGGCCGTCGAGCGTGGACGTCGCGCTCGGCGCGCTCGCGATGCTGGGATCGGTCCTCCTCTGGTGGCGCTCGCCGCGGCCGCTCGCCGAGGATGCTCCGCTGCGCTGGCGGCGCGCGCTGATCGCGTGGACCTGGCTCTGGTTCCTACCCGTCAGTCAGCTCGCGCTGCCGGTGCACATCATCGTCGCGGATCGCTACGTGTATTTCGCGACCCTCCCGGCCTGCATCGGCGTGGCCGCGATCGTGATGATCGTGCCGCCCTCGGGGCGTCGCATCAGCGCGGCGCTGCTGATCGGCGTGCTGAGCGTGCTGACGATCCGGGCGGAGGGGGCGTGGACGAGCTCGCACGCTCTGTGGCAGCGCGCCCTCGCGGTGAGCCCCGGCGACCCCAAGGCCATCGAGAACTACGCCCTCGTCCTCCAGGTGACGCGCCAGGACCAGGCGCTCGCGGTGATCGAGCGGGGGCTTGCCTACGCCCCGCTCGATCCGTACCTGCGCCTCGCGCAGGCCCGGCTGTCACCCGACGCGGCCTTCGGTGCGACCGCCATCGCCACGCTCTCGGGCTCGGCGAACGCGTTCTGGTGGTACGGCGAACGCCTGCGCGCGGAGGGGCGCGTTCCCGAGAGCGTCTACTGGCTCGAGCGGGCGTGGCGGAAACAGCGCAGCGAGCTGGTCTACATCCGCGCGTACGCGCAGGTGCTCGTCGCCACGGGGCGCCTCGCCGAAGCGCGCCCGCTCCTGGCGGTGCTGTTCGCGCGCACGGGGGCCGCCATCGACCGCCGCGCCTTCCTGGACGTCGTGGCCCCGTAAGAACGGATCCCGAAACGCAGGTTCCCGGTTCCGCTTCCCGAGAAGGGGAACGGCGCGGTGCCGATGTTGCGGATCCGTTCCAAGTCCCTGCGGGAAGCCATGAGGGCGGCGAGCGGCTGGTCAGTCAGGGCCGCCTCGCCCGCAGCGTCACTTCCGCTTGCGGCAGCAGGCGACGAGGAAGCCGCCGGCCGAGCGTGCGCCGGGTAGATCCGCGAGGACGTTCTCGGCGGCGCGGATCGCACGACCGAGCACGGGGACCTCGAGGACCTTCGCGACGGGCGTGATCACGCGGATGCCGCGCGACGTGACCCACTCGAGGTCAGCGGGCAGATACGACTGGATGTCCGCCGCGCTGTCGTAGCGCGTATAGACGTGCTCGTCGTTGGTCTGCTCGGACACCGCGGTCGGCGGCTTGAGCTTCTTCACGAGGCGCCGCAGCGAGCGCGTGTTGTAGAACTCGGCGAGGACCCAGCCCCCCGGCTTCACCACGCGGGTCATCTCGCGCATCGCGCCGGCGATGTCGGGGATGTGAGCGAGGACCTTGAACGAATACGCGACGTCGACGGAGTTGTCGGCGATGGGCAGGTTCGTGGCGCTCGCCTGCGCGACGTTCAGGCCGCGCGCGGCCGCCTTCGCGAGCATGCCGCCCGAGAGGTCGATCCCGCTCGCCGTGGCCGCGAAGTCGGCGACCCGGCCGAGGATGAGCCCCGTGCCGCACCCGACCTCGAGCACGTGCTTGCCGACGGCGTAGCGCTCGACGAGCCCCACCTCGAGGTCATCGAGCATGCGGTGGTAGGGCAGGTGCCGTTCGCGCTCGTACCAGCCGGCGAAGTCGTCGTAGTAGGCCCGGTTGTCCACGGGCCTCTAGCTACTACAGCTTGGCGAGGAGGTCTTTCTTCTTCGCCTCGAACTCGGCATCCGTCAGGATCCCGGCGGCCTTGAGCTCGCCGAGCTGCTTGAGGGTCGACATGATCGCCTCACGGCTCTCGGGCGCCTTCTGCGCGCTGGCACCACCCATCATGCCGGCCATCTGGCCCGCCATCGCGAAGCCCATGCCGATGCCGGCGCCCTGGAAGGCTCCGCCCGCATCGCCGCCCTTCTTCATGCCCTCGGCGGCGCCCATCATCATCTCGGCCTGGGCGAGCTGCTGGTAGCCGGCCATGCCGCCGGACGCGTTCACGTAGGCGAAGCGCTCGACCAGCTTGTCGAGGCGGTCGCGGTCCGCGGCGTCCATGCTGATCGAGAAGTCACCGAACCGGATGATCTCGACGCCATACGACTCGATGTGGCGGCGCACGCCCGCGAGCGTCGACTCCTCGATCTCGTCGGTGTACGCACCGGACGTGACCTTCATGAGGGGCCAGTTCTGCTTCACGATGAGCTCGGCGATGCCGTCCTTCATCGTCTTCTGGACCTGGCTCTTGAACCAGCCGACGAAGCCTTCGTTGCTGGTCGCGCGCTGACCGACGAGGCCGATGACGAGCTTCGCGGGGTCCATGATCCGCGCCGAGAACTCGCCGTGCACCATCAGGCGCACACGGAGCTGGGTCTGCGGGTCCTGCACGTCACCGATCGACGTGCCGAACTTGATCGACGCGAGCTCGCGCGTCGTGACGAAGAAGACCTCGCAGATGAAGACGTTGCCGCCCGTGAACTTGTCGACGAGCTGGCCAAGGAAGGGGATGTTCGACGCATCGAGCGTGTGTCGACCCGCCGAGAAGCTACCGACGTACTTTCCGTCCTTGAAGAAGAGCGCCACCTCGTCGCTATCGACGGTGAGCTGCGCCTTCATCGGAATCGTCTGGTCGGGGTGCTTGTAGACCCACTGGTCCTTCGCGGCGTCCGGCCGCGCGATCGCGAGCTCGGCAACACCACCCTTGATGAAGCTGATGATTCCCATGGCAGGTCCCCTTTATAGATGCCGGCTGTAACGTAGCACACCAAACACCCCCTGCTGCCCGGGATCCCCCGGCTTGCAAGCAGGTTTGGCTTGACGAGGTGAAGGTCCTACATGATTGTCCGCCGCGCACATGAAGCCACACAACATCGCACTCGGTTTTGCGTTCGCCGCTCTTGCCGCTTGTGGTCCCGCGACTCGCGAGCGTGGCAGTGATGGTGACGAGGACGATGACGATGCGCTGATGGTGGATGCGGGCGATTCGGGTCAGTGCGTTCCGGAGACCGAGGTCTGCGGCAACGGCTACGACGACGACTGCGACAACACCGTCGACTGCGAGGACAACGACTGCTCTGGCGTCGGCTCCTGCCCGATCTGCGGCGAGGTCGACACGCCGATCGGCACGCCGCTCCTCCTCCCTGACGGCGTCGGCACGGGCGCGGCGTGCAGCACGGATGCGCAGTGCACCGCCAGTGACGCTCCCAACTGCGTCTATCGCGAGTGCCACGGCTCGTACACCTCGACGCTGAACTTCATCGGCTTCGCCGACGGCGCGACCCTCGACGACTCGTCGAAGTTCCTCAACATCTGCGTGAACATGGAGCACTCGTGGCTCCACGATCTCCAGATCGAGCTCATCCCGCCGAGCGGCACGATCATCGTCCTCCACGAATTCCAGGGGCGTAACGGCGGCCCCAACTACCTCGGCACCCCGGACCAGAGCGACTCCGACGCGCTGATCGGCACCGGCATGGAGTACTGCTGGACCGCCCAGGCCTCGCAGACGATCATCCAGGCGGCGGCCGGTGGTGCTCAGACCATCCCCGCGGGCGACTACCGGCCGTTCACGCCGTTCACGGCTCTGACCGGCACCGTTCTCAACGGTGACTGGGAGTTCCGCGTTACCGACCTCTGGGGCGCCGACAACGGCTACGTCTTCGAGTGGTCGATCGCGTTCGACTCCTCGCTCGTCGCCGACTGCTCGGGCCCCATCGTCGGTCGCACGACCCACGCCGGCGGCACCCCGGTCCCCTCGAACTAGCTAGTTCCAACGCCGCTCAGTTAAGGTCGTTCGTGGACGTGCCACGTGCTCGTCCACGTCCACGAACTGGGCAACCAGACTGAGGCGCGGCCGATCGGGCTGGGCATGCTCGTACGACGAGAGGCTCGACGTCTATCAGCGCGCGATTGAACACCTGGGGTTCGTTCGCGGTGTCGAGATGCGGTCAGGTCCGGACTCGTCGCGGCGCGATCGGCTCTCGGAGCGAGCAGTGGCGCGTGGGGCGGCGGAAGGTTCGCTGCTCGGCTCGAACTCTCACGGCGGCGGCAAGACCAAGCGAGTCATGAGGCGCGGCAGCATGGCCGCGGGGGGCTCGCAAAGGCCGGTGTGGACAGCCGAGAGGTAGTCGCGCCCTGGGCCGCGCCGCGAAACTTGAGGACGTACATGCCGTCGTCATCAGCAGCGATGATCGCGGGCACGGAGCCGCCCTCACGAAGCGGCGTCAGATACTGGGTCGCGCGAACCGTGCGCCCCCACCGAGGCTACTCGATGCAGGGGTGGGGTAGGGTACTCGCCGTGACGGCTGGACGGCTCATCGCGATCTTGGTCGCCGTCAACGCGGCGCTCCTGGTCGTCGGGCTGGTGGTCGCAAAGCCCGAGCACCTGGCCTGCGAGGGACCGCGCGTGGGGCTCGTCTTCGACGTCGGTGGGAAGAACGACAAGAGCTTCAACGAGGCCGCGTGGCGCGGCGTGCAGCAGGCGAAGCACGAGCTGAAGATCTGCGTGCAGACGATCGAGCCCAGCGAGGGCGCGGATCGCGAGAGCGCGCTGCGGGCGCTCGCGGCGGCGGGGGTCGACCTGGTGATCGGCGTCGGGTTCATCTTCAGCCCGGACCTCGAGCGCCTCGCGACGAAGTTTCCGGAGGTGGTGTTCGCCGGGGTCGACTACGCGCCGTCGCAGGGCGTGGGCGAGATCGCGAACCTCGTCGGCCTGCAATTCCGCGAGCACGAGGGGAGCTTCCTCGTCGGGGCGATCGCGGGGCTCTCGACGAAGACGCAGAACGTCGGCTTCGTCGGCGGCATGCGCATCCCGCTGATCCGGAAGTTCGAGGCCGGCTACATCGCAGGCGTGAAGCACGTATGCCCGGGCTGCCAGGTGCAGTCCGCCTATGCGGGGAGCGAGCCGAAGGCGTTCGCAGATCCGTCGCTGGGACAGGACCTCGCGAGCGCTCAGTACGCGCGTGGGGCCGACATCATCTATCACGCGGCCGGCAAGACGGGCGACGGCGTGTTCGCGGCGGCGCGGCAGCGCGGGATGCGGGCGATCGGCGTGGACTCCGATCAGTTTCACGTCGCGCCCTGCTGCGTGATGACGAGCATGGTGAAGCGCGTGGATCGTGCCGTGGTCGAGGTCGCGCAGGAGCTGGTGGCGGGGACATTGAAGGGGGGGATGCGCGAGCTCGGCCTGGCCGATGACGGCGTGGGCTTCGTGAACGATATGAACAACGCCGCGATGCTGCCGGCCGAGGTCGTCGCGAAGGTGAACGAGCTGCGCGCGGACGTCATCGCCGGCCGGATCGTGGTGCCGGCGCAATGACGCGAGCAAGCGAACGCTTGCGAGCAGCAGCGCCGGAGGGCGGTGCGGTTCCATGACGCGAGCAAGCGAACGCTTGCGAGCAGCAGCGCCGGAGGGCGGTGCGGTTCCATGACCCGAGCGAGCGAAGCCTCCGCGAGCAGCGCGGCGTCGACGGTCGAGGGTGATCTCGTGATCGCGGCGACGCTCACGAAGCGATTCGGCGTGCGCGAGGTGCTGAGCGAGGCCCACATCCGTGTGCGGCCGGGGACAGTCCACGCGCTCGTCGGGGAGAACGGCGCGGGGAAGAGCACGCTCGTGAAGATCATCGCGGGCGTGGTGCGCGCGGATGCGGGCGACCTGACGGTGCGGGGGCGGGCCGTCGACGTGACGACCTGGGAGCGGCGCGGGGCGCGCGCAGCGGGAATCGGCCTCGTGCAGCAGCACGGTGCGTCGGCGGGCACGCTGACCGTCGTCGAGAACGCGATGCTCGGGGTCGAGCCGACGCGCGGGCCGCTGCTCGCGTTCGACCGTCCCGCCGCCGAGCTGGCGAAGCGTGGGCGGGAGGTCGGCCTGGCCATCGATCCACACGCACGCGCCGAGGACCTGCCGCTCGGGGCGGCCCAGCGGGCCGAGATCGTGGCCGCGCTCTATCACGGGGCCACGCTGCTCGTGCTCGACGAGCCGACGGCCGTGCTCGCGCCAGTCGAAGTGGCAGGCCTGCTCGGTGCGCTGAAAGAGCTCGCGGCGCAGGGCGCGACCATCATCATCGTCACGCACAAGCTCGACGAGGTGAAGAGCGTCGCCGACGACGTGACCGTGCTGCGCGACGGCAAGACAGTGGCGACCTTTCGGGCGAGCGACGCGCCCCTCGATGTGGGGGCCATCGCTCGCGCCATGGTCGGCGAGGACACCCCGACCATGACGCCGCCCCGAGCGGTGCCCTCGACCGCGCCTGAAGTGCTGGCGGTGGCGATCGCACCGGTGTCCGCCGGTCGGACGAAGGGAGCCCCGAGCGCCGGGCGCGCGTGGGGGGCGAGCGACGCCGATGTGGCGCGCGACAGTGCGCACGGGCAAGACATGCTCGTCGTCGTGCGCGGCGAGCTCGTCGGCGTGGCGGGCGTGGATGGCAACGGGCAGCGGGAGCTCGCGCGGGCCATCGCGGGGCTCGATCGGCAGCGCATCGTGCGCATCGGCGGCGTCGACGCGACGAAGTGGTCCACCGCGAAGCGTCTCACTGCCGGCCTCGCATACGTGCCCGAGGATCGACTGCATGGCGGCCTCGTGCTCGACGGCACCGTCGCCGAGAACCTTGCTCTCGGCCGCACTGACGTCACGGGGAGGTGGCGCATCGACCGCGCGGCCGTACGGCGCCATGCGGTGCAGCGGATCGCGGAGCTCGACATCCGGCCCGCGGACAGTGATGCCATCGTGCGTGGCCTGTCGGGCGGCAACCAGCAGAAGGTCGTGATCGGACGCGAGCTCTCGCGCCCGAATCTGCGCGCGGTGGTGGCGGCCCAGCCGACGCGCGGCGTCGATCTCGGTGCCGTCGCGCGCATCCACGAGCGCCTCCGGGCGGCGGCGGGCGCGGGGGCGGGCGTGCTGGTCATCTCGGCGGATCTCGACGAGTTGCTCGTGCTCTGCCATCGCGTGGTCGTGATGCTGCGCGGCGAGCTGGTGGGCGAGCTCGGAGGCGACGAGCTGCGTGCCCCCGAGGCGAGAGCCAGGCTCGGCGCGCTGATGACGGGGGCGACGTGATCCTGCGGGTCCGGCACCGAGCGTACGAAGCGAACGCCGTACTCGGGGGCCGGCGCTGCGCATGGCGGAGACGCGCAGGATGATCCTCCGGGTCACCGAACAGGGGCGGGCCCAGCTGCAGGCGGCGGCGATCGCGATCCTCGCGTCGATCGCTATCGGCAGCGTGATGATGCTCGTCGTCGGCGTGCCGCCCGGGACCGTGTGGTGGGCGATGCTCGAGCGGACCACGAGCGACCCGTACACGCTCGGTCAGGTCCTCTACAAGGCGACGGGCCTCGCGCTGTGTGGCCTGTCCGTCGGGCTCGCGCTCGATGCGGGGCTCTTCAACATCGGCGCCGAGGGTCAGCTCACCGCCGGTGTGCTCGCGTGCGCGCTCATGGGCACGGCGCTGCCCGGGGACACGCCGTCGTTCATCGCCGTTCCGCTCTGCCTCTTCGCGGCGGCGCTGGCGGGCGGGCTCGTCGGTGCGGCCATCGGCGCCTTGCGTGCGTACCGCGGGGCGCACGAGGTCATCACATCGATCATGCTGAACGCGATCGTCGCCGCGCTCGCGCTGTGGGTCGGGAACGCCTTCCTCTTCCAGGGCGGCACCACGCGCGGCGCGGACATCGTGAAGGGCGCCGAGCTCCCACATCTTCCGTTCGCGGGCAGCGCGGTGAACGGCACCCTGATCATGGCGCTCGGCCTCGTCGCGCTGCTTACCTGGCTACGGTCGAGCACGACGTGGGGCCAGATGTGGCGTGCCGTCGGCCGCGATCCCGATGCGGCGCGCAGCGTTGGCATCGCCGTCCCGCGCGTGCAGACGATCGTGATGGCCGCCGCCGGTGCCCTCGCCGGGCTCGCCGCCGCGAACTTCGTCCTCGGCCACAAGCATGCCTTCGAGGAGGGCCTCGGTCGCGGCACCGGCTTCCTCGGCATCTCGGCCGCGCTCCTCGGGCGCACGCATCCCGTCGGCATCGGCATCGCCGCGCTCCTGCTCGGTTTGCTCAGCGCCGGCGGGCTTGCCGTCGCTGACCTCGTGCCGAAGGAGCTCACCGAGATGCTCCAGGGTGTCGTCGTGCTGGCCGTCGCGGCCGCGGGTCCGTGGGTCGCGCGCCATCCGCGAGCGGCCCCGAAGGATCCCGTGGGCCAGCGCGCGGGGAAGGCGAGGGCAGCATGAGCGAGGTCATCGCCGCCGTCTTCTCCCTCCAGGTGCTCCGCATGGCCGTGCCCTACGCCCTCGCCGCCCTGGGCGGTGCGATCACCGAGCGCTCGGGCGTCATCGATCTCGCGCTCGAGGCGAAGCTCCTCTTCGGGGCCTTCACCGCCGCGGCGGTCGCGCACGCCACGGGCTCTCCCCTCGCGGGCGTCCTCGGCGGCATCGCGGCCGGCATGCTCGTCGCTGCCGTGCAGTGTCTCGCGAGCCTGCGCCTCGGCGCCGATCACGTCATCGTCGGCGTCGCGCTCAACCTCCTCGCCCTCGGCGGCACGCGCTTCCTCCTCCAGCTTTTCTACGGCGAAGGGGCGAACTCGCCGCCGGCGCCGGGCTACGGCGATGCGGTCCTCGCGAGCCCCATCGTCTGGCTCGCCATCGTCGCCTCCATCGTCGTGCCCATCGCCCTCGTCAAGACGAAGTGGGGCCTGCGCCTCCGCGCGGCCGGGGACCGCCCCGACGCACTCGTGGCCGTCGGCGTCTCGCCCGTGCGGGCTCGCCTGTATGCGGCCCTCGTCGGTGGCGCGCTCGCCGGTGCGGGGGGCGCGCAGCTCTCGCTCGCCGTGGGTGGCTTCTCCGCGGACATGTCCGGCGGCCGCGGCTACATCGCCCTCGCGATGGTCATCCTGGCCGGCTGGCGTCCGGCGTGGGCCGCGCTCGCGTGCGTCGGCGTCGCTCTCGCCGAGCGCCTGTCCATCGAGCTCCAGCTCCGCACCGCCGCGGTCCCCGCCGAGCTCCTCCACATTCTCCCCTACGTCCTGACCCTCGCCGTCCTCGTGGTCGGCGGGGCCCGCCGTCCGCCACCGCGTGCACTCGGGTCGCGTTAAGATGCTCCCGTGACGGTCGGCTCTCGCACCATCTTTGGCGACCTGCGAGATGCGGCCGTCGCGGTCTTCCGCATCACCACCCAGAACGGTGCCTACGCGATCGGGATCCACACCGACGGCGTCACCCGCCATGTCATCGTCCGCGGCGAGGCGGGCCCGAACCAGATCGTCATCCTCCGCGATACCGACCCGCGCATCGACGACCACTCGCTCTTCGTGGTGCCGCCGGCAGACTGGGTCGGCAAGCACCTCCGCGTCGCGACGATGACGACGAGCACGATCCAGGCGGTCGTGACCGAGACCGATCCGGTCGCCATCGGTGCCGTCGGTCGCCAGCCCGCCGACGACGGTCGCTCCCCCTGGGCCCGCCCGAACGCCCCGCATCCCACCCCTCCGGCGGGCACCAACACCCTCGTCGATCCGCAACCCATGGCGGTCGACGTCCCCGGCGGCAGCGGCTGGGCCCCGCCCGTCCCCCCGGGGATGCCCGACAATCCGCGCATCGTTCCGCAGGGGGCGCGCGGCACCCTGCCCGTCGATCAGGCGCGGGCGCTCCAGCTCACGCCCGCCGCCAAGGCGCTCGTCGTCGGCAAGGCGCCACCGAAGGCGCCGCCGCCGAGCGCGCCCGAGGTCGACCTCCCGTACCCGCAGCGCCACCTCCACTACGCCGAGTCGATCGTGCAGCTATTTCGCAGCATCCTGCGTCGCGATCGCCTGTTCGACGATCTGTCGGCGGCCGGCGGTACGCACCGGCGGCGGATGCGCGATGCCCTCGACGAATGCGCGACGCTGCTCGAGCAGATTCGCCGCCGCGACCGCTAGAACAACCACGTCCGACGTATTTACTGCGCGAATCGCGCAAAAATCATGTCGGACTTGGTTTCTACATCTGGTCGGGCGCGCCGATGCCGAGCGACCGCAGGCCCGTGCGCAGCACCGCCTGCACGCCCATCACGAGGGCGAGGCGCGCCGAGCGTAGGCGCGGGTCGTCGACGAGCACGCGGAGCGTCGCGTCGCCGTTGCCGGCCGTGTACCAGCGGGAGAAGTCGCCGGCGAGAGCCAGCAAGTAGTGACACATTATGTGGGGCTCGCAGGCCGCCGGCTTCGCGAGGTCGATGTTGTCGGAGTCACCGACGGCCGCGCGCAGGATCATCTCCGGGAACTCCAGCAGGCGACGCGCGACGGCCCACTCGGCGTCGTGGGAGAGCGCGGTCCAGTCGATGTCGGCGAGGGCGGGGGTGGCGCCCGCCTTGCGGAGGATCGAGGCGCAGCGCGCGTGGCTGTACTGGACGTAGGGGCCGGTGTCGCCGTCGAGGGCGACGACGCGGTTCCAGTCGAAGTCCATGTCCTTGTCGCGCTGGGCGAGGAGGTTTGCCCACATGACGGCGCCCGTACCGACGGTGCGCGCGACGCTGGCGAGGGTGTCGGGCGCCATGTCCGGGTTCACCTCGGCGATCTTCGCCTTCACGTCGGCCTCGGCCTCGTCGAGGACGTCGCGCAGGAGGACGACGTTGCCGCCGCGGGTCGAGGTCTTCTTGCCGGCGAAGCGCACGAGGCCGAAGGGCACGTGCTGGCAGCGCGAGGCCCAGTCCTCGCCGGCCTTGACCAGGAGCTTGAAGAGCTGGCGGAAGTGCAGGGACTGGCCGCGGTCGACAACGTAGAGCGAGCGCGCGAAGTGATAGGTGTGGAAGCGGTACTGCGCCGCCGCGAAGTCGCGCGTGGCGTAGAGGGTGGCGCCGTCGTTCTTCTCGAGGAGGATGGGGGTCTTCTCGCCCTCGAGCTGGACGACCTGCGCGCCCTCGCTCTCCTCGACGAGGCCCTTGGCGCGCAGCTCCTTCATCACGCGCGGGAGATCGGGCTCGTAGGCGCTCTCGCCGCGGACCTCGTCGAACTTGATGCCGAGGCGCTCGTACACGGCCTCGAACTCGCCGAGGGAGATGTCACGGAAGCGCGTCCAGAGCGCGCGCGCCTCGGGGTCGCCGTCCTCGAGGCGCTTGAACCACTGGCGGCCCTTCTCCTCGAGGGCGGGCTCGGTCTTCATCGCCTCGCGGAACTTCACGTAGAGGTCGTTCAGCGCCGTGACGTCGAGCGGGGAGACCTCGCCCCAGAGGTTCCACGCGGCGATGAGCATGCCGTGGGTGGTGCCCCAGTCGCCGAGGTGATTGATGCCGATGACCCGGTAGCCGAGCTCGCGGAGCATTTGCGCGAGGGCGTGGCCGATCACCGTCGAGCGGATGTGATGGTAGGCGAGGTGCTTGCTGATGTTCGGCGAGCTGTAGTCGATGCAGACGGTGCGACCGTCGCCGATCTGCGGCACGAGCTTGTCGGCGAGGGCCTTGTCGACCAGCCACTGGAAGATGCCGGCGCGATTGGCGCGGAAGTTCACGTAGGGGCCGGCGGCGGTCGCGGAGGCAAGCCATGCGTTCGGCGTGAAGCTGGTGGCGATCTCGGTGGCGATGGCCGCGGGGTTCTTGCCCTGGGCCTTCGCGATCGCGAAGCAACCGACGGCGACGTCGCCCAGCTCGGGCTTCGGCGTCTCGACCTTGAGGTCGCTCGCTGCGACGCCAGCGCGCGCGGCGACGGCCTCGGCCGCGGCGACGTGGAGCGGCGTGTGATGCATGGGCATAGGGCGGCGGACGCTAGCATCGTCGGCGCGTGAACGCAGGGGCGACGCGGGGGATCAATATCCCCACGGATTTCCGGCAGTTGGTTTTGACCGCTCGTCGAAGACCGTGTTACCAAGAAGCTCGCTCGGGGAATCGTCGGAGGACACCACGTGAGCAAGATCGTTTTGTGCGTCGATGACAGCGCGACCATGCAGCAGGTCGCGGACATCACGTTCCGAGGTACTGAGTTCACGTACGTCGGCGCGCGTTCGTACGAGGAGGGCCTGGAGAAGGCGAAGGGCCAGAAGCCGGTGGTCGTCCTCGCTGACGCCACGCTCGGCGCGGGCAAGACCGGCTACGAGCTCTGTCAGGCCCTGAAGTCTGACGGTGCGACGCAGGGCATTCCGGTCGTCATCCTCGTCGGAAACAGCGCGCCGTATGACAACGCCAAGGGCGTTGCGAGCGGCGTCGATGCCAACCTCCCCAAGCCGTGGGACACGCAGACCATGCTCGAGAAGGTCGGCGAGGTCGTCACGAAGGCAGCGAGCGGTGTGGCCAAGATCGGCGCTGGTGCTGGTGCATCCGCCCCGACGGCGACGCCGAGTGGACCGGCAGGCAGTTCGAACAGGCTGCCTGACAGAACGCCCTGCACCGTGGTTTGTTCGTAGGTCGTGGTGCCGACCGGAACGGCGGTCAGGA
>JALHPV010000021.1 GCA_022842285.1 Kofleriaceae bacterium
GGCTCCGTCACGCAGCTCGTTCATGGCCTTCTCGAACCGACCGCGCGCCTCTTCTTCGGCGGCGGCAAGTTGCTTACTGCTCTCGGACTGCTTGCCCGGCTCTGACACGGGCGCAGAGTACGCGCGAAGTGGCAGTCAGTCCATCGGACTGGCGGCACCGGAGAGGGTCTGGTCGATGATGGTCGGAGGAACGCCGAGGCGCTCCGCGATCCGGGCCATCTCCGTGTACTCCTCTTCGGCGACGTGACCATCCGCACCCGCGATGACCGTCAGGTGCTGCACGAGCTGCGCCCGGTGGGCCAGTGACTGGCTGGCCAGGTCGGTCAGCACGGTCTCCAGCTCGGACGCGAGCTTGTCCACGTCCTCGGGCGTCTGCGCCTGCTTGGCCCCGAGCAGCGCCCGCAGGGCGGACATCTCCTCGGGCTGGATGCCCCCGTGGGCGGCCGCCACGCTGACGCCCGCCAGGTAGAGGCCCCGCCGCAGCTTCTCGGCCGCGGTCGACTTCTCCTCGAGGTACGTCGGCTCCATGAGCGCCAGGTCCCGCTCGACGATCTGCTCGACGTCGTCCAGGCTGATGCCGTCCTCGCCGCGCCCCGTCCGCGAGCGGTACGCCGCCGACCGCCCGAAGGCGATCAGCGCACGCACGCGCACCGGCGTATAGGGATGCGTCGAGAAGCAATCGAGCGTGTCGTCGTCATCGCGCGCGTCGTTCGTGGCGCTCGGCGCCGAGGCCATCGCCTCGATCTGCGAGGCAAACGCCTCGAAGTCTGCGGTGATGGTCGGGCGCGTCAGGCCACTCGACAGCTTGAAGAACGCCGTCGCGCCGATCTCGGGATCGCCCGCGCAGACGAGCCCGGCGCGATCCGCCGAAACCTCCGCGGCCCGGCACCACACGAACAGCCGGAGCTGCACCGCGCGTGAGACCAGCGTGCCGCCGATGTCCTGGATCGTCGCCGTGATCGGCATCGGGATCCCGAAGTGGTCGTACACCGCGTGTCCGAGCTCGTGACCGAGCACGAACCGCAGCTCCGCCGGGGAGAAGTCCTCGACGAGCCGCGACGACAGCGCGACGATCAACGGGCCCGTACGGCCGCGCGAACAGAACGCGTTGTAGCCAGGATCCGGCTTCAGATAGATCTCGACCGGCTGATCGAAGCCGAGCTTCTCGCGACACTCCGCGAGCGCCTTGCTCACCTCGGGTGCCATCCGCTTGTTCAGGCGAATCGCATCGGCGAGGAGGCTACGGCGCTGGCGGAAGCCCCAGCCGCTCGCGCGCTGATCGAACTTCTCGAGAGCTTTCTTGACGCCGCGATCATCGGCGAGCTCGCCGCGGAGATCGCGGTCGCGCCTCGCCTGGATATCGGCGACGAGGCTCGATCGCATCGCTCCGCCCGTCGGCGGCGCTTCGCCTGGTGCGTCCACCAGGCTCACTTCGCGTACTTGATCGCGAGGACTTCGATGATCTTCTGCGCGAGCGCGTCATCGACGTTCAGCACGCGCTGCATCGCCTCGAGGAGCTCTTCCTCGGAGTCGTCGATGTCACCGCTCGACATCGCGATGTCGGCGGCGAGCACGAACGTCTTCTTGCGCACGGCATCGCTCGAGATCTCGGCGAGCGCCTTCACGGCATCCTGCGCCGTCGAGAACTTCGCGCGCAGCTTCTTGGCCGCGGCCATCTGCTGATCGAAGTCCGCGTCCTTGAACTCGGGAAGCGTGTTGATGAACGCCTCGAGCGTCGCGACCTCGGATCCCTCGAGGTATCCGTCGATGCTCGACATGAGCATCATCGCGTGCAGGAGAAGAATGTCATCGGTCGGCTTCTTCGCCGGCTGCTGTCCCATCAACTTGCCAAGTAGACCCATAGATCGTGATTCCCCCTCTGCGGAGAATCCTACGTCGATCTCGAATCCCAGAGCGGCTCCGGATGGCCATCTTTCAACACGCACCACCGGCCCCACACGAAGAGCGCATCCGAGAGCCGGTTCAGGTACTGCACGGCCAGCAGCCCGACCTCCTCGGTCCCAGCGAGCGACACGACGAGGCGCTCCGCGCGCCGGCAGATCGTCCGCGCGAGGTGGCAGTAGGCACTAGCCCAACCTCCACCCGGCAACACGAACGACTTGAGCGCTGGGAGCTCGTCGTTCACGCCGTCGATGTCCCGCTCGAGGGCATCGACGTGGCGCTGCTCGATGCGCGGCAACTTCTCGCGCATCTCCGCCGTCTCGCACGCGAGCTCCGCGCCGAGGTTGAACAGCTCGTTCTGCACGCGTCGCAGGATCGGCGTGAGGTGCGCGCCCGCGGCGGACTCCTTGAGCGCCTCGAGCACGAGGCCGACGGTGGCGTTCAGCTCGTCCACGGTGCCGTAGCAGTCGATCCGCGCGTGGGCCTTCGAGACTCGCTGGCCGCCGATGAGCGAGGTCTGCCCCTCGTCGCCGCCGCGCGTGTACACCTTGTCGATTCGCATGGCCCTTATTCCCACAATCTTCAGGGCTTCGGGGGCTTGCGAGCCTTCCCAGGGTGCTTACAGCGATCTCCATGCTCAAAATCGTCGGCGGGTTCGTCAAGGCGTTGGCGCTCGTAGGTGGTTTGGTCGTCACCGTGCTGTCGCTCATGGCCGTCGGTGGCCTGTGGATCGACAGCAATCCCGCGCGCCTGGCGCTCGCCCTGATCGTCGCGCTCGCTATTCCCGCGATTCTCGCGGACCGCGCCCTCGGGCTCGTTGGACGCGACAAGCAGCGCGGCGTCACCACCGACGTGCTCGCGGTGAGCTACGCGCTGTTCTCGCTGGGCTTCGTCGGCATCGCGCACGGCGCCACGCGCCCGCTCCTCACCGCCGAAGGCGAACGCCTCGGGCAGGCCGGGCTGCACCGCTCGTCGCAGGCGGCCTACTTCCTGGCGGGCGGTCACCGGCCGACGATCTCGCTGCCGATCGCGGTCGTGACGCCTCCGCCCGCCGTCACGCCGCCCACGATCGCGCCCGCGGCCGCCGGGGATCTACGACCAGCCGACAACAAGGAGCGCTCGCCAGCAGAGCTGTTCAAGGAGTTCGCGCCGTCCGTCGTCGCGATCCATGTCACCACTCCGTTCGGTGAAGGCGGCGGCACCGGCTTCGTGATCGATGCGCAGGGCACGATCGGCACGAACCATCACGTCATCGATCGCGCCTCGAAGATCGAAGTGAAGCTGATGGACGGCACTGTTGCCGATAGCGTCGAGATCCTCGCCGAGTCGCCCGACCACGATCTCGCCCTCATTCGCATCACGACGAAGGCTCCGCTGACGCCCGTGATCCTGGGGGACTCGGAGAAGGTCACCGTGGGCGAGCGCGTCGTCTCGATCGGCAACCCTCTCGGCCTCGAGCACACCCTCACCGACGGCGTCATCTCGGCGCGCAGGGTGATCGAGACGCGCAAGATGATCCAGATGTCCGCGCCCGTCTCGCCGGGCAACTCGGGCGGCCCCCTCTTCAACACCCGCGGCGAAGTCGTCGGCGTGACCACCGCGATCTACGCCGCGCACTCCGTCGCCCAGAACTTGAACCTGGCGATGCCCATCAACGACGTGCGCGCGATGCTGCGCGCCGAGTACCCGGAACGTCATGCCGTCGGCACGGAAGCGTCGCGCGGCGGGAGGTGGTGAACATGTCGAACATCACGAAGCTCGGTCTGACCGTCGTCATGGCGACCACGGGCGGCTTGCTCTACGCGAACTACCAGGGCGACGCGCCGGTGGTCGTGGCAGCCCCCGTCGTGGCGGAGAAGCCGGTCGCGGCCGCGCCGGCCGTGCCGCCGAAGCTCGAAGCGCCCACGCTGGAGCGTTCGGTGAAGACCGTCGCGCTCGGCTGGGAGTACCTCGGCCCGGGCGCGATGACCGCGCAGTCGGCGAGCTTCACCGCCGCCACCTCGATGGCCGAGATCGAGGCCGCGCTCGCCAAGGGTGGAGGAGCGACCGGGGGGGCGGATCTCGCCATCGTTCCGCTCGCGTCGTACGTGGCCTCTTACGAGAAGCTGCGCGCGCTCGCGCCGGAGATCGTGTTCGTCGTCGGGTGGTCGCGGGGACGAGAAGTGTTGTACGCCGCGGATGCGAAGGAGCTCGCGCGGGCAGCGACGTCTGCGAAGCCGATCGTGGTCGGCGCCACCCCGGGCTCTCCGGAAGCCTTCATGTCGCTGGCCGTCCTGGACCTCGAGGGAGTCGCACTCTCGCGCGTGTCGTTCGGCGACTCGCACGACGCGAAGCTCATCGCCACGACGCGTGGCCGTGCCCCCACCGCGCGCACCAAGGTGCTGCTCACCTCCGCGGAGCTCCCGCGCCTCATGCCGGTGGTGGCCATCGCCCCACGCGGCTTCGTGCAGGCACACGCCGCTGACCTCGAGGCGTGGGGCACCACGTGGCTCGCCGGCGTCTCGAAGCTCCAGGCCGACGTCCCCGCCGCCGCGCGCACCGTCGCCGCGATGCCGGGGGCCCCCGCGCCCGTCGCGCTCATCGAGTCGCTCGGCCAGGTCGAGCTCGCGAACCTCCACGACAACGCGATCGCGATGGGCCTCGCCGGTCGGGGTGCCCTCACGCTCGACGCGACGTTTCGCCTGACGTGGCATGCCTGGCGCTCCGTCGGCGTGCTCACGACGCCTGCGCCCGAGGTCGCGCCCATTGCCCCGACGGCGGTCGCCTCGCTGATCCGTGCATCGACTCTGACGCCCGCCGCGTCGACCCACGTCGCCGCCAAGCCCGGCAAGCGCGGTGTGCTCCTGGTCGTCCCCGCGACGATGAAGGATGCCGACGCCTTCATCGATCGCATCGGGCTCGTGGCTGGCGTGTTCGACCGCTTGACGCTCCGCATCGCCGTCGATGCCGGCCCGAAGACGGCCGAGCAGCTCGTGCTGCGCGCACGCGAGCGCTTCGGCCTGTCGGCGGCGCAGCTCGTGGTGGGCAAGCGGGTGGCGGGTTCGTCGACGGCGTCGATCGAGGTGCTCGCGCAGTAGCGCCGCACGAACGTCAACTTCGCACTGACTTTCCGCGGTCCGCTCGCGTCCGCCGATTACTCGGGATGGAGCCTCTCGCACCGCCGAGCCCCTAGACAGCGTTCACGAGTTTGTCAGGGGGGCCAAGGAGCGCGCTCGCGAACGTCACGCGCGCCGCCTCGCTGTCCGGTTATCGGACACCACCATCACCGCGGGAAGAATGACAACAAAACCCTTGACGAGATTCTGAACGCCGTCGGCACCGCGGCGGCGATGTCGCCAACAACTCGTCACAGGACGCGTTCTCGTGCGGTGTGCGCGCGGCGAGGACTCAACTTCGATTCGATCGAGGTGAGGGGCGTTTTCTCGTCGGAGATCGCGCGAGGCGAGCGCCGAAATCTGCGTGATAGTGGTGGTGAATGTTCGAGCAAGTTGCAGGCAATGAACATGCGCGGGCGGCGGACGGAATGCAGTGGCTCGACGCGAAGGTGCGGGACTTCGTGCGCCGGCAATCCAGGATGGCCACCGAGGAAGCGGAGCTACTGCGCGAAGTCGAGGACACGCGGCTGTGGCACTGGCTCGGCTACCCCTCGATCGTGGCCTACGTCGAGGCGCGGTTCGGCATCGGTCCGCACGCGGCGATGGAGCGCCTCCGCACCGCCCGCGATCTGGCCGAGCTACCCGAGATCAACGAAGCGCTCGCGAAGGGCGCCATCACCTATGGCCACGCGCGCGAGCTCACCCGCAAGGTCACGCCCGCGACCGAAGCCAACTGGCTCGATCACACGCGGAACATGCGGGTCGGTGACGTCCAGCGCGAGCTCGCGGGCCGCGCGAAGGGCGACACGCCCGACTCGCCGAAGCGTCCGGAGCTGGAGCGCGTGCGCGTCGTGTTCGAGGTCACCCCTGCCATCAAGGCTCGGCTCCGCGAGATGCGGGCCCTCGCCGACGAGGAGCGCGGCGAGCGCCAGGACGACTCGGCCTTCCTCGAGATGCTCCTCCGCGACTTCGCCGAGCGCGATCAGCGGACCGATGTCACCAGCACGCGCCCCGCCTACCAGGTCGCGATGACCATCTGTCGAACCTGCAGGGCCGCCACGCAGACCAGCGGCGGACGTGAAGTCGTGGTCCCCCAGGGGACGGCCGAGCTGGCCTGCTGCGATGCCGAGCACCTCGGCGACCTGGATGCCGACGAGCCGGCCCGCATCACGAGGTCGGTAACCGAACGGATGCGCAAACAGATCCTCGCGCGCGATGGCAATCGCTGCGTGGTGCCCGGCTGCCGTTCGGCTCGCCACCTCGACGCGCACCACATCATCTTTCGCTCGCTCGGCGGTCCTCACGCGCTCTGGAACCTCTGCGCCTTGTGCTCGGGCCACCACGCCGCGCTCCACGACGGCAAGCTCTCGATCACAGGCCGCGCACCCGACCTCGTGGTCGTCAACCATCGCGAGCGCTGCGACCGCGACCTCACCGACGATGGCTCGTGTGCCTGCCCCGTCCTTCATTCACGTCCCCCAGGGGACGCACAGCCTGCCCCATCGACCAACCACGCCACAACGGCACGCGCGGACAACGCGTCCGAGATGACAGCGGATGCCGATGCCGCCGGACGCCACGTGCACAACTGAAGGGGCCGCAGTCCCCCATGTCGCGGCATACGTACAACAGCCACCACGTCCCCCAGGGGACGTGACCGACATGCAACACGCGCCCAGCACCAGCCGCCCCGACGAGCTGCTGCCATCCGACCACCCACGTCCCCCAGGGGACGTGACCCACGCGCACCACACGCGCGGCATCCGCTCCCCGACGAGCCGCCGGGGGCTGCGTCGCAGCGATGCACAGCGGGCGACCCTTCTTCTTCTCCCCAGGCACACGGCTCCCCGAGGCGGGGCGGCGGGGACGAGCTGCCGCCTTCCGACCACCAGACCAGCAACACCAACGTCCCCCAGGGGACGTGATCGACAAGCAACACGCGCGCGGCATCCGCTACCCGACGAGCCGGGACGGCGACGCAGCCATGCACAGCGACCGACCCTTCTTCTTCTCCCGAGGCGCACGGCTCCCCGAGGCGGGGCGGCGGGGGAGCGACCGCTGCGCGCCGCTGCGCGAGCCCCGTGACGAGCGCTCTATCCTTGACGCTTCCACGCTCGGCGCGATGCACATGCGGGCGGCGGCACCGCGAGCCAGCACGTCCCCCGCTGGCGCTCGGCGCGTGGGCTTGCGCAAAGCGGCGTGCGCGGCGCCCCCGCCGCCCCGACGAGCAGCTGCCATATGCGATCGGACCAGCAACACCATCCACGTCCCCCAGGGACGTGACCGACAAGTCCGAGCCGCACCCGCCGCCTCGACGAGCACCGGACCAGCACCTGCGGGCCGACGTGGACAGCGCGCTGCGCGACCTGCTCCCCGCTGACGTGGTCGAGGTCACCGGCCGCCCCGAGCAGCGCGTGCAACAAGTCGTCGCGGCGATGGCTACCTGAGCTTCGCGAGCACGGCCCGCGCCGTCGTCGACAGGCCGTCGGGGTCGAGCGCGGCCTCGATCGGACGCAACGCCCGTGCGAGCTCGAACGCCCTGGTCCGGCCCGCCGCATCCAGGTCGTGCCACGCGGGATGGTAGGTCAGGGGATCGTGCGCACGACTCGGTGGCCGATGCGCCGAGGCCACCGCTTCCACGAGCAGATCTTCGTCGTCGCTCACAGCGCGAGCTCCCGTTCGATCTCGACGCCGCGAAGCTCGAGGCACTTCGCGAGCAGCTGCCGGGCGCGCGTGAAGTTCTGGAGAAACGTGTTGCGCGTCATGCCGAGGCCCTGGGCGAGCTCGTCGTCATCCGCGCCGCCGGCACTCGACAACCGGGCATCCAGCGCCGCCCGTGGCTTCGCCGGTAACCCATCACGACAGAACACCAGTGCCTGCCGCAACATCGGATCCGCCGGCACGCTCCCACTGCGTTCGGATTCGGCGATCGCCGCGTCAAGATCATCGGCCTCGACGGGCGTCGCCTTCGTGCGCCGCACCTCGCTGATGGCGAGGTTGCGCGCGATTCGCACCGTCAATCGCAGCAAGCCATTTGGCCTGCCATCCGGCTCGAAGCGCGGAGCCACCTGCCACACGCGCAACAGTGCCTCCTGCAGCACGGCCTCGACGTCCACGACGCCCGCGAACGAGCGGAGCGTGTCACGCACGGGACGCTCGACGGCCGTCATCCACTGCCCGAAGGCCCGGGTGTTGCCGGCGACGATCGCGGTGAGATGGACGTCGAGATCCATGGTCAGACCAGCCACCACAGAGCGAGGAGGAGCGCGGCGAGAACCAGCACGGCGAGCACCCAGCGCTCGATGTTCACACGCTTCGCCGACGCCCTCGGTGCCTGTCCCGGCGGAGCCACCTGCGATTCCTGCCGCACATACTCCTTCACCGGCATCGGTTCGGAGGCCGAGCTGCGGACCATCATCGTCTTCATCGGCCCCGGCGCCAGCCCCGCCCGGGTCTTGGTCACCGAGCCGAAGCTGGCGAACGTCGGCTCTTCCTCGAGGGTGTCGAGCATGCCCGGCATCGAGGAGCGGAGCCCGAAGCTCGCCGCGCTCGTCCCGAATGGCAGCTCCTGCGGCACCACCTCGTGGCGCGCCCTGCCGTCAGTCGCCACGCGCCGCGACTGGTCGACCGCCACCCACGACGTCATGCGCGTCGAGATCTGGAACTCGACGCCCGTGCTCTCGATCGCCCGATCGCTCTCGATCGCAGCCGCGTTCCCACCTGCGGACCACTCCATCTCCAGATCGGCGACATGCTCGCGCGCATACAGCGCTGCGATCGCGGCATTCCCCGTCCCGGGCGCACGCGCCGGCACGCTGATGCGTTGCTCCCACGTGTCATGAGCCCGCCGCCCGCGCACGACGAGCTCGCCCCCTGCCGGCGACAGCTCGAGGCCCGCCACGATCGGCGAGCCCGCAAACACGTCGGGCACGTGGCGCGGCACGTGCCGCACGAGGGCGCTGCCCTCGATCACGACGTCGGTCAGCGCCGGTGCCGTCGTCCGGTCCAGCAACCGCTTCGCGACGCGCTCGAGGTCCTCGGTCATGCCGACCAGCACCTCCGCTCCGCGACCCGCGCGCGCGAGGGCCTGAGCGAGCGAGCGATTCGGAGCCGCGCCGACACCAACCACGTGCAGCCGGCAGCGACCGGGCAGCCCCTTCAGCAACGTGCGCAGGATCTGCGCCTCGCCACCGACATAGCCGTCGGAGATCAGCACCACCTGACGTTGCGCATCGGGCCGCAGCATCGACATCGCCGCGCTGACCGCGCTCGCCATCTCGGTGCCGCCCCCCGCCGACAGCTTGTTGACCCACTTCAAGGCCGCACTGCGCGCCTCCGCCGTCGCCGCCACTGGCTCGGGCTGATAGGGCCGCGGCCGGTTCGAGAACTCGATGATCTCGAAGCGGTCCGCATCGCCCAGCGACGCCATGAGCAGGTGAATCACCTGCTTCGCCATGTCGAGCGGCAAGCCGCCCATCGAGCCGCTCGTATCGAGGAGGATGATCAGATCGCGCGCCACGCTCGTCGCCCGCGCCGCGGGAGCGGGCGGCACGATCGTGAGCAGCCCGAATGCATCCCCTGTCGGGCGGCGGTGCGTCGCGAGCGACAACCCGACGGACGCACTCGCCACCGGCCACCGCAACACGAGGTCGCGATCGAGCGCCGACTGGTCCCGCAGACCGACGACCACCGCGTCGTCCTTCGTTGTCTGCACGATGCCATGCGACGCCGAGCTCGCCCCCCGGCCGGCGACGAGGGCATCGCCGATCGCGATCTCGATCCCGACGCGCGCCGCGACGCCCCCGACCGCCACCTCGACGTGGGTCGCCGTCGCGTCCTCGAGGTTGTCCACGTACCGCGGGCCGATCACCGTTGGAAAGCGCAGCTCCCACTCGCCCTCGGGCAGCCACGTGAGCCGCACGTCGATCGTCGTACGCGCGATCAGCTCCTCGCCCGGCGGGAGGTTGCCGAGCTGCTGCGTGAAGATGTCGGCCCGCTCCTGATCGAGGATCGCGGCTGTCTTGCCCTCGGCGACCGCCCGCTCGAACGTCTCGCGAGCCTTCGCCCGCGGCTCGACCACGCCGGTGATCACGCGGCCCGCCAGCTCGAAGGCATACGCGCTCACGGCCCCGTTCGCCGGAAGGGGCATCCGGTACGTGACATGGAGCGGCTCCGCATGGCGATTCGCGAAGCGCTGCTCGAGTACGAGGCGCGCGAGACCTCCCCGCGCCTCCCCGCGCAGCGTCGCGCCGAGCAGGGGCAGCGAGCGGCCGTCGCTCGTGACGACCTCCGCGCCGTGGTTCGAAGAAGCAGTCACGCCAGAGAGAGCCGAGAGTAGCGGGAGGGTCATGGTCGATGTCCTTTCAACCGACCAACGCGATGACTGGCGATCTGGTGACAAAGATTTTTCTATCCTTATTTCGCTGAGATAGACTCGTCCGCCATGACCAAGCTGCTACTCGCTGCCGCGCTCGCCCTGTCCCTCGTCGCCTGCAAGGGCGGCGGCGACGACGAGCAGAAGAAGAAGTTCGTCGACATCTGCGCCAGGAGCATGAAGTCGATGGGCGAAAGTCCCGAGGACCTCCAGACGGCGATGAGCAACGTGATGCTCTCGTGCAGCAAGGCCTGCGACATGGGTGACAAGCCGTCCTGCGCGAACATCGACGACTTCATGAAGACGACCTGTGGGGCCGTGGCCTCGATCTGCGAGGGCATGTGCTCGGACGAGACGAAGAGCCCGTCGCTGAAGAAGGCGTCCTGCGATAACAAGCCCAAGTGATCGGCCGCGTCGCCGTCGTCGCCGCGCTGGTCGCGTGTGGGGGAGGAAGTAGCAGCGCCCCCGCATCGACCGAGCCCTCGGCGACGTCGGCACCAGCGCCCGATGCGCGATTGGACGACACCGAGGTGCGAGATCAGCTCGTCGACCTCTGCGCGCGGTCGATGAAGGTCCTGAGCGAGGCTCCGGAGGACCTCCAGACCGCGATGGCCAACGTCATGCTGTCCTGCAGCCAGGCGTGCGACCTCGACTCGCGCCCGTCGTGCGATCACCTCGAGGAGTTCATGCAGATCACGTGTGGTGCCGTCGTCAGCATCTGCGACGGCATGTGCTCGGACGAGACGAAGAGCCCGAGCCTGAACCGGGCGGCCTGCGCGCACGACTCGACGCCCTGATCGTCGCGCCGCACCCGGGGACGGTCACGCCAGCGGCGGCGGCTCCACGGTCCACGTGTCGCGCCTGGCGAGCCACCACCTCGTCAGCGCGTCGTCGTCGAGGTCGAGCGTGTTCGCGAACTGCAGGAGAATGGTCTCGTCGCGATCGCCCCACCCCGGGCGGTCGCGCACCAGGTGATGCAGGTTGACGATCGCGTACCAGGCGAGGGTGGCCTCGCCGAAATCGATATCGTCCGACTGGAGCGCTGATAGCGGCTCGGCGTAGGCCCGGTCGGTCGCCATCATCTCGACGAGCTGGCCCGACAGCAGGGCATCGACTTCCCGCAGCGCGCGACGCGGCAACGCGAGGTCGACGACCTGGTGCGTGCCCACGACCGACTCGTAGTACGAGATGGGCCCCTGCGCCGCTGCGTAGCGCTCCCACACCGGCAGTAGCTCGTGTCCCATCGCGCAGAGCAGCTCCATGCGCCGCTGCCGGGGTAGCGCGCGCAGCTCGGCGAGAAGCTCGGCCCGGGTCACCCGCGAACTTGCGGCAGCGAGGGCTTCCGCAGCGTCGGTGCGGGGCGCGGGGCAAACTCGATCATCTTCTCCGGCTCCGCCGGCACACCCTCACCCGATGCGAGCTCGAGCTCGAAGCCGGCGTCGCGGATCATCTGGTGATCGGCGTGCGGCGTGGCGCCCCCCGTCGTCAGATAGCCCTGCGTGAAGATCGAGTTCGCCGGATACAGCGCGAAGGCCTGCAGCGCCCGCAGCGTGATCTCGCGGCCACCGGCCACGCGCAGATCCGTGCGCGGGTGCACGAGGCGGAACATGCAGAGCGCGCGCAGGGCGAAGCCCGGCTGCACCAGCGGGTAGCCGGCGAGCGGCGTGCCTTCTCGCGCGTCGAGGAAGTTCACGGGGATGCTGTCGACATCGAGCTCGCGCAGCGAGAACGCGAGATCGAGCAGATCGTCCTCGCTCTCGCCGAGGCCGACGATGCCACCGGCACACGTGTCCATGCCGGCGCGCTGCGCGGTGCGGATCGTCTCGACGCGATCCTTCCACGAGTGCGTGGAGACGATCTGATCGTAGTGGCGCTCGCTCGTCTCGAGGTTGTGGTTGAACCGATCGACACCCGACGCGACCAGCCGCTCCGCCTTCGCATCGGTGAGCAAGCCCAGCGATGCACACAGCTCGATGTCGAGCTCTGCCTTGATCCGCGTGGCCGCCTCGCAGATGGTGTCGAGGTCGCGCTGCGACGGCCCCCGGGTGGCCGTGACCATGCAGTAGCGCTTCGCCCGTGCGGCCGCGGCCCGTCGCGCGCCGGCGACGAGCTCGTCGACCGTCTTCATCGGCGCTTCACCGCTCGGCGAGCTGCCGGCGTTATGCTTCGACGACTGCGAGCAGAAGCCACAGTCCTCCGGACAGGCCCCGATCTTCGCGTTCTCGAGCACGTGCAACGAGACGCGACGGCCCCAGTGCGCGCGGCGCACACGGAAGGCGGCATCGAGGAGCGTCAGCAGCTCGTCCTCGGGGGCATGCAGGATGCGACGTGCATCCTCGCGGCTGATGGTGCCGCCGGCGAGCGCGACGTCGGCAAGCGCGGACCAGGTCATGGCCGGCTTATAACGCGAGTTAACTCTCGGGCGGCGCCTGGACCAGCGCGGAAACGCGGAAGGTCTTCACGATCTCGTCGGACACCGCCGTGAGGAGGCCACGCAGCTGCAGCTCGCCTTCGGATGCCTCCGGTAGGTCCATCGGCACCTCGACCACGATGGCCGCCCCCGGCGGCAGGTCGCGCGAGAGCGGCAGCTCCCCCTCCGCGATCGTCTTACCGGCGGATGACGCGAACGAGTACTGGAGCTTCGTGAGTCGCATCGGGCGGGAAGCCGGGTTCGTGACCTGCACCACCACGACGTCCTGCGCGTTCTGGACGCCCAGGACGGTCAGCTCGGGCGTACGCCCCGTGTGGCAGCCGGCCGCACCTGCGGCGGCAGATGCCAGCACCGTGGCCAGTAGGAACTTCCGACACCACATCGCGACGAGGAAGCCATTCTGCTGCTTCCATGCCAGGCGGCAACTTTCCGCAACTCGTTGCAACCCCATCCCGGAGGGGCCCGGATCCGCGTTCCCCGTTCACGCCGTCCGGACGTTGTTGTCGTGGTTACGACACGTGTAGGATTTTTCCGTGGCCGAGCCCAAAGTTGCAAAGGGTCTGAAGGTGACTCTGAAAGTGGACCTCTCCGTCGTGGGAGGTGCGCAGCTCGAGAAGAGCACCGTCGAGTTCGTGCAGGGCGGAGGCACGATGCCGTCGTTCGTCGAGAAGGTCATCGACGGGCTCTCGAAGGGCGACAAGCGCGAGGGGGTCTTCAAGGCCGCCGACGCGTTCGGGCACCCGTCGCAGCAGCCGGTGAAGACGGTGAAGCGCAGCGAGTTCCCGAAGGACGCCAAGCTCGAGAAGGGCGAACGGTTCGCGGGCCAGGATCCGGCGACGAAGATGAACATCGTCCTCCAGATCGAGAAGGTGAGCGCGGACACGGTCGACATCCGCTACATGCACCCGCTCGCCGAGAAGGACATCAAGTACTCCGTCGAGGTCATTCAGGTCCGCGATCCGCGCCCGCCGCCGATGCCCGCCAGCGCGATCCTCGATCTCGAAGAGATGAAGGAAGAGTGATGCAGCCGCGCCGGCTCTACGCTCATCGCGGGGCGTCGGCGGAGCGGCCCGAGAACACGATGATCTCGTTCGAGCGTGCCGCCGAGATCGGCGTCGAGGCGCTCGAGCTCGATGTCCACCTGACGCGCGACAACGTGCTGATCGTCACGCACGATGGCACGGCCCAGCGGATGTGTGGCGTCCCCGCGCCCTGGAGTGCGCTCGACCTCGTCGAGGCCCAGAAGCTCGACGCCGGCTGGGGCTTCGTGGCCACCGACGGCACACGTCCGTTCGCTGGCCAGGGTGTGACCGTCCCGACGATGGAGGCGGTCCTCGACCGCTTCCCGGATCACGTGATCAACGTCGACATCAAGGGCGACGCCCGGTCGGCCGACGCCCTCCTCGCCCTCATCGAGCAGAAGCAAGCGGCCGACCGCGTCACCATCGCGAGCTTCGCCCTGACGAACCTCGTCTCCATTCGTCGGCGTGGATACCGGGGCGAGACCGGCCTGGCCAGCCCCGAGGTGGCCTCCCTCCTCGCGCTCCCCGCCGCCGCCTGGCGGCTTCTGCCGTTCACCGGCAATGCGGTTCAGGTGCCCACGCATCAGGGGCCGATCCGCCTCGATCGAGCGCCGTTTATCGCCAAGTGCCACAGCCTTGGCCTTCGCGTGGACTTCTGGACCATCGACGATCCCGCGGAAGCGGCTCGTCTCCTGGCTTTGGGCGCCGACGGCATCATGACCAATGATCCAGCGGCCCTGAACGCACTGTTCCAGGCCCCCCCGGCGGCCTGACCCCGTCGACAATCCGACACCTGGGACCGGCTTCATGCCGCTGTCTACCCCTTGTAGGAAGTCCGGGCGTGGGGCAAAACCCCGGACCATGGCTCTCAAGAAAGGCGTCGACGTCAAGCCCGCGAGCGGCAAGCTCGGAATCTTGCTCCCGGGCATGGGCGCCGTTGCGACGACGTTCATCGCGGGCGTGCAGGCCGTCCGGAAGGGCATCGGCAAGCCGATCGGATCGCTGACGCAGCTCGGCCACATCCGCATCGGCAAGCGCACGGATAACAAGAACCTCAAGATCAGCGAGTACGTCTCGCTGGCCAAGCTCGACGAGATCGTCTTCGGCGGCTGGGACATCTTCCCGGAGAACGCCTACCAGGCGGCCGTCAAGGCGGGCGTCCTCGATGCGAAGCACCTCGACGCCCTCAAGGAGGACCTCGAGGCCATCAAGCCGATGCCGGCCGTCTTCGAGCAGGCGTACGTGAAGAAGCTCAACGGGCCCAACGTTAAGAAGGGCACGTCGAAGATGCACCTCGCCGAGCAGCTCATGGAGGACATCAAGTCCTTCAAGGAGAAGAACGGCTGCGATCGCCTCGTCGCCGTCTGGTGCGGCTCGACCGAGGTCTATCGCACGCCCGGCGAGGTTCACTCGTCGCTCGCGAAGTTCGAGCAGGCCCTCAAGGACTCGCACGACGACATCGCTCCGTCGCAGATCTACGCCTACGCCTGCCTCAAGATGGGCGTCCCCTACGCCAACGGCGCGCCGAACCTCTCGGTCGACACGCCCGCCCTCCTCGAGCTCGCTCGCAAGCAGGGCCTCCCGATCACCGGCAAGGACTTCAAGACGGGCCAGACCCTCATGAAGACCATCCTCGCCCCGGGCTTCAAGGCGCGCATGCTCGGCCTCGAGGGCTGGTACTCGACCAACATCCTCGGCAACCGCGACGGCGAGGTCCTCGACGACCCCGAGAGCTTCAAGAGCAAGGAAGTCTCGAAGCTCGGCGTCATCGACCACATCCTTCAGCCCGAGCTGTACCCCGACCTCTACGGGAACATCTCCCACGTGGTCCGCATCAACTACTACCCGCCGCGCGGCGACAACAAGGAAGGCTGGGACAACATCGACATCGTCGGTTGGCTCGGCTACCCGATGCAGATCAAGGTCAACTTCCTCTGCCGCGACTCGATCCTCGCCGCGCCGATCGTCCTCGACCTCGCGCTCTTCATGGACTTCGCGCAGCGCGCGGGCATGTCGGGCATCCAGGAGTGGCTGTCGTTCTACTGGAAGTCCCCGATGACGCCCGAGGGCCTGTACCCGGAGCACGACCTCTTCATCCAGCTCATGAAGCTGAAGAACACGCTCCGCTACACGAAGGGTGACGAGCTCATCACCCACCTCGGCGCCGAGTACTACGACTAGGCGGAAGGTGATGCCCGGGCGTGGCGCCATGCGCTGCGCCCGTCCTTACCGGCTAGGAGTCCCTTGAGGGACGACTAGCGATACGGAGACTCGGTGTCGTCGTAGTCGATGAGCTGGGTCATGAGGTCGGGGTGGATGGGGATGTTGCGGACGTCGAGGCAGTGCCACTCGACGGCGCCGCAGTTCCAGCACGCGTAGACCTCGAGCATGCCGAAGCCCTTCCGGGCATCGAGCTCCTTCACGTGGTTCAGGACCCACCCATGGTGGGCCTCGGCGGCGTGGGTCAGGAACATCGGGTTCGTGTGCTGCGCATTCATCTCGCCCCCGGTCGCCGACGTGTGCTCGCGCGGGATGCAGCGAACGAACTTGCGGCCGCTACACCGGGCGCATGGGTTCGGCGGGCGCGACGCAGGTGGCATCGGGATGACGCCGACCCTCGTGCCGCAGCCCTCACACATGGAGAGGCCTTCACGGCCGTGCTCGTAGAAATAGCCCTTGCAGTAAGCGCACGTCGCCATCCGACGAGCGTGCCACAGGGGCCAGCTTCCTAGCGGCGATCGGTCTGAACGGCGATGTGGAAGCCGCCCATCCACGATTGATCGTGGAGGCTCGTGCCGAGCGAGACGCCGGCGGAGATCCAGGGAGTCAGCCAGTAGCCGGCGCGGGCACGCGCCTCGACCACCTTGGAATCTCCGGTCACCCAGACCCGATCGTCGCGGTGTTGCTCTCGCGTCGCGAACGAGTAGTCGACACGACGGCCACCAGCGGCAAGCTCGACCCCGAAGACACTGCGGCCGTGAGTCGCGCGCGCACCGGCGATGAAGACACCTTGGACCACCTCGAGGTGGCCGTGGTGCGGCGACTGGCCGAGGACCTCGGTCCCGAGATCGCGCGCCGCGATGCCGTCCGTGCGGACTACGCCCCCAACCTCGCCTTCGACGGCCAGGTACACCTGGCGATACGTCACACCGACGCGCCACGCGAGCATCAAGCCGAGATCGGGCTCGGGCGACTGCGTCACCGGGTTGTCGAAGCTGCGCACGACGCCGCCGCCCTCGACGAGCACCTGGACCTGCTCTGCGAACGCAGGCGAGGCCGCACCGAGGAGGAGCACAGCAGCAACCGCGGCGCGCATCGCTCCAGAATTTAGCGTAGACCAGAGCAAATGCCGGCCCCAATCGACAAGGAGGTACTGCGGGACCAGCTGCTCGCCGCCCTCGAGGCGGCTCTCGCGGCGGCCCGGCAGGCCCACGACTCGGCCATGGAAGGAGCCTTCCACGAGGAGGCCAAGGCCGAAAACGACAAGGACACCCGGGGGCTCGAGCAGAGTTACCTCGCGCGGGGGGTGGCGCAGCGCGTCGCCGACCTCGAGGCGGCGGTGGCCCTCGTCGCCAAATGGAAGCTCGCGACCACCGCGGTGATCGCGCTCGGCGCCGTGGTCACCGTGCACGAGGAGACCACGCAACATCAGTTCTTCATCGCTCCGGCGGGCGGAGGCACGATGCTCGATGGCATCCAGGTGATCACGCTCGCGTCGCCCCTCGGCAGGGCGCTCCTCGGCAAGCGGGAAGGAGATGAGATCGACCTTCCTCTCGGAGGCCGAGCCCGCAGCCTCGAGGTCGTCGAAGTTAAGTAACCGCTCGGCCCCGGCCGGACTTATCATCCGCGGCATGAGGGGCACATTCCTGTTTGCACTCGTGGGGTTCCTGATCGCGTGTGGCGACGACGGAGGTATGCGAGATGCCACAGATTCCGGGCCGGTGGCGACGATCCGCGTCGAGCCGCCCGACCTCGAGGTGACGATCACCGACGGCGCAGCCGTGATGCAGCCGTACACGGCGACGCTGGTCGAGGCCGACGGCACGGAGAGCGACGTGACGACCACGGCCGTGTTCTCGTTCGCCGACACGACCTTTGGCAGCTTCGCCACCGCGACGGCCACCGTGACGGGCTTCGGCGCGGGACCGACGCGCGTGCAAGCCACGGTCGATGGTGTGAGCGGAGACACCGGCCTGACGGTGTACGTGCGGCAGACGGTCGTCGATCCGGGTGTCGATCCAACGGTGCCTGATCGCTTCGAATCGGCGACCGAAGATCCGACGCTCGCGCCGACGATCCGCTACCCGCTCGACTCGATCCTCGTGCCGCCGAACCTCGGCCAGTTCGACGTGCACTGGTCCAACCCGGTGGCGGCGCCGGTGCCGCCCGACGTGTTCCGCGTGCGCATGCAGAACGAGTTCGTCGACATCAAGCGCTACACGAACGGTCTACAGCCATCGAACCCCACGCCCTTCTGGATGGTCTTCGAGCCGAACCAGTGGTACCCGATCGCGAGCTCGCGTCAGCAGCTGACCCTCGAGGTCGCGGGCATGGTGCTCGCCGACGGAACGCGGAAGGGCACGGCCGCGGCGCAGCAAGTCGACGTCACCAACGAGAACGCCCGAGGCGGCATCTACTACTGGGCGACGGCGCAGCCGCCCGGCATCTTCCGGTATGACGTCGGGACGCCCGAGATCGCGCCCTCGCGGTACTTCCCCGCGGGTCAGGAGCCGGGCTCCCCGAACAACTGCCTGGGCTGCCACACCCTCTCGCGAGATGGCTCGCGCATGGCGCTGACGATCGACGGCGGTGATGGCCGCGGCACGGTGATCCAGGTGAACGACCGCGCGGTACTCGTGCCCTTCGACGGCGTATCGCAGCCGCCCATCGCCTGGAACTTCGCCACGTTCACGCCCACGGCCGACAAGGTGCTCGGCGTGAAGTACGGCCAGATGACGCTCTACAACGCGATGGGCGGGGCCGTGCTCGCGACCATTCCCAACACCGCGGAGACCATGTACGCGACGCACCCCGAGCTCTCGCCCGACGGCACCCGGCTCGTGAACGTCGAGTCGTCATCGCTGAACACCGACTACACGCCGGAGTCCGGCCGGCTCGTGATCCGCTCGTTCGATGCGGCCACGAACACGTTCGGCACGCCGACGGTGCTCGTCGAGGCCGGGACGGACGGTCTACAGAACTACTACCCGTCGTTCTCGCCCGACAGCCAGTGGCTGATCTTCACGCGCACGCCGAGCTACGGCTACAACAACGCCAACGCCACCACGTGGATCACGAAGGCGGATGGCTCGGGGCCGCTGATCCAGCTCGTGACGTCGGACCTGGCGCAGGGCATGACCAACTCGTGGGCCCGCTGGGTGCCGTTCGGGCAGACGTTCGGCCCCGATAACGAGCCGCTCTTCTACGTGACGTGGTCCAGCACGCGTGAGTTCGGGGTCCGGATCACGCCGAACGGGTTCCTGCCGCAGATCTGGATGACGCCCGTGTTCACCGCTCGCGCGGAGGCAGGGATGGACCCGTCGGGACCGGCATTCCGCGTGCCGTTCCAGGACGTTCAGACCGGTAACCACATCGCCCAGTGGACCGAGCAAGTCGTGGTGGTGGAGTAACCCACATGCCTCGTATACTGGGCGAATGCGTTCGCTCGGTTCGCTCCTCCTCGTAACGGCGCTCGTCGGGCCCGCGCTCGCCGACAAGAAGATCCAGGACATGACGCCCGGCTATGCCAAGGAGGCCGCGGCGTGTGCGATCCAGAAGAACGGCCTCGTGAAGGTCGTCACCGGCGCCAAGGACAAGGCGGCCAAGCTCACCGACGCGAGTGCGAAGGCCGAGCTCGAAGCCGACGTCGCGACGGTCGAGGGGGAGCTCGTGGCCGTGGAGGCCCATTGCACCGCCGTGCAGGGGCTGGTCGACTTCCTGAAGGAGAACGCCGACGCGGCCTACAAGAAGGTCGAGAAGCAGATCGACGCGCGTGACAACACGGTGCGAAAGCTGCGCAAGGCGTCGAAGAAGGCGATCGAACAGGCGCAGCCCACCGTGCGCAAGCTGATCGCGAAGCTAGCAGAGCGCGACGCGAGCACGGCGAAGCCATCGACGGGGCCCCGTACGACCCCCGCGAACTTCCCCAGCAAGCGGTCCATCGATCTGCCCGCGCTGCCCGGCTCGTGGAAGATGACCGGCACGGCGGTGACCGACACCGTCGAGTACGTGGAGAAGCAGAACCAGGCGACGGTCACGGCGCGCGCCTTCAGCGGAGCGACCTGCGATCAGCAGCGCACGATGCTCGCGAAGCGAACGCCCGACCTGGTGGACCTGGAGCTCACCGATGACAAGCTCGGTGTGGAGTGGAGCGTCCGGGCGGTGCGCAAGGACAAGACGCCGCACCTCGTGAGCGTGATGTGCATGCCGACCAAGACCGGCGGCGTGCTGGCCACGAGTGATGTCCTGCCATCGACGAACACGGCTCTCGCCGACGAGCTCTCGAACGTGATGCGCGCGATGCTGCAGGCGCACGCAGCGAAGACGACCGAGCCGTAGTACACCCGGTTCGTCATGGACGCGGAGCTCCTCGCCGAAGGCTTTGGCTCGGCCACGCGCGCGAGCTTCGAGGCGGCGGCCACCGGAGACTTCGAGGCGGCGCTCGCGCGCTGCGCGTTCGATGACGCGGCGCTGATCCTCCTGCGCCACGAGGTGACGGTCGACGCGAAGCGCGTGCTCCCGCACGTGACGGGCCCGTGGCTCGCGCTCGCCCTCGCCGCCCGGCTCCCGGCTCCCGATGGGCTCCTGGCGGCCGCGCGCGCGGTGCCGGTGCGCGACGAGACGACCGATGTCGCGGCGGCGTATCTGTTCGCGGCGCTGAAGTCCGGCCTGCCGCGCGAGAAGGTGATCGCGGCGACCCGCCTCGCGTCGCGCCGCGCGAGCTCGTACCTCGGCAGCTCGCTCATGATCGGGCTCGCGGAGGAGCTGGCCGATCCCACGCTGACGAAGCTGTTCGGCAAGGTCGGCGATCTGCGCAAGCAGGTCGACGCGGTGAGGGCGACGGCGGAGCGGGTGTGGAAGCTGTCCGTCGACGAGCTCGGGGCCGCCCTGCCCGTCCAGCGCGGTCACAAGGGAGCCACGCTGCGAGCGGCGCCGCGCGTGGGCCGCAACGAACCGTGTCCGTGCGGCAGCGGGCAGAAGTACAAGAAGTGCTGCGCCGACAAGCCCGAGGCGACGGCCGTGGTCGCGGCGGCGGCGGATCGCATCACCGTGGAGCAGGTCGACGAGATCCCACTCGTCGAGCTGGCGAAGCTGGACATCACGCTGCTCAAGGAGAAGCAGCTCGAGGCCGCGTTCCGGCGGTACACGCGCGAGGGCATCTGGGACCACGCCGAACGATGCGCGTTCATGCTCGCGGCGCGCCGGCCGGCCGAGCGTGAGGACTTCCTCGACGAGCTGATCCTGATGCTGCGCTCGGCCAACGAGATCGAGCGTGCGCGCCCATTGGTCGCGGAGCTGACGAGCGCCGAGTACCGCGCGGACCACGAGATCGAGCTCGCCATCGCCGCGCTGCCCCCGGGTCATCTGGACGTCCTGGACACGGCGGCGCGCCGCGCCCTCGCGACGGATACGGCCATCGAGCTCGCCCTCACGCTCCTGCGGCAAAGCCCGGCGCTCGGCATCCTCGTCGGGCGCGGCTGCGTCGACGCGGAGAGCCTGCCGGATGCGCGGGTCGTGATGGAGATGATCGAGGATGCGCGCGACGAGCTCTGCCTGCCGCCCGAGGATCCTCACTGGGAGCTCTACGACTCCCTCGTCGCGGCCGAGAAGGAGGACGCGGATGACGAGAGGAGCGAGCAAGCGCGCACGGCGCTCGCGGCGCGCGTGGATCAACTACAGCGCGAGCTGAAGGCGAAGGAGCAGCAGCTCGCGGCGCGGGCGCCCGTGCAGGAGGTGGTAACCACCACCGTCGAGCCCGAGAAGGTGCGCGAGCTCAAGACGACGATCGAGGAGCTGCGCGGTGTGATCGCCGAGGGCAATGCCGAGCGCGCCGAGCTGCGACGCGAGGTGGCGGCGCTGCGCGCGGTGACACCGACCCCGGTCGCGGTCACGCCCGAGCCGGTCGAGACCGAAGACGATGGCGACGCGATCGATCCGGCGATTCGCTCGGTGGTGTTGCCGGCACTCGATCCGGCGGCGCGCAGTGCTCTCGACCGCGTCCCGCGGACCGTCGCCGCGGAGTCGATGCGGCTCCTCGGTGCGCTCTGCGCCGGCGATCCCTGGACGTGGAACCGCGTGAAGCTCGCGCGCGACATGGCGAAGCCGGTCCTGATGGCGCGCGTCGGCATCCACCATCGCATGCTCATGCGCCCCGACGGCGACGAGCTGCGCGTGCTCGATCTCATCGCGCGCGAGGATCTCGACACGACCCTGCGGAAGCTGCGCCGCAGCTGATCTAGTTGACGCCGCGCGCCGCGAAGAGCGACGACGCGCTGACACCGAGCGACGCGAGGGCGCGCTCCCAGATGTCGTCGGGATGCGTCTCGAACACGAGGCTCGGCGTCGCCGCGGCGTGCAGCCAGGCTCCGCGGGACATCTCCTGCTCGAGCTGTCCAGGCCCCCACCCGGAGTAGCCCAGCAGCAGGCGGATGTGCCGCGGCGGCATGTTCGCGATCGACCGCAGCTTGTCGGGTGACGTGGAGAGGGAGATCGACGAGGTGATGGCGATCGTGCCCTGCCCCGCTGGCGCCGACGCGGCCGGCTCGTGCAGCACCCAGCCCGTGCTCGGCGATACGGGCCCCCCTGCCCAGACGACGGCCGACGACTCGCCCCGCCAGTTCATCTCGAGCGACTCGAGCAGCTCGGTCGCGCTGATGGGGCTCGGGTGGTTGATGACGAGACCGAACGAGCCCGCCGGACTGTGCTCGATCATGAGGACCACCGAGCGAGAGAAGTTCGGGTCGGAGAGCTGCGGCATCGCCAGCAAGAGACCCGGTGCGAGGTTCTCGGACTCCACGTCTACCGACCAGTGTTGCCGAAAACGATCGATGGTGCCGCAGGATTTTTTGGGATTCAGGTCACGCGTGCGTGTGCGCACGTGTCGCACCAGGCGGCGTCCGGAGATTCGGGTCGGTCGCGCCGTCCTGATTCAGCGTCTTCTCCCGATCCTTGTCGGCCGGCTTGTCCTCGCCGAGGCCCAGCTGGTTCTGCACCTTCTTGAAGAGCGCCGAACCAAGGCTGAGCGCGAAACCAGTCGCCACTGCACGCACGAAGAACGTCATGCGCACAATCGTAGCGCGTCAGGCGCCAGTCGGCTTCAACGTCAGCTGGACCTTCACGGTGAGGGCATCCGCGACCGACTTGTCGGGCTGGCCACCAACGTTGAAGTCCTTGCGCGTGATGGCCTGCTCGGCCTTGACCTTCACGAAGTCGGCGGTCTGCTCGACCACCTCGAACGTCACGGGATAGGTCTTCTCGACGTCGCGGAACTTCACCTTCGCGTCCGCCGTGTACTTCGTATCGGCCTTCTTCACGTTGGTCACGTCGACATCGATCGTCCCGAACTTCGCCGAGTCGAGATAGTCGGGCGACGCGAGGTGTCCGTCGCGCTTGGCCGAGTCCGACTTCAGGCTGAGGACGTCGATGGTGAAGCTCGCGGTGCCGCCTTCGAGCGCGTTGCCCTCGCCGAGCTTCACGCTCTTGTAGGTGATCTTGTCGAAGGTGATCTCCGTCGGATCCTCGGGCTTCTTCTCGGCGTGCTCGGCGTAGACCTTCACCCAGTCGCCATCGGCGGCGGCCGGCGTCGGCGTGGGCGTGGGCGTCGGCGTCGCGGCCGCGGAGCCCGTCCCTTCGCTCGGCGGAGGCGGCGGCGGATCGGCAGGCTTGTCAGCCGGCTTCGTCTCCGTCGTCGGAGTTGCAGGCGGCGTGGCCGGCTTGTCTTCCTTCTTCGAGCAACCTGCTGCGACAGCGAGCGCAGCCACCAACATCAGACTCTTCATCATCGAACTACTCCTTGGGTGTGACGCAGGACCAACGAAACCTGTACGGGAATGCGATCGCCGTCGAAGTCGCCCTTGTCGGGAGCGAGGGCGGTCTCGGCAATGACGAGAGAGAACTGCGCAGCGATCCGCATGACCTCACCGCGCGTCCCGAGGTGTGCCTGCTCGGCCGCATCGAGGCGCTTCGCGGTGCCCGTGACCTCGACGGTGTGCGTGCGCCCGATGAACTCGACGGTGCCCGCAGCACGGAATGCGATCTGCTCGGCGCTGACCGGACGCGCCGCGATGATCCGCTCCAGGCGGAAGGTCAGGCGCGGAAACTTGTCAGCGAGCAAGTAGCTCTCGCGCGCGTGCTTGCTGCGCTCCGCGATGCCCGTGTCGACGGACGCGGTGGCGACGCTGATCTCGAGCGTCATCGGCTGGTCGAGGGCCGCAGGATTGCCACGCAACGTGCCGCGCAGGTCGCCGTTGAAGACCGCGTCGAAGGCCTCGCCACCGGCGGAGAGCTTGCCGACGATGGTGCTGCCCTGGCCGTGGACCACCTCGTAGGAGCCCGCCGAGAGCGCGAGCCCACCCTCGATGCCGCTCTCGACGTTCACGGCCACCGCCGCCGGCAGCAGGTCGACGCCACGCGCTGGCCCCGGGCCGCTCGCGAACGCGGCGATGGGAACCGCGAGCGGGATCACGGCGACCACCCACGACGCGGCGCGCAGGATGGTGGACTGCTGCTCGAGGCGGCGCTCGCGACGCTTGATGATGAAGGCCCCGATCGCGAGCCCGATCGCGGTCGCGGCGATGATCGCGCAGATCTCCAGGCCCAGCCAGATCGGGGTCTGCGTGCTCACGCGCCACTCGGTCACGGGGTCGGGCACGTAGAAGCGCTTGTTCAGGGCGGTGTAGAGGTTCCCCGAGCCCTGCACGAGCCACCGCACCAGCGACGCGACGAGCGCGGCCAGCGGCAGGACGACCGGGAGGAAGGGAGACCGCACGCCCCGCACTTCTAGCTGTCCGTTACAACGGACGCACGGGTGGCTGCGGGAACTGACTGTTTCAACGCCGTCGGGAGCGCCGGCGCCCGAGTGCGAGCACGACACCGAACGCCAGGAGCAGGGCGGCGTCAGGGCGGGAGGTGCCACAGCAGCCTCCCGTGTCCTCGCCTTCAGGGGTCGGCGAGCCGAGCGGCGCATCGGGCATGTCCTCCAGATCCGCGTCGTCCGGGCCCGCGGCATCGCCGGCATCCACCATCGCGTCGCCGGGGGCATCGGGCGGTGCATCCGGGGTGATGGGAGCAATGACGGTCAGCGCGAGGGTGATGGAGACGGACTGCGGCGGGGTCTGCGCGTCCGTGGCGACGATGGTGATGGACGGATCGCTCTCCGTGGGCGGCGTCCCGGACAGCACCCCCGTGCCCGGGTCGATCGCGAGCCACGCGGGTGGGCTCTGCAGGCTCCAGGCGATCGGAGCCACCCCGCCCGTGGCCATCGCCGTCGCGGTGTACGGCATGCCCTGCGTTGCCTCGGGCAGCGCCGCCGTCGTGATGCGGAAGACGGCGCCCGACAGCACGGTCGCGTTCGGCGGCGTGACGCCGAGGGCGGTGTACACGATCATTCCGTCGTGCGTGATGCCGGTCGTCGGCCGGTACCGCACGAAGACCATACCGCCGCTGCTGCCGGGGAGCATGGTCGTCGTCCCGTAGGGACCCGCCAGCGACGATGCGACCTCGAACGGCGCCGTCGTCGCGAGCATGATGTTGCCGGGGACATTGCCCGCCATCACGAGGTAGCTCTGCGTCGGCGACGTAGCGCCGAGGGCGGTGGTGAACGCGAACGGACCCGCCGTCGCGGTCACGAACGGCGCGCCGGTGACGGTGATCGCGAGCGTGTCGGTGTCGATTTGCGGTCCCCCCGCCCCCGTCGCGCCTTGATCGTTCGACGTCATGGTGAGGGTGACCGCTTGCCCTGTGGCGGGGGCGTTGAAGACCAGGCCATCGAGCGTCGCGTTCACGTTGGCCTGCGCGCCCGTGATGGTGAGCGCGGCGGAGTTGTTGCCGGCCACGGAGGTGGCGCCGACGGCAACGACCGTGAGCGTCCCGGCGGTGACACCGATCGCGACGCGGACCGGCGAGGCATCCGCGTCGATGTCGGCGACGCTGATCGCGTTGCCGTTGCCCGCCGAGAACGGCAGCGTCATCCCGATCTGGACGGTCTGCGCGGCGGGCAGCGTGTTCACGGGCGCGTCGTTGGCTGCGCTCAGGGTGAAGGTGACGGTATCCAGATCGGTCAACGCGCCGCCGGCGCCGGTGTGGCCCTGATCGCTCGTCGCGATCGTGAGCGTCTGCACGCCCGAGAGGTTCGCCCCGGGTGCGTACACGAGCCCCTCGAGCGCCGCGTTCGTCGCGGCCAGCGTCGCAGTGAAGGCGACCGCACTCGTGCCATTCGCCCCACCGGTGATCGTGATGTCAGTGAGGGTGCCGAGCGTGATGGTGCCGGACGTGACGGTCAGCGCGACGGCGAGTGGCGACCCGAGGATGTCGCTATCACTCACGCGGATGCTGTTGCCATTCATGCTGGACAGCACGAAGGACGAGTCCTCCGCCCCCGTGAGCAGGGCCTGCTCGACGAGATTCACCGGGGGGTCGTTGACGAAGTTCGCGCTGCCGACGTGATCCAGGGGCAACCCCGCGAGGCTCGCGGGCGTCGTCCGGGGCACCAGCGCCGACTGCGCCGTCGACAGCGTGAAGGGTTGAGCCGTCCCGGTGAGCTCCGCCGCGACCCAGTCCGCCGCCGTCGAGCCCGTGGAGTCGCCGAAGCGCCCCACGTAGCCCGCGTCGTATGCGATGCGAACCATGCCCGCCCCCACGCCGCCCGCGCCATTCACGAACGTCTGGGCCCCATAGCTGATGTCGGCCGCCCCGGCGTCGAGGACGCCGATCGAATCGAGCACGGTCCAGCTCACGCCGTCGATCGTCCCGTTGTTGTCGCTGTCGGCGTCGTCCAGCAGCGTCGGCGGCGTCGGGCTCGTGATCAGCAGGAACGACACGGAGAGATTCTCGAGGTCGTTGCCCGTATCCGACGCGAACCCGGCCGCGCCGGTGAATCCGGGCCCCGTGCCGACGATCAGCGTGGCGGCAGGCGCCACCGCATACGGATGCCCTTGCTGCGCGATCACGAGGTAGCCGTTCGCGGGCACGATCAACCCGCCCAGCGAGAACAGGTTCTGAACGTCACCGGCGCCGGTCCCGTCTCCCTCGAGCGCGACCAGGTACGTCCCGGCCGGTATGGTGAGCGGCGCGCTGTCCGTGTTCCGCAGCTCGACGTACTCGTTCGGCACGTCGGTGCCCGGTGGATTGAACGCCACCTCGTTGATGAGCAGCGCCGCCTCCGCGCGCGCCGCTCCCAGCGCCACCAGCATCGTCGCCATCAGCATGCGGTTCCGCATGCGGCGAGGCTAACGCGCCTGGTCCCGCTCCGCGAGGATACGCGTCGTCCACATCCGGGCCGTGCTCAACGTCGCATCCAGCTCGAGGGCCCGCGTGAATGCCACCAGCGCACGCTCCGGATCCTCGGCCTCGTAGTGACACAGCCCGATCTCCAGCGCGACGCTCGCCTGCGCTCCGTACCACTCCTGGGCGATCGTCAGGTATCGCAGCGCCTCGATCGGCCGCCGGATCGCGCGCAAGATCCTCCCGATCTCGAGCGGCAGGTTCTGCGGCCCCGGAAAGAAGTATCGCCACGCGTGATGCAGCGCCGTCCGCAGATCGCGTTGCTCGACCTCGTCCGCATCCGCCGCGAGGCCGCGCAGCCGCCGCGCGAACTGCCACACGAGCCCCGGATCGTGATTGCTCAAGCGCACGAGCGCGAGGAGGTGATCGAGCTCGGCCCGCCCCCCCATCTGCCGCTCCGCTTCGATCAACTCGAAGCACTCGCCGGGCCCGAACGTCAGCAGCTTGTCGTGAATCACGCCGAGCGTGTCCGCGAACTGCTGCTTCGTCCCCCCGAGCACGCACGCCGCGGTCTTGAGCCGCAGGCTATGCCGCGCCGTCGCGGCGTAGTGCCCGCCCTGCTCGACGAACCACTGCCCGATGGCGTGGAAGTTCACCATCATCGAGAACGCGCCCGCGTGAAACTGCAGCCCGTCTGGCTCCGGCGTGTACAGCTCGTCCTCGCGCGTGAACCCCTTGTCGCTGCTCACCAGCAACATCTGCCCCTTCGACAGCTCGCGAAACCATCGCATCGCGCGTAGCCCGCCCGTCGGCACCAGCACCGTCACGTCATCCAGCCGTTGCCGATACCCCTCCACGATCCGCGTGATCACCGGATCCTCCCAGTGCCCCTTCTCCACGGGCGCCAGGTCCCACCCGAGCCGCAACTCCGCCATCGGGACGGTCTCGGGCGTGGCCGTCGACTCGTCTGGCGGCGGCATTCGCACCGTCACGCGTCGATCGAACAGCTCCCCCTTCTCGATCCGCACCAGATCCTGCCGAAAGGAATCGAACGCGTAGTTCGCCAGCACCACCACCGGATTGTTGAACCCCGTGATCACCCCGCCGTTCGCGAGCTCGATCCTCACGTCGCTATCGACGTCGAAGCTCCCGAAGTCCAGCACCCCGTCCGCCACCAGCGCCGCCAGCCGCGGGTGCCGCACCCACGCCTCGATGTTCGAGCGCGCGAAGTCCGTCATCAGGTACCGGATGCGGATGCCCTGCAGCGACGACTGCTCCACGAGCTCGCGCAGGATCGTCACGAACTGGAACGCGAACCGCCCCACGCCTGCCGCGAGCTCCACGACGTACAGCACCTGCCCGCGATCGATCTGTCCTGCCCGCTCCGCGTCCTTCCAGTACGCGATCACCGTGTGCGCATACGCCTGCGCGATGAACGGATTGCACGTCGAGTTCGACGGCATCTGCCCCGTGTGCCACGCGTTGGCCCCCGCCCCCTCGTAGTACCGGCGGTTGTAGTCCCACAGCAACGACTTCGAGAACCGCGAGCTCTGCTCCAGTACCTGCCCGAGCTCCATCGCCCCGAATTTAGCCCGCAACCGAGGCGGGCCGCGGCGGACGCGCGCCACATGACCACTCCAGCGACGAAAGACAGTCCCGAGCAGCGCTCGACGACCCAGGAGACCGGCAGAACATCCGCGCCGGAACCTAGTCAGCGACTACGGCCGTGGTCGTGAGCTACTACTCGAGGCATGACGCTGGAGCAGCTCGCGGCGCTGGTCTACGGGGCTGCGACCGTCCTCGTGGTCGGATTTCAGGTGGCGCTCGCGCTGGGGGCGCCCTGGGGTGCGTACGCGATGGGCGGCAAGTTCCCGGGACGATGGCCCGCGCGGATGCGTGCCGCCGCGATCGTTCAAGCCGTGGTCCTGTCCGCACTCGCCGCCGTCGTCTGGTCCCGCGCCGGGGTCGCCGGCTCGGGGCTGACGACCCGCGCTCCCTGGTCGATCTGGGTGGTCGTCGCGATCTCCACGGTCGCTCTGGTGCTGAACCTCATCACCCCGAGCGCCGGCGAGCGGAAGCGCTGGGCTCCTGTCGCCCTCGCGATGCTCGCCTCGAGCCTCGTGGTGGCCCTCCGGTGATGAGCTCGTCGTTCGTTCCTACTTGAAGTCGTCGAGCGGCTGACCACGCTGCGCGTCGACGATCACCGCCGTGCCATCGGAGAAGGTGAAGGTGAGTCGATGACTCAGCAGCTTCTTCTGGTGGTCGGTGATCGTGGCGCCACCGAGCGGGAGCTCGAGTACGGGGGCGCTGAACCACAGACCATTGGAGATCGAGACGAGGAGTCGCTGGTCGGTCTTGGCGATCACGCAGCTGCGACCCGGGAACTGGCTCGCCGTGCCGCCCGCATCTGCATGGCGCTGGGCCGCTTGCGCATCGAGCACCTTGCCCGCCGTCCGCGGCGCCACGACGGTCGCTATCGCACCGAGGCCGTAGGTTCCCTTCGGCTCGACGAGGAGCGCCGCCTGGACGCTCTCACCGCCACGGAGGTACTCGGCCAGCTTCTTCTGTACGCGCTTGGTGATGTTCGCCATGGTCGCTGCTTCCGTCGAACGAACGTACCTGTGTCGTCGCCGGGCGTGCCCCGCACAGGGATCTCACGTCCCGAGCAGCTTCCCGAGGCCCGTCCTGGACCCGTTGTCGGTGAGCGCGAGCGATCGCGGAACAAGCGCGCACCACGGTGTGTTGCCATCGGGTCATGGGACTCCACCTTCCGCAGGACCTTGCCGACAACCTCCGCCAGCGCATCCTCCAGTACGTGCGACTGGAAGGCACGGAGCAGATGCTCGCCTTCTACGACGACACCGCACTTGGCTCCGCGAAGGCGGGGGTGCTGTTCACGGACCACCGGATCGTCCTGTTCGACAAGAAGGACCTGACCGTCGTGGCGCTCGCCGAGGCGACGGTCATCTCGCTCGTCCGCGACTCGTACAATCACTTGAAGCACGAGCTCACGGCCACCGCCGCAGGAGCTCAGATCCGCAAGGACCTCTATCTCGCGCCTGCCCAGGCGGCGCAGGTCGATCAGGTCCTCGCATCCTACGTGCGACCAGGACTGACGATCACACCGTGCGGCAAGGTCGATACGACGCGCAAGGTCGCGGTCCGGAGCCGGGAGGGGTTCGTGTTCTCCACGACGCACACGATCGAGGGGCGCCCGATCGAGGAGTACCTCGGAGTTGTCTCGGGCGAGGTGGTCGCGGGCACCAACGTCGTCATCGATGTCGTCGCGTCGATCTCGGACGTGCTCGGCGGGCGCTCGGGGGCGTACGAATCGGAGCTGGCCTCGGCGCGCGAGGCGGCGTTCAAGCGGGCGGAGCACGCGGCGATCGAGCTCGGGGCCAACGCCATCGTGGGCATCGACGTCGACTACCTGGTCATGGGGTCCAGCGGCACGATTCTGATGGTGAGCATCAACGGGACGGCCGTGCGGCTCGCCGACCGCGCGCCATAGTTCGGACTAGCTCGGTGTCGTACCTTTCGCTACGGGGACGGGCGTGCTGGGCACGGCAGTCCCCAGCAGACAGCCGTCCCGTAGACAGGAGGCCCGGCAGTCAACCGCCGTGTTCCTGATGAGTTAGGGGTCGCCGTGGAGGTCGCGAGGACGGCCAGATTCGTGCTCCTGCACTCCCACGATGAAGAGCATCCTGACGTGGGTCGCTGGCGTCGTACTCGCCCTGGGAGCGTGCGGCGGTAACAACGCCGATGGGGACGGCGATACTGACGTCGACGCGACGACCGACGTCGATGCGGCCACCGACGGCACGATCCCGGACGCGGGTGTCGACGGGGAGCCCGCCTGCGTCTTCCAGCCCACGGGAGAGTTCAATCCCCAGGTCGAGTGCGCGTGGAACGGGCCGGCCGCCGGGGCGCCCTACCCGACCCTCGACGATGTGGTGATGACGCCGATCGTCGTGAACCTGACGGATGACGACATCGACGGGGACGTCGACCTCGACGATATCCCCGACATCGCCTTCATCTCGTACAGCCTCCAGACGGACCCCGCGGTCTGCCCCGCCGGTACGACGTGCGGATGCTGCAACTCGAGCGGCGTGCTGCGCATCGTCTCGGGTCGGTGCGACCAGGGCACGTTGCCGCTCCACATCTCGGTCGGTGCCGCCGAGATCGAGGCCGCGACCGGGATCGCCGGGGTGTGGCTCGACAACTCGGGCGGACTCGCGGCGGGCGATATCGACGCCGATGGCTCGGTCGATCTCGTCGCGACGGTGCGTGGAGGCGGAACGATCGCCTTCGAGCGTACCGGTGCGATCAAGTGGTTCCAGCCCGCCCACCCTGGCATGGGGAATCACCTCGCAGGGTCCCAGCCGGCGATCGCTGACCTGAATTCCGACGGCGCCCCGGAGGTCATCCAGGGTCGCGTCGTGTTGAACGGCGCCGATGGCAGCCTCGCGTGGATGGGCGCGACGGGCATCGGGACGAATGGCTTCATGGGGCCGGTGTCGGTCGTGTCGGATCTCGACCTCGACGGACAGCTCGAGCTCCTGGCCGGCGGTACGGCCTACCGGGCGAACGGTACGGAAGCCTGGTCGTATGACTTCCCGACCGAGATCTCGAGCGCCAACTGTCAGGCGCAGACCTTTCCGTGCGACGGCTTCACCGCGACGGGTAACTTCGACGCCGATCCGCAAGGCGAGGTGGTGATCGCGCGCGCCGGCGAGATCTACATCCTGAACCATGACGGCACGCCGCTCGTGCGGGACGGCGAGTCCGTCGTCATCCCCCTCCCCGTCGACGACTGCACCAAGAACGAAGGTGGTCCGCCGACGATCGCCGACTTCGACGGTGACGGAGAACCCGAGATCGGCATCGCGGGCGCGGACTACTACATCGTCGTCGACCTCGAGTGCCTCGCCGACCCGCTGCCGGGCGGGTGCAGCGGCCCGGGCATCCGCTGGCAGGTCGCCAACGCGGACTGCAGCTCGCGCGTGACCGGATCGAGTGTCTTCGACTTCGAGGGCGACGGCCGGGCCGAGGTCGTGTACGCCGACGAGACTCACTTCCGCGTCTTCGACGGCGTCGACGGTACCGAGAAGCTCTCGGTTCCGAACCGTTCGCACACGCGCCTCGAGATGCCGATCGTCGCCGACGTCGACAACGACGGCAACGCCGAGGTCGTCTACATCGAGAACGCGAGCGGCGGCGGCACGACCCAGGGGATCCGCGTCCTCGGAGATGCGACGGACTCGTGGGTCCGCACGCGTCGCATCTGGAACCAGCACAGCTATCACGTGACGAACGTCAGCGAGCTCGGCGCGATTCCGTCGCCCGAGCCGCCCAACTGGCTCGCGACGACGCCCGCAACCGAGTCGGGAGTCATGAACAACTTCCGGCAGAACCTCCCCGACGCGGACGCGTTCGCGGCTCCCGATCTGACCATCGCACTCGCGATCGATGTCGACGACTGCGGCGCCGTCGCCACCGTCTGCAACGCGGGCGATCTGCTCGTCGGTCCCGGCGTCGCCGTTCACTTCTACGACACGAGCACGATGACAGAGGTCGCGTGTGACAACGGCCCCATCGTCACGCCGCAGACCCTCGCGCCCGGCAGCTGCGTGGACGTCACCTGCGTCTGGCCGATGCCCGTGCCGACCGGTACCGTGACCATCCGCGGGTGCGTCGACAACGCCGGCTACGCGTGCACGAGTGGCGCGAGCGGCGGCAACAACGAGTGTCTCGAAGCGAACAACCTCGCCGAGGCCTCCGGCATGTACGGCTGCACCGTCGTGCCCTGAGACGGAGCGCATCGCGCTCGCCGAGCCCGTATAGTCGGCGCCGCGATGCTGATCATCTACGCGCTCGATACGCAGCGGTACGCGATCTGGCGCGAGGACACCCGGCCGCTCGAGCACCTGGCGAGCGAACAGGTGCAGGTGCAGGAGTACGCCGCGCTGAGCGATGCGATGGCCCGCGTGCTCGGCGAGACGTACGAAGGCGGCCTCAACCCCGCCGTGTTCGGCGACGAGATCGGCATGGGCATCAACGAGCCCGTCGTGCTCGATGCAGCGCGAGCCGGCGCAGAGCTCGCACGTGTCGCCGCGGAATCACTTCGAGGCGCGGGCGCGAGCGCATCGGTGATCGCGATCTATCAGCGGCTCGCCACGTTCTTCGAGAAGTGCGTGCTGAGACGCTGGACGCCCGTGTCCGTGCTCGCTACTTCGTGAGGGCGCCGTAGAGGTGCGGGCGACGGTCGCGGAAGAAGCCCATCGAGGCGCGGACGCGGCGGAGATGCGCGAGATCGAGGGTGGCGAGGGCGACGCCTTCCTCGGTGCGGGAGAGCTCGGCGAGCTTGTCGCCGCGCGCGTCGCAGATGAAGGACGAGCCGTAGAAGGTGATGCCCGTCGTGGTGTCGCCCTCGAGGCCGACGCGGTTGGAGGCGCAGACGGCGACGGCGTTGGCGACGGCGTGACCGACCATGACGCGCTGCCAGGAGTCGCGCGAGTCGAGGTCGGGCTCCTCGGGCTCGGAACCGATGGCCGTCGGGTAGAAGAGGATGTCGGCGCCGGCCAGGGCCATGGCGCGCGCCGCCTCGGGGAACCACTGGTCCCAGCAGATCGCGACGCCGATGTGGCCGAAGCGGGTCTGGAACGTCCGGAAGCCGGTGTTGCCGGGCTTGAAGAAGAACTTCTCCTGGTAGCCGGGGCCGTCGGGGATGTGGGACTTGCGGTAGACGCCGAGGTCGCGGCCGTCGGCGTCGATGACGGCGATCGAGTTGTAGTACTCGGGGCCGTCCTGCTCGAAGAACGACACCGGGATCACGACGCCGAGCTCGGCCGCGAGCTGCGAGAAGTGGCGGAGGGTCGGGTGGTCGGCGACGGGGCGCGCGCGCCCGAAGTCCTCTTCGCGCTGGGTGCGGCAGAAGTAGTGCCCCTCGAAGAGCTCGCTCGGGAGGATGATCTGGGCGCCCTTCCCGGCGGCCTCGCGGACGAGGTCGGTGACACGCGCGACGTTCTGGGCGACGTCGTCGGTGAAGGCCGTCTGGAGCGCGGCGACGCTGACGCGGGTCATGGCGTCCTGGTTAGCACGCGCGGCTGCTGCTGCGTGGAGCAGTGGAAGGCGCCGCCACCGACGACGACGGCCTTGCCATCGACGGGGACCATGCGGCGCGTGGGGAACATGGCGGCGATGGCCTGGACGGCGTCCGCGTCGGCATCGGTGCCGTAGGTGGGAATCACGACCGTCGTGTTCGCGATGTAGAAGTTCATGTAGCTCGCCGGCATCAGGTTGCCGGATGCGTCGAGCACCGCGCCCGGCGAGGGCGTGGTCACGACGGTGAGCCGCGCGGCTTCGAGGTCGCGAATGATCGCGGTCATCGCGTCGTAGTTGGGATCGCGCTGTGCGGGCGCCATGCAGGCGACGACGCCCGGGGCGACGAAGCGCGCGATCGTGTCGATGTGGCCGTCGGTGTGGTCGTTGATGAGGCCCTGGTCGAGCCAGATGACGCGCTCGGCGCCGAGGGACCAGCGCAGGCGCGCGTCGAGAGCGGCCTGATCGAGCCCGGGGTTGCGAGAGCCGCCGAGCAGGCACTGCTTCGTCGTCAGCAGCAGGCCTTCGCCGTCCACTTCGACGGCGCCACCCTCGAGGACGAAGTCGAACGCGGCCCCGGGCACGCCCGCCCACTGAGCCACGCGCGCGGCGACCTCGGTGTCGCCCGGCATGACGTATTTGCCGCCCCAGCCGTCGAACTTGAAGCGCGAGGTGGCGAGCTCGCCATCGCGGGCCACGAAGATGGGACCGGTATCGCGCAGCCAGACATCGCCGTAGGCCGCCTCGCGGAACCGGACGCCGACGGCGGCCGGGCCGAGCAGCTCGCGAGCGAGCGCCTCATCTGCTGCGTTTCGCACCAGCAATTCGACGCGCTCGCCGCGCGGAGATCCGTTGTTCAGGTCGACGATGCCGGCACACATCGCCATCAGCGAGCGGCGCGGGGCATCGAGGCCCTCGAGCCACTGGTCGGGGTCATGAGGCCAGGCGGTCCAGACGGCGTCGTGCTCGGCCCACTCGGCGGGCATGCGAAAACTGCTCACCCGTTCTCGATATCCCAATGGTGCGCTACTGGCTAGCCGCCCGCGAGCTTGGCGCGCAGCTTCGTCCGCATGCCCTCGACGGCGGCCTCGACGGCGTCGTCCTTGAGCTGCGGGAGGCGCGACGCCTTGTAGCGACCGGAGACTTCGACCTTCGCGCCCCCGGCGACGACGTAGAGGATCTTGCCGGAGCGATCGGAAACGGCGATCGAGACCTCGGCGTTCATCGTCATCGGCTCGGCAAGCGGATCGAGCTCGAGCTTGGTGACGGTCAGATCGAGCTGGTGCTTCTGCGCGGCGGGACAGGTCTTGAGGATCGGGACCAGCGCCTTCACGCCGGTCTTGGCAGCGGCCTTGCGCTCGGCCATCGCGGACGCGCTGGGCTGCGCGACCGTCGGCGAGACGGCCGTGAGGACCAGGGCGGCGACGAGCGCAGCGCGGAGCATGGGAGGACCTTCGAGCACCATCTATGCCGCGGGGGATCTGCTCCCGGCGGCCGGCTAACCGCGTTCAGGGCCAGCGAACCGAGCGCTCCCGGAACCGGCTACTGCGCACGCCATAGCGATCCGGCACGCCGGGTGCGACAGGGTCAGCTGGCCACGTCAGGACCAGGCATTGGCTGGTGGTTCGACCGCTGGGGCGCGACCGCGGCGGGCGGCGGAGTAGGCCTGGGCAAAGGCGAGCGCGGAGGGGAAGCGGCGGCGCGGATCCTTGGCCATCGCGATCGCGAGGACCGCTTCCACACCCGGCGAGATGCGGCCCAGCTCGCTTGGCTTCTGCGGTGGTTGATGGACGACCTGGTAGACGAGCTCGGAGAGGTCCTTGCCGCGGAATGGCGTGCGACCGGTGAGGCAGCGATAGGCGATCGCACCGAGGGCGTAGACGTCCGCGAGGTGCGTGACGTGACTGCCGACCGCTTGTTCGGGCGCCATGTATTGCGGCGTGCCGACGATGCCTTCGCCGGTCAACGTGCCTTCGCTGCCCGCGAGCTTGGAGACGCCGAAGTCGAGGATCTTCCAGGCGCCCTCGTGGAAGAACAGGTTGTGCGGCTTGAGATCGCGATGCACGACGCCCGCGACGCGCGCGACCTCGAGGCCACGACCGACGTGATCGAGGAGGACGCCGAGCTCGTCGGCGGGGAGACGCGGCTCGGTGCGGAGCTTCGTGGCGAGGTCGATGCCGTGCAGCCGCTCCATCGCGATGTACGGGACCGGGGCATCGGGGGGCGAGAGCTCGAGGACCTTGACGATGTGCGGTGATTCGAGCGAGGCCGCGACGGACATCTCGCGGCCGAAGCGCTCGACGAGCGAGTCGGTCGAGGTCGCGCGCGCGTTGAGCAGCTTCACCGCGGCGGGATGGCCGTCGGAGCGTTGCGCCTCGTAGACCTCCCCCATCGCCCCGCGACCGAGCACGAGCCCGAGGCGGAAGTCACCCATCACGTGATTGGTGAAGCGGCCCTCGTTGGCCCGGGCTTGCTTGGCGACGTCGGCGCGGGCCTCGGCGAGCACTTGCTGCTGATCCCCGATCACGCGCATCGCACGCTCGAGCTCGGCGAGGGCGTTGGCGCTGGTATGACGCGCCCAGCGGCCGAGGGCGTAGGCCGACAGGACGAAGCCCGTGATGAGGATCTCGGCGGTTGCGAGCTGAACGCGCGCGGCGAACGTCGACGGGATCAGGCCGACGTCGGGGATCCAGCCGGCGATCTGCGGGATCGAGATCACCGCGTGGCCGACGATGCAGATCGCGGTGACGGCGAGGGCGGTGACACGATCCTTGCCGAGGGAAATGAAGACCACGCCGAGGAGCAGGATCATCACCACGGCGCTGAAGGGGCCGAAGTAGTAGAGCATCGGGATGGTGCCCATCGTCGCGATGCACCAGAGGATGCGGATGGGACGCGGTTGCCACCGCTCCGGGCTGCCGGTCATCCAGACGAGGACGACGTTGCAGAGCGACATGACCGTGCAGCCGAGCCAGAAGAGCTTCAGCGCGAGTGGATCGCCGCCGATGACGAGCGAGAGGATGATCGCGCCAGGTGGCGCGGCGATGCCGAAGATGTGGAACTTCCGCATCCGCGGCAGGTCACTGGATTCGAGCGCCTCGGCCGCCGAGGTGGGCAGCTTCGGCCCGCTCGCGAACGCCATCGAGTCGCCCGGGGCCCCCGTGCCGACGGCCTTGGGCGGGGCGGACTCGGCGAGCGCGTGCGGGGACGCGGCCATCGTGCCGAGCTCGCTCGAGTCGACGTTGGTGTCGTCGTCGGAATCCGTCGGCACGCCCCCTACGATTACCGCATGCGGGGGGAGTTCGCGCCAATCGTCGTGCGAGGGCCGCCAGACGGCGGCTAAACCCTATTCAGTTGGCCGAACCGTCGATGGTTGCACCACTTTCTGCTTTTGTGGGCCCGGGACCCATGTGTATGGTGCGCGCATCTTCGGGGGGTCCATGAAGGCAATCCAGCTCGGCATGTTCATGTTCGGTGCGCTCTCGCTCGCGGCTTGCGGCGTCGAGGAGCGCACGCGCGACGGTGGCAATAGTGACGGCGATTCTGACTCGGATTCGACGACCGACGACAGCGACGACGCTGCCGACGACACGTCGATGACCGAGAAGAAGTGCAACAAGATGGACATCATCTTCATCGTCGACGACTCCGGCTCGATGGATGCGGAGCAGGGGAACCTCGCGCAGAACTTCCCGCAGTTCGCGCAGATCCTCGACGAGTACGTCACGGCCGACGGTGACGCGCTCGACTACCGCATCGCGGTGACGACGACGGGCAAGCCCTTCACGATGAGGGTGAACGGTGGGCTTCCGATCACGGAGACTGGTCCCGACGGCACGTTCTCGAACACGTGCAACCTGACCAAGCGCTGGATCGAGCCGACGGATCCGGACATGCAGACCACGCTCACGTGCCGCGCTGCCGTCGGCACGGGCGGCTCGGGCATGGAGATGCCGCTGCTCATGACCAAGCGCGCGGTCGAGAAGACGATGGGCGGCGACAACGCCGGCTTCATGCGCGCCGACGCGCTGCTCGCCGTCGTCATCCTGACGGACGAGGATGACTCGTCGTCGACGGTGAGCGAGTTCGACGTGACGCTCGACCCGATGAACTTTCCTCCCAACCCCGAGGAGCTCCAGCCGCCGATCGACTTCAACCCGTCCGATCTCGTGGCCTATCTCGATGGCGTGAAGGGCAACCGCACCAAGTGGGCCGCCGGCGTCATCGCGGGTGATCCCCCGGCCGGTGCCACGAAGTGCAGCGGCGGGTTCGGCGACGCATCGGCTGCACCGCGCCTCAAGGAGTTCGTGATGCTCGCGAACTCGCAGGGCACGACGCAGGCGGTGTTCTCGTCGATCTGCCAGCCTGACCTGACGCAGGGTCTCCAGGCCGCGCTGACGACGTTCCAGTCGGCGTGCGAAGTCATCGTCCAGTAACGCGATGACGCTGCACGGCCGCCATGTCTGCGTGACCGGTGGAACCGGCGCGCTCGGAAGCGGAGTCGTCGAGGTGTTGCGAGCGCGGGGGGCCACGATCCACGTACCGCCGGCTCCTCCCGCGGGACCCGCGCTCGATCAGGAGGACGCGGCCGTCGCCTACTTCGCGAGCCTGCCGCCGCTCTGGGCGTCGGTGCATCTCGTCGGTGGCTTTGCGATGGGTGGGATCGCGGAGACGAGCTTCGCGACGTTCGAGCAGCAGTGGCGCATCAACACGGCCACGTGCTTTCTCGCGTGCCGCGAGGCCGTGAAGTCGATCCGGCGCGCCGGTGGAGGGGGCCGCATCGTGAACGTGGCGGCGCGGCCCGTGCTCGCTCCGGTGGCGAACATGGTCGCGTACACGTCGGCAAAGGCGGGCGTCGCGGCCATCACCCAGGCGCTCGCGGCGGAGGTCCTCGGCGAGGGCATCCTCGTGAATGCCGTGGTGCCGTCGATCATCGACACCCCCGCCAACCGGGCCGCCATGCCTGCCGCCGATCACGCCACCTGGCCCACCCCGGCCGAGCTCGCCGCCGCGGTCGCCTTCCTCGTCACGCCGGAGAATGCGCTGACGTCGGGCGTACTTGTGCCCGTGTACGGCCGAGCCTAGCTCTCGCTCGTAACTCCTCTATGCTGGTGCCGTATGGGCCAGATGAGGTGCCATGTCTGACGACGTTCTGAAGAGCATGCGGCGTCGCGAGTTCATCAGGACCGCCGCGGTCGGGACGGTCTTCGTGGGGGTGGGGGGCGCGCTGCTCCGACTCGCCGCCGACGACCTGACCAAGGAGGCGCGCGCCGAGAAGCGAGCCGATGGCCGTGCGGTCTTGCCACCGGGTCAACGCGTGATCGAGTACCTGCGGCCGATGGGCGGGGAAGAAGGCGACGGCGAGGTGAAGTCGTTCCGCCTCAAGGTTCACGGCGCGGTGAAGAAGCCCTTCGAGGTCGACTACAAGGGCCTCCTCAAGCTGCCGCAGGTGACGAAGGCCGCCGACGTTCACTGCGTGACCGGCTGGTCGATGATCGGCGGCACGTGGAAGGGCGTGCAGATCAAGGCGCTCGCCGAGCTGGCGGAGCTGAAGGAGGGCGTGAAGCACGTCATCCTCGAGGCGGCCCACGGCTTCACCGCGAACGTTCCGCTCGACGAGGCGACGCGTGACAACGCCCTCATCACCTATCGCCTGAACGGCAAGCCATTCGAGCTGAGGCATGGCGCGCCGGTCCGCGCGCTGATTCCGGACCTCTACTTCTGGAAGAGCGCGAAGTGGATCACCGGCGTGCGATTCGTGACGAAGGACGAGCCGGGATACTGGGAGACGCGCGGCTATCACAACCACGCGAACCCGTGGCTCGAAGAGCGCTATGGCTGAGCCGGCCGCGGAGGTCGCCGAGGCACCCTCGCGCATCAAGAAACGCTGGCGCGCCTGGCTCCGCGCGATCCACCGCGACGTGGGCTACCTCGCCGTCGGCTTCACGATCATCTACGCGGTCTCGGGCATCGCGATGAATCACATCGACTCGTGGGATCCGAGCTTCCGCGCCGAGTCCCGCACGCTCGTGATCACGCCCGTCGCCGACGAGCTCGACGATGACGCCGCCGCCGCCTACGTCGCCAAGGCCGCCGGCCTCGAGGCGCCTGCGTCCGTGTATCGCGCCGGCGATGAAGTGCGCCTCGAGTACGAGAACGGCACCAAGGTCACCGCCATTGCCGAGCAGGTGACGGTGCAGGCGCGCTCCGATCGCTTCTTCTTCCGTGCGGCCGTCTGGCTCCACGCCACGCGCGGCAAGACCGCCTGGAAGTACATCTCGGACATCTACGCCGTCCTCCTGCTCTACCTCGCGATCAGCGGCCTCTTCATGATCAAGGGCAAGCTCGGCTTCAAGTGGCGCGGCTCGCTCCTCGTCGCCACGGGCGTCGCGGTGCCCGTCCTGTACATCGTCCTGTCAGGCGGCCCGTCCGCGAAGAGCGACAAGCCTCCGGACGAGATGCCGGAATCGGGCATGCGCGCGCTGCCCCCCGAGCCAGAGTAACTTTGGGCTTGCCACAGTTCGACAACTGTCGTACTGATGCGTCGTGCCCGCGAACCAGGTCGACAAGCTCGCACGGATGTTCCGGGCGCTCTCGAACCCGAACCGCCTGAAGCTGTTCATGAACCTGCTCGAGGAGAGCAAGCTCGACCTCGCCAAGGGCCGCACGCACGACTGCTTCCTCGTGAAGCTGCTCGGTGGCCTGGGCGACATCGGTGCCCCCACCGTCTCGCACCACGTGAAGGAGCTCGCGGACGCGGGCCTCATCACCACCGAGCGCGACGGCAAGCAGCTCATCTGCTCGGTCGATCCCGACGGCCTCGCCGCCCTGCGGGCTGCGCTCACCGTCGCCGGCTGACCTCCCTTTTTTTGACCCAATAGTTCGACACTTTTGAAAGTATCAACGGAGCCCACCATGCACCACGACATTGCCATCGAGAAGTTCGGTCCCGCGTCCTCGCTCTCCCTCCGCCCCCTCGAGGAGCGCGCCCCCGCCGACACCGAGGTCACGATCGCCGTCGCCTACTCGGGCGTGAACTTCGCCGACATCCAGATGCGCCTCGGCCTCTACCCCGACGCGCCCAAGAAGCCGTTCGTGCCCGGCTACGAGGTCAGCGGAACGATCACGGCCGTGGGCTCGAAGGTGAAGGACCTCGCGGTCGGCGACACCGTCATCGCCGGCACCTACTTTGGCGGCTACGCCTCGTCGGTCACGATCCCCGCACACCAGGTCTTCAAGCTCCCCGCGCGCTACGACCTCGCCGCCGGCGCCGCCCTCCCCGTCGCCTACTTCACCGCGCAGCTCGCCGTCGGCGAGATGGCCCGCGTCCGCGCCGGCGATCGCGTCCTCATCGAATGCGCCACCGGCGGCGTCGGCGTGCTTGCCACGCAGATGGCGATCCATGCCGGCGCCACCGTCACCGGCCTCACCACCACCCCGGCCAAGAAGGCCTTCATCGAGTCCCTCGGCGCGACCGCCTACACCCTCGACGAATTCCGCGCCGACGAGTCGCTGGGGGGCTACGACTTCATCCTGAACTCCTCGGGCGGATCGTCCATCACCTGGCAGCGCGCCCGCCTCCGCTTCACCGGCCGCATGGTCTGCATCGGCATGTCCTCTGCTCTTGGCAATGGCAAGCGTGACTACTGGAAGCTCGCCAAGATGCTCGTCACCACCCCGCGCATCTCCATCTTCAAGCTCTTCGACGCCAACACCGGCGTCTACGCCCTCAACGCCCTGCACGTCTTGCGCGACCCCGTCTGGATCGCCCAGCTGACCCGGTCCCTCGCCACCGTCGAGGCGATGAATCTCGCCCCGCACGTCGGCAAGGTCTTCGACGCGAAGGACGCCGGCGCCGCCCACGCCTACCTCGAGTCGAAGCAGGCAACCGGCAAGGTCCTTCTCCGCTGGGACCAGAACGCGAACTGATCCCTTCGGGGTCGTAGAGTAGGCACGTGGCACTCGCAGAGCACATACGGCTGGCGCTCGAGCGGTGCGCGGTGCCAACGCTGATCTTCGATCTGACGCGCATCGAGGCGAACGCACGCGCCTTCGCGGCCGCTGCGCGGGCCCACAACGTCACGTCACTGTTCGCGGTGAAGGCGTGCCCGAACGCAGACGTCCTCGACGTGATGGCCCGTCACTTCGATGGCTTCGACGTCGCATCACCCGCGGAGGTCGTGCTGGTGGGCATGCGCGCGCGGGACCGCATCGTGTCCGTGGCCGATCCGACGCTCCGCGCGAGCCGTCCGATGCCGCTCGCCTCGCGACGCGCGATGGTGGACGTGGATCATCCAGGGCAGGTGACGCAGCTCGACGAGCAGGTCGACGTCGCGGTGCGAATCTCGGCGTCGATCACGGGGCGCGACCCTGCCATCGGGGCGGTACTCGACGGCACGGGCCATCGCCGCTCGCGCTTCGGCGTTTCGTCAGTCGAGGAGCTGCGCGCGATCGCGCAGGTGTCTGCCGGCCGACGACTCGGGCTGCACGTACATCACGGGCCCGTGACGGCGACGAACGCGGAACGATTCATCTCGACGGCCAGGGCCGCCCTCGCGATGGCCGCCGAGGCTGAGCTGCAGCCCGCATTCATCAACCTCGGCGGCGCGTGGCACGGCTTCGCCGACGTCGAGCCCGTGATCGCGGCCATCCGCGCCGCGCTCGGTGACCTCGAGATCGTCGTCGAGCCCGGGCGCGCGCTGACGATCGGTGCTGGCTTCGCGACGGGCCGCATCGTGAGCGGGCGCAGCGTGGGCGATCGCGAGCTGCGGGTCAGCGACCTCTCGCGCATCTGCCACCTGCGCTGGAGCCCGATCGAGCTCGTCGCCCGCGCGCCGCATCCCGGCTCGGGGGTGAAGACGCTCGTCGTCGGCCCGACGTGCTTCGAGGAGGATGTTCTCGGCGAATGGACCGTCGAGCCCGATGCGCTGGCCATCGGCGCGCGGATCATGCTGTGCGATGTGAGCGGCTACGCGCTGGGCTGGAACACGAGCTTCGGCGGCGTGCCCCCCGCGGAGATCGTCGTCGAGTAGCTATCGCTCGTCTTCGGCGTCGGTGCCTTCGGTCTCGATGAGATCGGGGATGATCGGCTCGGCGCCGAACGGCACCAGGTCCTTGCGATCGGCGCGCACGCCCTGCCCCGGCTTCCGCTTCGGCACACGCGCGAGCACGCGCTCCGGGTAGCGGTATGTGAACGTGGCGTAGAGCGTGTTGCGGAAGAAGCCGGTGACGGCCATGACAGCGTCGGCGTCGCCACTCTGGACGATGAGCTCGTAGCGCAACCCGTAGGAGAGCCCCGAGCCAGGGTCGGGCTGGTAGGTGATGCCGAGATCGACGCGGCCGGCGTAGATCGACGACCGGAGATCGGAGGTCGCGGAGTCGATGATGCGGGTCCGCTGGAAGGCGACGAGGCCCACGGCCGTGTACTTCGGCTGACGGAGGGAGCTGTTGTCGATCCAGACGAGCGGGACGGCGGCGGATCCGATGAGGCTGTCGTTGATGGTGTTCTCGGCGATGAACTGCGAGGGGGTCACGTCACGCCGGGCGGCGACGGCGGCGCGGCCCCAGTTCTGGAAGAAGTTGACCTGGGCGCCGGCGATGGGGAAGAGGCCGTTCTCGCGCTGCTCGTCAGGGTTGTCGGGGTCGGCGCCGAAGGGGAGGATGGCGACGACGCCCGCATCGGCGGTGAAGCTCCGACGGCGGGTCAGGTCGTGGCGCCACTGGACGCGAAGGCGCGGGGCGACCTGGCGATCGAGGCGGGGGCCCTGGATGGCCTCGGGGGGCGCGTCTCGCTCGAAGCGCTGGACGGAGCCGCCGAGCTCGAGCGAGACCGAATCGCGGCGAAATGACCGCTCGATGCCGAGCGAGAAACCGGCCTCGGCCGAGGAGAGGATCGTGTCCCCGAACGTCATGTCCGCGGTGGAGCGCTCGGACCCGCGATCGTTGCTCTCGTCGAAGCGGGCGAAGAGGGACTGCGAGAGGCGGAGGTCGCGGTTGACGACGTGGGAGAGGTACTCCTGCGCGTCGGCCTGCTTGATGGTCACGCGGCCGACGGGCTGCAGGGTGAGGAGGGACTCGTCCGGGGTCGACTGGGAGCCGAGCGCGACCAGCTGGCCGGTACCGCCGCCGACGCTCGTGTACATCTGCGTCCCCTGCCCGAGGATGGCCAGCATGCGCCAGTTGGCGCGCCCGTTGACGGACGGGAACTTGCTGTTCAGGGCGTAGTGGAGGATCTCGGCGTCCGCGCTGACGTCATGGAGGAGGCGCGGGGAGCCACGGGTGAACAGGATGCCCGGGCGGATCTGGAAAAAGATGTCCAGTTCCCGGTTGCCATCGGTGGGCGCAGCGAACACGTTGTCGGTGACCGCAGTCTGCCCGTTGACCGTCGCGTTCCAGCTCGAAGCCTGAGCGCCCGCGACGCGCGGGACGATCGCGATCGCGATGATCGTCGCGATCACAAGCTTGCTGTGCACGAATGGCTTCTAGCATGTGCAAAGCACGTGGTCCGAGTTGACAGGCCCGGCGAGCAACATGCTTAGAATTGATCAGGACTTCCGACCATGCAGAGTCATCTCACTTCCGAGCCCGAGTACCTCCCTCTGACCTTCGCGCCGCGCGCGGACGACGATGATGAAGAGGAGGAGGATGACGAGGACGACGGCGACGACGAAGACGAAGAGGCCGACGGCGAGGACGATGACGAAGCC
>JALHPV010000022.1 GCA_022842285.1 Kofleriaceae bacterium
ATTTCGAGGCATCTGGAAGAACCGATGCGAGTGGCTGCTGATCTGCGCCACGCACAACCTGCTCAAGCTCTGGCGGGCGCTTCGTCCTTCGCCGCCCCAACTCGCCGCAACCGTATGACGGGCCGTCCCCTGGGGGACTCAAGTCACCCGGCGCCGCCGCCGACGGCTTACGACCTACAGGCTCCTAGGTCTGGTTCTCGGAGCGGAGGCGGGCCAGGCGATCGCGCATGGCGACGCGGGCCTCCTCGGGGCCCAGGATCGCGGCGTGGCGACCGAGGCCCAGGACCCAGCTCGTCACCCATTCGAAGCCGTCGCAGTCGACGAGGAGCTCGGCGGAGCCGTCGTCGGCCATCGTGACCTCGCCGACAGGCCAGTTCACGCCGATGCGCGTGACGGCGAGCGGCGCCAGCTGGACGCGGACCGTGACCGAGTCGGCCGACGGGACGTAGAGGCGCTCGCGGCGGTAGGCCTCGAGGTCGAAGTCCGCGGGCGTCTCGAAGCGCTCGCCGCCGGTGCGGAGGGCGGCGATGCGATCGATGCGGAACGTGCGGACGTCGCCACGCTTGTGGCAGTAGCCGACGACGTACCACTCGCCCGCGTGGTGGACGATGCCGTAGGGGTCGACGGGCCGCGTCTCGGCCTTGCCGCGCGAGACGGCGGAGTAGTCGATCTCGACCCGCTCCTTGCGACGCGCCGCCGTGACGAGCTCGCGCAGGTGCGCGGTGACCACGGTGTCGCCCGCGACGACGGTGCTCGTGGCGAGCGACTGCGCCTCGGTGGCGTCGCGGCCGAGGGCCTTCAGGAGCTTGGTCTCGGCCGACTCCATCGCCGCGTCGAAGGGGGCGATGCCACTCTCGCGCATGGCGCGGATGCCGAGCAGGAGCGAGCAGCCCTCGGCGGGCGTGAGCCGCAAGGGGCGCGTCAGGCGGTGCGCGAGGTCGACGAACACGCGGCCCTCGTCGACGGAGACGAGCAGGTATTCACCCGGGTCACCGTCGGGCGGACCGACCTGCGAGAGCAGCTCGAGATCGGCCAGGAGCTCGTCGCGCTCGGTGCCCAGCATCTTCGCGAGCTGCTCCACGGGGACGCCGTCGGGATACTTCGCGACGTACGGCACGATGTAGAGCAGGCGGCGGAGCTTCTGGGCGACGTCACGCATAGAACGCTCCGATCGCGTCGAGCTCGGCGGCGATGCGCTGCTTCAGCCGGTCACCGCGCAGGACCTTGATCGCGCCCTTCGCGGCGAGGACGCGCGTGGCGGCGAACTCGAGGTTCGTGCAGTCGAAGGTGACCGTCATGCCCTCGGGTGTGCTCGCCTTCACCGCCGCGGTGCCGAAGTCTTCGTTGCCCACCTCGGCCGCATCGGCCGTCAGCGCGAGCTTCACTTCCTCGGGCGGATCCGTGGTGAACGTCCACGGCGAACGCTGCGCGTAGGCCTTCACGTCGAAGTCGGCGGGGCGCTCGAAGTCAGGCGACTTCGGCTTGGGCGCCTGCACGGCCTCGCGAATGCGATCGACCCGGAACGAGCGGACCTCGTGGCGCAGGTGACACCACCCGACGACGAGCCAGGCCCCCTCGCGATAGACCAGGGCGTACGGATCGAGATCCCGCTTGCTGACCATGCCCGTGGCCGCTGCCTGGTAGGTGAGCGTGACGCGCTTGCGGAGGCGGGTCGCGCCTTCCAGCGTGGCGTAGATCTCGCCGAGGTCCTCGCCGCCGGCGCGGAGCGTGGCGCGCTCGGGGAAGTGCACGAGCACGGGCGCGGGCCGCGGAAACTCCGTCGGCGTGTCGGGCAGCTCGGGCAGATCGAAGGCGAGCTTCTTCAGCGCGAGGTCGACGATCTTCGGATACGTCCCGCCGGGCATCGCATGCGCGACCGACGCCGCGAGCACGAGTGCGCTGACCTCGTCGGGGGTCAGCCGCACCTCGGGCATCTTGAAGCGCTTGAGGTCGATGATGTAGCCACCATCCTCGAGGGAGTCGTCCTCCTCGGGGGTGATGTAGCGGATCGGTACCCCGAGGTCGAGCAGGTCGGCCTTGTCGCGCTCGAAGGCCCGCAAGCCAGCCTCGGTGTTCGTCGTCTGGTAGCCGGGGAACTGCTCGCGAATCTCGCGGTAGGTCACCGGGACGCGGGCGCCGAGCAGGATCATGACGAGATCGAGGAGCCGCTTGCTCCGATCCCCCCGCGCCGCTGAGTCCTTGTCCTTCGTCGCCACGAGGGCCGTTCTTAGCAGAATTGTCAGAAGTAGTAGCGTGCTCCCGCACCTGCGTTGAGCGCGGCCCCGATGCCCTTTCCGTCGGCGAAGCCATACTCGAGGACGCCCGCGACCTCGACGAAGGCATCGAGCGGGATCTGGAAGTCGAACAGGAGCCCTCCGACCACCCGCGCCCCGAGCGCCAGGTAGCCCTGATCGTTCGCGTCGTCGCGACCGTCGAGATACTGGATCACGCGCGCGCCGGGTCCGATGTACGTCGCGATCACGAACGTGTCGCGCGTCTGCAGGATGTAGGGGTGGAAGACGTAGTCGGCGTGGATCTGGAGTCCGCCGCCAAAGAACGCCGAGCCGACGGCGGCCTGGATCGCCTGATCGTCCGTCAGGTAGAGCCGGGCGGTGATCCCCGTGGGCTCGCCGAGGATGATCCCGAGCCCGATCGAGCCCTTTTCGGTCCCGCGGGCGATCGGGTTCGACAGATCCTCGATCTCCTCGGGCTCGCCCTCGGTGGCCTCCTCGGTGGCCTCCTCGTCGTCGGCCCGGGCTTGAGTGGCCGCGAGCGCGATCGCCAGCAGCGCGAATGCCATGCGCCTCATCGGGGACACGCTACCCGGTTACCGGATCGCCCGCTACTTCCGGATGGGTGATGCGATGGGGCCGCGTCGGCGGTGCCGCGGCCGCCGATCCGGTCTAGACCTGTCCCATGGCGCGGCTCCGTCGCGAGGTCGTGGCCCTCGGCTGGGTGTCGTTCTTCAACGACGTCTCGAGCGAGATGGTGTACCCGCTGCTGCCGCTGTTCACGGTGGCCGTGCTGGGCGCGTCGGCGACGTCGCTGGGCTGGATCGAGGGACTCGCGCAGGCAACGGTGGCGGGGCTCACCGCGTGGGCGGGGCTGCACAGCGATCGCATCCGGCGGCGCGTGCCATACGTGCAGTGGGGGTACGGACTGCCGCTCGTCGGCAAGACGCTGCTCGCCCTCGCGGTCGCGTGGCCGATGGTGCTCGCGGGCCGCGTCGTAGATCGGATCGGCAAGGGCATCCGGTCGGGCCCGCGCGATGCGCTGATCGCCGACGTCACCGATCCGGCGGATCGCGGGCGCGCGTTCGGCCTGCATCGCGCGATGGACAGCGCGGGCGCGGTGGTGGGCGTGCTGCTCGCGGCCGGGCTCCTGTGGTGGTTCACGGGGCGCCCGACAGAAGGCGCGACGACGGAGCGGACGGCGAGCGCGTTCCGGACCGTATTCGCCGTCGCAGCGGTGATGGGCATCGTGGCGCTCGCGTTCACGGCGCGGTTACGCGAACCCGTGCATGAGGAAGCGGCCACGCCGGCGTCCGCTGACGAGCCGCTGACGCGCGGCTTCTGGGTCGTCATGGCGCTCTTGCTCGTGTTCACGCTCGCCAACAGCAGCGATGCGTTCCTGTTGCTGCGCGCCGCGAACGTCGGCCTGTCCCCGTGGGAGATCGTCTTGCTCTACGCGCTCATGAGCACCGTCTACATGCTGGGCTCGTACCCGGCGGGCGTGCTCAGCGATCGCGTCGGCCGCTGGCGGATGATCGGCGTCGGCTGGGTCATCTACGCCGTCGTCTACGGCGCCCTCGCGTGCACGGGCGCGGTCGCGATCTGGCCGCTGCTGGCGCTCTACGGCGTGCAGCTCGCGATCACCGACGGCGTCGGCAAGGCACTCCTCGTCGACCACATCCCACGCGCCCGCCGGGGCTTCGCGCTCGGCATCTTCTACATGGGCCAGGGCCTGGTGACGCTCGCGAGCAGCGTCGTGGCCGGCCTGCTCTGGGATCGTGTCGACCCCGCGGCCCCGTTCTGGTTCGGGGCGGGCGCGGCGGCGCTGGCGGTCATGCTGCTGGTGATCGTGCGCCCGTGGCGAGGAAGTCTGCGATCGCCGCGGTGACGGCGGCGGGCTCCTCGATCGATGACGAGTGGCCGGCCTTCGGGATGCGGACGAGGGTGGAGCCCTTGATGTGGCGGGCGATCAGCTCGGCCTTGGCGGGCACGGTGGCGGTGTCCTCCTCGCCGACGACCACGAGGGTCGGGCAGGTGATGCGGGAGAGCTCGTGCGTGACGCCCGGACGATCGACGACCCCCGCGACCGCACGCCAGACGTCACTGCGCGAGGTCATGACGGCGATGGCGGCCGTCACCTCCGCCGTGCGCGCCGGATCGCTGCGGAAGGACGCCCCGAGCATGATCGGCCCGATGCGGGACGCCAGCCAGCTGAGCGGGACGACGCGCGAGATCTTCGAGAGCAGCCGGTAGCGCGGCACGTTCTCGGCGGGCTCGGGCTCCGACGACGTCTCGAGGAGGAGGAGCGACGTCACGAGATCCGGACGCCGCGCGGCGATGCGCATGCCGACGAACCCGCCCATCGAGAGGCCGACGAAGTGGACCGGCCCGGGGGCGAGCCGCTCGATGAGTCGCACGGCGTCGCCGGTGACGAGCTCGATGCCGATGTGGTGGCGGCCGTCTGCGGCGGACTTGCCCTGCCCGCGGTGGTCCCAGGCGATGCAGCGGTAGCGATCGCGCAGGGCGGCGATCTGCGGGGCGAAGAGGGCGGTGCTCCACAGGAGGCCGTGGCTCCAGACGATGGTCTCGCCGGTCGAGCCGGGGCCCGTGTCTTCGTAGTAGAGGCGCGTGTCCCCCAGATCGAGCATCGGCATGGCCGGTCAGTTTCCTACAGAACGGCCCCATCACTTCGCCGTTGGCGGCACGAAGAGATCACGGGCTCGATCAGCCGAGCCACAGGCGGTGCTCCAACGAGTTACGCCGCGTCGAGGCGCGGCAACGCTGCTGGGTCGCGCTGCCTGGCTCGGGCGCTAGCCAGGCTTGAGGAGGCGCGCGAGGCGGTTGCGCGAGATGTTCAGCGCGCGGGCCGCGGCCGACTGGTTGCCGCCTTCGCGGTCGAGGACGGCGAGGGCGTAGCGCCGCTCCGCTTCCTCGAGCGGCAGGTTGCCGGGCAGGGTGATGTCGGTGGTCGATGCGGCAGGGAACGCGGGCATGGAGAGCATCGAATCGCTGGGCGTGATGGCGGGCATGCTGCCGGTGGTGCGCCGCGGCTCGAGGCGCAGGTCCTTCTCGTGGATGAGCGGGCCGGGGGCCATGACGACGGCGCGCTCGATCGTGTTCTCGAGCTCGCGGACGTTGCCGGGCCACGCGTACGCCATGAGGGCGGGCTTGGCGGCATCGGCGAGGCGCAAGGGGCCCTTGCGATAGCGCCGCGCCATCTGATCGACGAAGTGCGAGGCGAGGTCGACGATGTCGTCACCGCCGCGATCGCGGAGCGGAGGGATCTCGATCTCGACGACGCGCAGACGGAAGTAGAGGTCGCTGCGGAACTGACCGGCGGCGGCCATCGCAGCGAGGTCGCGGTTCGTGGCGGCGACGATGCGGACGTCGGCGCTGAGGGTCTCGCGGCCACCGACGCGTTCGAAGTTGCGCTCCTGGACGAAGCGGAGGAGCTTCGCCTGCAAGAGGAGGGGGAGCTCGCCGATCTCGTCGAGGAACAGGGTGCCGCCGTGGGCCGCTTCGACCTTGCCGATGACGCGGCTGTCGGCGCCGGTGTAGGCGCCGCGCTCGTGACCGAAGAGCTCGGACTCGACGAGGGCGTCGGGGAGGGTGGTGCAGTCGACGTGGATGATCGGGCCATCGCGCCGGCCGCTGTTCACGTGGATGGCGCGGGCGAGCAGGCCCTTGCCGGTGCCGGTCTCGCCGTGGAGGAGGACCGTCGCGTCGGTCTGGGCGGCGCGCACGATCTGCTCGTAGACGGCGGCCATCGCCGGCGAGGTGCCGATGACGTGGTTGAAGCGGCCGCGCAGGGCGAGGCCGCGCTGGGCGTCGTCGCCGCGGAGGGTCGTGTAGTCGAGGGCGCGCCCGATCTGCTCGCCGAGGCGACGGACGAACTGCTCGTCGTGCTCGGTGAACGCGCCCGCGTGCTTGTTGAGCACCTGGAGGACGCCACGCACGTGCCCGCGCCGCACGATCGGCACCGCGAGCATCGAGGCGACCTGATACCCGAGGCGCTCGGCGACGTGGCCCGCCCAGCGCGGATCGCCGGCGACGTCGCGGATGTTGACGAGCTCGCCCGTGGTGGCGGCGTGACCGACGAGGCCGGCCCCCGGCGGCATGCGCAGCTCGGGGACCTCGGGGAGAGTGGCGACGCGCGAGCGGATCTCGCCGGTGGCGCCGTCGATGAGCCACAGGGTGGCGCGGTCCGCGCCGAGGGCGCGCGCGACGCGGCCGGCGAACGTCGCGAGCAGATCGTCGAGCTCCACCTCCCCGGCGATCATCGCGCCGAGGTCGGCGAGTAGCTCGAAGCGCTGCTCGTGCTCGCTCATGTACGGCGCCGTTTCGCGGCGAGCTCTGAGCATACCCGTCATCAAGCGGCGGTGGCGGCCCGCTCCGCATCGCGGGCCCACAGGACCATACCTTCACGTGCCGCGACGGCTCCCGGCAGGTAGGTCCGCGCGGCCCGCTCGATACGCTCGAGCTCGCCGTCGGTCCGGCCCGGATCGTGGTGAAACAGGACGAGCTGCGGGACCCCTGCGGCCTTCGCGAGTTCGGCCCCCGCCTGCCACGTGGAGTGCCCCCAGCCGACCTTGCTCGGATACTCCTCGGGCGTGTACTGCGAGTCGTAGATCAGGATATCCGCGCCCGCGGCGAGCTTCTTGAGCGTTGGGTCGACGCACGAGTAGTGCTCGGTGTCCGTCGCGTAGACGATCGATTGGCCCGCATGCTCGAGGCGATAGCCGTAGACGGGATCGGGGTGATTGAGCTTGGCCATCGTGATCGTGATGTCTCCGATCTCGAAGCGGTCGTTCGCGCGGAGCTCGCGCGTCGTGAGCGTGCCGCCGAGCTGCGAGTAGTCGACGGGAAAGAACGGCGCCTTGAAGAGCGACTGGATCGCGGCCTCGACCGGCATCACGCCGTTGGGTCCGGTCGCGATCTCGACGCGGTGGCCCGGGACGTAGATCGGCGTGAAGAACGGCAGACCGCAGACGTGGTCCCAGTGCAGGTGGGAGAGCAGGATCGTCGAATGGCGCGGTCCCTTCGCCATGCGCTCGTTCCCGAGCACCCGCAGGCCGGAGCCCGCGTCGAGGATGATGCGCGTATCGCCGGCACACACCTCGAGACACGACGTGTTGCCGCCCGCGGTGAACTCGCTGCCCGGAACCGGGATCGAGCCACGAACGCCGAAGAAGCGAACCGAAAGGTCAGACATCAGGGACCTCCTTGCCGAAGCGAGGAGACATAGAGCACCCGCAGTGCCAGCCTAACTACCTGAAGTTGCACACGCCTCGATGGTGCGCGACGGAGCAGGTGCTTCAGATCGAAGCAGGCTGGCGGCGCAGGGCCTGTTTGACGAGCTGGAGGAGGTCGCGCGCGGCCGCCCGGCAGATGACGAGCGCCGCGCCGACGTAGGCAACCGCGCCGGTCACGATCATCACCGGCAGCTCGAGGGCGGGGGGCGCTTCGCCGAGCGCGTGGTCGACGGTCCACACCGCCGCTCCCATCACGGCGCACGCGGCGAGCGGCTGGATGAAACCGATGGCGAGGCGGGATGGCGAGACTCCGTTGCGGGCCGTCATCGCGACACCCGCGATCGCGGTGAGACCGAACGCGATGCCGACCGCGCTGGCCGCGATGACGACGCCAAAGCTCTTCAGCGCGGCGATGCCCGCGAGCAGCACCACGAGCTTGCCGAGCTCGAGGAACATGAGGCGGCCGGTCTTCGATTCGGATTCGAGGTACGCCGAGAGCACCCACGTGACGGGGCGGAAGATCGACAGACATGCGAGGACGGCGAGCAGCGGCGCGACCTCCTGCCACTCGTTGTTCGGCAAGAGCAACGCGATGAGCGGGGTGGCGACGAAGCCAAGGCCCGTCGCGAGCGGGAAGATGATCAGGCTCAAGAGCGCGGTGGATCGCTCCAGCGCACGTGGGCGACGCTCCGGTGGTAGCTCGGCCAGCGACGGCATGAGCACGAGCGCGATCTGCTCGCCGACCTGGATCGCGGGGACGTCGGCGAGGTTGTAGGCGAGGTTGTACGTGCCAGTCGCGGTCGTGCCGAAGAAGTACGTGATGGCCAGCTTGTCCCAGTAGCGCGACGCCATGTTCGCCATGTTCTGCACGCCGAGCGGCACGCCGAACTTCAACATCTCGACGATGCGCGCCTTACGGAGGCGGTGTGGCGTGGTCCAGTCCGCGAGGCCGGCGGCGGCCACGAGGATGCCGAGCATCACGATCGACTGCACGATGTTCGCGACGACGATCGCCATCGGCCCCCAGCCGAGTGCGGCGAGCCCGACGGCGATGATCGTGTAGGCGATCTCTCCGAACGCGAGCGACAGGCCCGACGCGCGGAAGTTGAGGGCCCGCGTGAGCACGCGCTCCGGCATCGCACCGAGCCGGCGAATGAAGATCGCCAGCGCCATGCCGGGGATGTACAGGGCGGCCTCGGGGGTCGCGAGGCTCGCGGCGATCGGCGTCGCGAGCAGGGCCATCGCGCCGAGGGAGAGCGCGCCGAGCGCGACGTAGAAGACGGTCGCGTGCCAGGTGACTTCCTTCGCGTCGGGTCCGCGGCCCTTCACGACGGCGTACTGACCGAAGCCCCAGATCGTCACCCAGTTCGCGGTCATCGCGAGGACGGTGGCGGCCGCCACGGCACCGATCTCGTCGGCGCGCAGGAAGCGCGTCATCACGAGCGTGCCGACGACGCCGATCGTGCGTCCACCCATCGACGACACGATCGTCCAGAGGGCTCCCTTGGCCGCCTTCTGTGCGATCGACATCCCGGCCACGAGTTGCAGCCTGCATGCCCGTGGAATCAGGGTGTACGGCGGAGAAACCGTAGCGACAGCGCTCGCTCGAGCACGTACCGCCGAGCGGGGTAGCTCGCGCTCCTAGCGCGGGTTGCCGAACTTGTCGGGTAGCCCGCCCGCGGGGGCGGCACCACTCACGTCGACGTCGAGGCTGTTCTCGCCTTCCTTGATCTCGACGGTGCTCTCGACCGGGTCATTCGCGCCCTCGAGATACGCCTTCACCTTGTACTTGCCCGGCGCGAGGCTCTTGAACGCGAACGCGCCATCCTGAGCGACGACGTAGTGGGGCGCATCGACGACGACGATGTACGACGCCATGTTCGCGTGGATGTTGCAGCCGAGGCGCACGATGCCCGCCTTGTCCACCTTCACTTCGCGGGTCTCGCCCTGCTTGTAGAGGCCGAGGTCGAACGACTTCGCCTTCGAGACCGAAAACACGTTGTGATAGACGCCGTCCATGTTCGGGAACGACAGGGTCGAGCCGACGGGCACGGCCATCAGGGCCGGCGCGAACTGACGTCCGCGCTGCTCGATGACGCGCTGCTTCGCCTTGCGCTTCTTGCCGCCCTTCGTCGGGTAGAGCATCACGACGCCCATCTTGCTGCCGGCGGATCCGACGAGCTTGCCGGCGAGCGAGCCCTTCGCCGGCTTCGCATCGGGTTCATCCGCCTCGGATCCACCGACGACCTGCGGCTGCGGCTCGCTGTCCGCGGGCACGGTCTTCACGGCCGTCGTGATCCGCTGGGGCGCCCCGGCGCGGAACACCGCGGCGATCGACGAGACCTCCTTCGGTCCCGTGATCAGCTCCGCGCGCGAGAACAGCTGCTCGGCATAATTGATCTGACCGCGCTCGCCGGCGATCACCGCCCGGTCGAGCAGGCGCTTCGCCTCGGGGTCCTTCACCTTGGCCGCGAGGAGCTGGACCTTGTCGAGCTGGTCCGGATCGATCGGCTTCAGGGTGCCCTTGGGCACCACCATGGTCGGCGCGAGCGGGCCGAGGGCGCCGAGCAGCTCGGCCTTCTCCTTCTCGGGCACCTTGAACTGCACGAGCGAGGCGACGATCGCATCGACGAGCGCATTGAACTCCTCCTCGACGAGCTGCATGCCTGCGTGGCTCGTCTCCATCGAGCGCCCGGTGTACTTGCACCCGCCGCCGCCCGCGTAGCAGACGAACTCCGCGAGCAAGCGCTTCAGGTTCGGCACATCCGAGTTGAAGAACCGATCCTGGATCCGCGGATCCACCGCCGCGCGATTCACGAAGTCGTCGACGACCGCCGTCACCGCCGGCTCGCCACCCAGACGCTCGTAGAGCGACGCCGGCGGCTTGGGCGCCGGGTCCGGCTTCGTCGTCTCGATGGGCGTCACCGGCACGGGATTCGTCTTGGCGCCGCCGCCGCAGCCAGCCGCCAGGATCAGAGCAACCATCCACCGCATGTTCATGCTCAGGATCTAGCGACGAGACCGTCGGAACATCAATGGGGTCCGACCCCATTGATGTCCCTATCGCCAGTCGAGGCCGACTTCGACGAAGAAGGCGCGGTCCGCGAGCGTCGATACGCCCTGCTCGGCTCGCACCCCGACGGTGATCGGCGTCGCGAGCGGGGCCAGCTCCAGGCCGGCTGTCACGCCCGCGCCGAAGCGCTCCATCACGTCGCCGAGCCGGAGCTCGCCGCGCAGCTGCGCGATGGCCGCCACGTCGAGGGCCTCCGTGCGCCGGAGCGAGACGCCGATGCCCGCCGCGGCGCCGAGCAGGTTCACGGCGCGCTTCGAGTAGTCCGCGCGGGCCGCGACGAACCACGGGCCTGCCAGGCCGAAGCGTCCCGCCGCCGCGATCGCTCCGCCCGCTTGCGCATCGGTGTCGCCCAGCACCGTGATGCCGCCGCCGATGCGCACGCCGAGCCAGTTCGGCCGCGCGCGGCCCCGCGTTACCCGCCCCGCGAGGGGGTCGGCGATCTCGTCCCCCGTCGGGCCGCCGCTGGCGCCGGCGTACTTGCCGCGGATCAGCGATGGATGCTTGATGGCGGGTGGAGGACCCTCCGTCTGCTTCTCGATCGCGGTCTCCTCGGTGAAGTCGACCGAGGTGACGCCGGGCTCCGTCTCGACCTGCTTCGGCGGTGCGACCATGAACACGGGCGCGCGCTTGCCGGCCTCCGCGACGACGCTCGTCGACATCACGAAGTCGCCGTCGGTGGCGGTGATCGTGTGCGGGCCGGGCTTCACCCACACCCTTACCGGCGACGGCATGGCCTCGTCGGCGAGCGCGGGCAGGGTGATCGTCATGCCCTCGGGCGTGGTGCTGATCGCGAGCTCGGTGAGGTTGGCGCTGGCCAGTCGCTTCGTGATCCCGCGCGCGTGCTTCCGGATCTCGGGCCCCACGTCGTCGGGTAGGTCGGCGCTCAGGCAGCCATCGAGGTAGAGCGCGGCCCGCGAAAGATCATCGCGTACGGCGTAGACCGCACCGAGCGTGCAGCGCGCCGCCGGGTCGGTGAGCTGGGCCCGCAGCGCGGTCACGTCGGCCGCGGAGTGGGTCTTCAGGGCGTCCGTGAGCGGACTCGCGACCGCCGGTCCGCTCAGACACACCCCGACGAGGATCAGCGCCCGCACCTGGTCGTTATGACACGGTCACCCGGACCTGGTTGCTGCCCGGATCGAGCGACGCCGTGCGCATCGCGCGCAAACGGCACTGGCGCCTGGGCTTCTCGCTCGAGCTGGCCAGGAGCCGTGATATCGGTCGACGTGATGAGGCAGGGAATCTGGGTGGTCGCGCTCGCGCTCGTGGCGGCGTGTGGTCCTGAACCGCGGGGCTCGGACGGCGATGGCGGCGACGGTGATGCGGACGGCGACGGCAGCGACGACGCCACGATCGATGCCGCCATCGACGATGGCTGCGGCATGGGCACCGAGCTCGTCTACGTCATCGACCAGTTCGGCTCGCGCATCACGCAGTTCAACCCGATGACCAAGGCGTTCACCGACCTCGGCTCGCTCACCACCTGCGCCGTCATGGCCGGGGCGTCGCCGTTCTCGATGAGCGTCGACCGGCAGGGGCGGGCGTGGGTGCTCTACACGTCGGGCGAGCTCATGGTCGTCGAGGTGAACAACGGCTTTGGCTGCACGAAGCTCCCCTGGAGCTCGCCGAATGGCCTCCGGCTCTTCGGCATGGGCTTCTCCACCGACGCCGTCGGCAGCGACGCCGAGTCGCTCTACATCGGGGGGGGCACGACGCAGACGCAGAGCACCTTCACGCTCGCGCGTGTCGATCCGAATACGATGGCCGCGACGGTCATCGGCTCGCAGCCGGCGCTTCCCGAGATGACCGGCAACGGCAACGCCGAGCTCTGGGGCTTCATGCCCGAGGTCAGCACCGCCCGCGTCGTGCGCTTTGACAAGACCAATGGCACCGTCGCACAGGCCTTCACCGTGCCCCAGCTGGCCGGCAACCAGTCGGGGTATGCGTTCGCTCACTGGGGTGGTGACTACTGGGTGTTCCTCCAGCGGCCCACCGAGACGAGCTCGACGGTCTACCAGGTCGACGGCACGACGGGGGCCATCGAGTCCATGACCCCGGCGCCCGGTCGGACGATCGTTGGTGCGGGCGTGTCGACCTGCGCCCCCACCGTCGTCCTATAGACTGGGCAGTATGCCCACGGTAAAGGCCGCCGAGGTCCGGCGGATTCTCGATCGCTACATGATCGAGATCGTGGAGCGCTATGACCTCTGTCCGTGGGCGCGGTCGGCGCGCGAGAAGGGCGAGGTCGCCGTCGAGATCCTGTTCGGGCAGCCGACGCCCGAGGACCTGATCGCCGCCGCCAAGCGCGCCCTCGCCAAGCCCTCGACCCGCGTCGCGATGCTCGTCGTGCCCGAGCTCTTCCCGTCGGGGCGCGAGCTGCGGGCGCTGCGCGACGCCGTGTCGGACGCGATCACGTCACCACGCGTCGGCATCGCCGACTTCCATCCGCACGCCCCCCTCGATCTGGAGTCGCCGGGGCGCCTCGTCCCGTTCCTGCGGCGCTCGCCGGATGCGTTGCTCCAGCTCGTCCCGCTCTCCTTGCTCGAGGCCGTTCGCGGTCAGACTCACGTCATCGATCGCGAGGAGCAGCTGGCCATCCTCGCCGGCACGTCGGAGGGCCCGCGCGGCGACTTCGCCGACGAGATCGCCGAGACCAACCATCGTCGCGTGGTCGTCGACCAGGCCGCGATCCTCGCGACGCTCGACGACATCGCCGCGGACCGCGTCGCGAGCTACGCGCGCCTCGGGATCGGCTACTCGGGGACGACGCCCGACAGCGGCACCCACATCGTCTCGCCCGACGAGCCGATCTCGAGCTCGTAGTAGCCCGACACCATCTGGCGCACGGTCGCCGATTGCATCAGGCCGTTCGGCCCGGGCACGAGGACGCGCCCGCCCACGGGCACCTTGGGACCGATCTCACCCGAGGCCTGGGTCCCTCCGATGGCGGCCATGCCGATGCCGATGATCGCGCCGCGGGGTTCGTTGGACGCCGGCTTCGAGGCGTGCGCCGTCTTCTTCACGGGCTGCAGCGGCTGCGTCTCGTCCTCGGTGCGTGGCACGGCGATCTCACCCGCGACGCGGGGCTCGGCGCGCGCCTTGGCCCGGATCACGATCTCTCCTGACGCCGACGCGGGGTTCGGCGGTCGCGTGGAGGGCGCGGGACGGGGAGGCACGGGGGCCTCGGGCACCGACGCCAGCTGCGGTGGGGGCGTCGGCGCGTCCGGCGTGGCCTTGGCCGGCGCGTGACCGCGCACGGTCTCGAGCAGCGGGCTCTTCACGCGCGGCGGCGCGACGGCGGGCCCCGGGGCCGTGATCGGTTTCTCGGGGACTTCCGTCGCGGAGTCATCGACGATCACGCCGGAGGCGCCCGACGTGATGGGGGGCGGCAGCGTGGGCTCGGCGTGGGTTCGCGCCCGGGCCCGTGGCACCTCGGCGGCGCTCGCGTCGGGGGCGGCCGGCATGTGCAGCATGGGCGTGGAGCCATCGTCGGCGGCGATGGCCAGGTACCCCATGCGGATCATCTCGATCCCGAAGACCGCACCGGCCGTCGGGTTGTAGGCGATGAGCTCCTCGACGATGCTCGCGAGCTGCCCCGGGTCGGTGGCCGCGAGCGGCGTGCCGGCCATGACGACGCGGCGCGTGAGCAGGCGGGCCAGCATGCGCTCGACGCTGCGCGCGACCGACCGCAGCACGCCGTCGTTCACCGAATCGAACGGGAGCCCGACGAACTGCGCGACGAGTAGCCCCGGATCGGCGCACCGCACCTGGATCGAGCCGACGGCCCGTAGCCGCACCGGCTGCCCCGTCTGCGGGATCATGAACAGCGTCGAGAGGTCGAACGACGCCTCGACGGCCGAGGTCAGGACGAAGAAGGCGCCGACCGCGCGCGTCGGGTCGGGCGTGCGCCAGACGTGGTGACCGGGACCGAGGCGATCACCGACGGTCCACGCGGGACACATGACGACCTGTTCTTCATCACCGCACGTCACCTCGCACTCCGGCCCAATCGGGAACGGCCAGCAGTACACGAGGTGGTCGGACGCGACAGCGTCGCGTGCGATGACCGTCATGCTTCAAATGTTACCGCGGGCGGTCGGGCACCGACTACCCCCCGTCGGCGCTATCGGGCACGTCTTCCCCACCATCGTCCGACCGCACGGGGTGGACCCGGACCCGGCGGACGCGGCGCGGCGAGGCCTCGATCACCTCGATGATCGTGCCGTTATCGGTGGTCAGGCGCTCGCCGGCCTGCGGAATGGCCTGCGCGAGCGACATGCAGAGGCCGGCGATGGTCGTGCGGTCTTTGCCGACTGGTAGGTCCAGGTGCAAATCGCGGTTGGCCTTGCGGACCGAGGCCCAGCCCTGGACCAGGATGGTCCCGGCCGGCTCGCGGGTGAAGAACTGCTCCGGGACGTCGTCCTCGCTCATGATGTCGCCGACCAGCTCCTCGATGAGGTCCTCGGTCGTGACCAGGCCGGACAGGCCGCCCGCTTCATCGGTGACGATCGCCATCTGCGTGCGGCGGCGCTGCATCTCGCGCAGGAGGTCGAGGGCGCGCGTTCCCTCGGGCACCTTGTGCGGCGGCCGCAAGATGTCTTGCAGCACCACGAGGCCCTTCTCCCACGCGAGGGCGAGCACGTCGCGCGCGACGATGTAGCCGACGATGTTGTCGATGCTGCCCTCGAAGACAGGCATCCGGCTGTGCCCCTCCTCGAGGATCATGCGCTGCACTTCCTGCGGTGACGCCTCGCGCGGAATCGCCACCACACGCGTGCGCGGCACCATCACCTCGGCGACCGTGACCTCGCCAAAGCCAAGGGCGCGGGAGGCGATCTCGCTCGCGCGCGGATCGATCGACCCCGTCTTCGCCGCTTCCTCGACGAGCTGCTGGAGCTCGTCTCGCGAGAGGCGCGTCTCGGTGAACGTCGTCTTGTCGCCGAAGAAGCGGAGGAACAGGTTCGACGTGACCGTGAGCAGCCACACCAGCGGCCGCGTGAGCGCGGACAGCAGCAGCAGGGGCCGCGCGACGAAGAACGAGTACTTGTCCGAGTACCGCAGCGCGAGCGACTTCGGCACCAGCTCGCCGACGACGAGCTCGAGGAACACGATGATCAAGATGACGGTGAAGAGCGACGCCGTCTGGCCGAGGCCGATCGCCTCGAATTTCGGCCGCAGGGCGTGCTCGAGGCGCGCGCCACCGAAGGCGGCGGCGGCGGTGCCAACCGTCGTGATCGCGATCTGGACCGTGGCGAGGAACCGCTCTGGCTGATCGCGCAACGCCTTCACCGCGAGGGCCCGCTTGTCCCGGCGCCGGATGAACTCGCGCAGGCGCGTCTTGCGCACCGACAGCACCGCGATCTCGGCACCCGCGAACACCCCGTTCGCCAGCAGGAAGGCGAACACGATCAGGAAGTCCATACCCATGCCGTGTCGTCGCGCAGCATACCGGATATGCTCGGGGCCGTGTCGCCGCGAGGCCGTGTGGGCCCCACCGACCCGAAGGAGCCGAAGGAACAACGCACCGCGTACATCACGCCGGAGGGCGCGAAGCGGCTGCGTGACGAGCTCGACCAGCTCTGGACGAAGGAGCGCCCGCGCGTGACCCAGGAGGTGGCCGATGCCGCCGCCCAGGGCGATCGCAGCGAGAACGCCGAGTACATCTACGGCAAGAAGCGCCTGCGCGAGATCGACCGTCGCGTGCGCTTCCTGTCCAAGCGCCTCGACGTGGTGAAGGTCGTCAGCGAGCCGCCCAGCGATCCATCCCGCGCGTTCTTCGGCGCCTGGGTCACCGTCGAGGACGACGAGGGCGAGGAGAAGACCTACCGCATCGTGGGCGCCGACGAGTCCGATCTGCCCAAGGGCTACATCTCCATGGACTCGCCCGTCGCGCGCGCCCTCCTCGGCAAGCGCTGCGACGACGAGGTGACCGTGAAGGTCCCCAAGGGCGATGTCGTCTATACCGTCACGCGCGTGGAGTACCGGTGAGAATTCCATGAGGCTCGAGCGGCTCGATCCGGCGACGCCCGAGACCCGGGCTGAGCGGAAGCGGCGTGTGCGTGACGCCGTCGTCGCGCGCTCCCAGGGCATCCCCGAGCCCGTCGCCGACCAGCCGTCGCGGGCCATCGAGGTCGGGATCCCGCTGGGAATGCGCCCCTACGCGCGGTCGCTCCTGCGCTGGCGCACCGACTGCGATGTCACCGTCCTGCGCGACGGCGCCGAGACGTACCCCGCGATGCTGGAGGCGCTGGCCGCGGCGCGAGAGTCGATCTGCCTCGAGACGTACATCCTCGCCGCGGACGTGACCGGCGACCGCTTCAAGGCGGTGCTCATCGAACGCGCCCGCGCTGGCGTCGCCGTCCGCATCCTCTACGACGCCGTCGGCTCGTTCGGCCTTCCCGACACCTGGGTCGATGATCTGCGCGCCGCGGGCTGCGAGGTGGTCGTCTTCAATCCCGTCGCCCCGTGGCGCCGGCGCTTCCGCGTCTGGCACCGCGACCACCGCAAGATCCTCGTCGTCGATAACCGGGTCGCCTTCGCCGGCGGCCTCAACATCTCCGACGACTACGCCTCCGTCGAGGAGGGCGGCGTCGGCTGGCACGACATGCACTGCCGCGTCACCGGCCCCGTCGTCTACGACCTTGCGCGCATGTTCCGCCGCGCGTGGCTGCGGGGCGGCGGCCCTCGCTACGATCCGGTGAAGGCCCCCACCACGACCGTCGCGCCCGCCGGCAACTCGCCCACGGGGGCCGCCTACGTCCGCGTCATCGAGAATATGCTGCGCCGCCAGCGGGCGAACACGCGCCGCGCGTACCTCCACGTGCTCAAGGCCGCGAAGAAGTACGTCTACATCGAGAACGCGTACTTCCTCCCGGATCGCGGCCTACGGCGCGCCATGATCCGCGCCCAGCACCGCGGCGTCGATATCCGCGTGATCGTGCCGGGCAACTCCGACGTCCGCATGATCGAGTGGGCGACCTACTACGCGCTGCGCCCGCTCGTGAAGGCCGGCATCACCGCCCTCCGCTGGCGCGGCACGATGCTCCACGCGAAGACCTGCGTCGTCGACGGGGTGTGGTCCACCATCGGCAGCTACAACCTCGACGCGATGTCCCGCTTCAACAACCTCGAGGTCAACCTCGAGTTTCTCGACCCCGGCGTCGGTTCCGCGCTCGTGAAGCACTTCGAGCAGACGCAGGCGAACTCGACGCCGTACACGCTCGAGAGCTGGAAGCAGCTGTCCTGGTTCACGAAGGCGATGAGCTGGTTCGCGTATCGCCTCCGCCGCTGGCTGTGACGCGTCACTCGACCGTACTTCACGGGTCTGGCTGCTATCGTCGTCGTGGCTCCGCGTTCAGCGCTGATCGGAAACACTGCGGAGCCTGACCTGGTGCGAGTTCCTCGCTGCCACGACCAAGCGAACGCGTGCACGCGAGCGTCTCTCGGAGCTCATTCTCGAGAATCCAATCCATGCGTAGCCGCTGACGTTCCCCATCGGCGACCGGATGCACGCGAGGCAGCCGAAGCCCGGGTCAGACGAACAGGGCGCCGGAGGCGAGCTCATCCACGAACGCGGCGATCGGCAGGATCTCGATACCGTCGTCCGTCGTTCGCCGGCGAGTCTCCAGGCACACGACGAGTCGACGCTGCACCTTCGGCTGATCGACGGCGAAGGCGCGCAGTCCCTTGAGATGATCACTGGTGATCTTGGCGCTCGCCTTGACCTCGATCGCGATGCGCGCGCGGTCGATGACGAAGTCGACCTCGATCCCGCTCGCGAGCCGCCAGTACGACAGCTCGCTCGACGACTCGCGATACGCGATCGCGGCCGAGAGCTCGTGACAGACCCAGTTCTCCAGGGCCTTGCCGTAGAGCTCGCCGCCCCGTGCGAGCGCTCCGCGCTTGGCGAGCTGATTGACGACACCGATGTCGGCGAAGAAGAACTTGGGAGCTCCGATCACGCGCCGCTTCGGGCGTGCGGTGTAGGCGGGGAGCCATCGTCCCAGCAGCGTGTCGACGAGGATCTCGAAGTACGATCGAACCGTCGGCGACGACACGCCGCAGTCCCGCGCGATGTTGGAGAAGTTGACGAGGTCCGTGTCGGAGAGCGCGGCTGCATCCAGGAAGCGCGAAAAGGTCGGCAGGTTTCTCACCAGCCCCTCGGCCGCGATCTCCTCGCGAAGGTAGTCGGCCACGTACGACCCGAGCAAGCGACCCGCCCGCTCGGCCTCGTACATCCGCGGCAGATATCCGCGGTTGAGCACGCGATCGAGCTCGAACTCGGTCCCGAGCTCGGCCGCCGTCATGCCGAACAGCTCGTAGCGGAGAGCGCGACCGCCGAGAAGATTGGCGGCACCGCGCTTCAGCTTGCGTGCACTCGAACCGCACATCGCGAAGCTGGTCCGGGTGTTCTCGATGAGCCAGTGCACCTCGTCGAGTAGCGCCGGGACTTTCTGCACTTCATCGATGACCACGTGCGGCGCGGGGTCTGCGCGGAGCTCTTCGCGCAGTAGCTCCGGTCGGTCGAGATAGCGCCTCAGCTCGTCCGACTTCAGGAGGTCGAGCCAGCGCGCCCCCGGGTAGGTCTCGCGCAGCAGCGTGGTTTTCCCGCTCTGGCGCGGCCCCCACAGGAAGAACGACTCCGTCCCCGGCGGCGGAAGACGCACGGACCGATGAAACATGAACTTTAAACTATCATGACAGTCTAAAGTGAAGCTATGCACTGTCCTCGCGGCCGGAGAGCGTCCGCGACGAGCACCACGACCGTGACGCCCTGAAGATCGACGATCTACTACCATGGACGGTACGCGGGAGATCGCCGTGTGGGGCGTGCGCAGCCCGTCACGACGCGAGCGCGTCGATGGCCTTCGCCATTGCATGATCGCGATCGGTGATCGCCTGCTTGTCATGCGACCAGAGCTGGATCGTCAGCTTGTTGTAGACGTTCGACCATTCGGGGTGGTGATCGCTCTTCTCGGCGAGGAGCGCGACGCGCGTCATGAAGGCGAAGGCCTCGCTGAAGTCCTTGAAGGTCCACTCGCGCGTGAGCTTGCCGTCGATGGTGTTCCACATACGGACAAGCTACTCGACCGTGGGTGAAACCGCCGAAGCTGCGACGACGTCGAATGCGGCGCGGGCGGCGTTGGCAGGGCATGGTAACCTAGCTCCGATGCGGGCCACGCTGCGACTGGAGCGACGGGCGACGTATGGCGAGTACCTGTCGGTTCAGGCCGATACTCCTCATCGGCTCGAGTTCATCGACGGCGTGATCGTCGCGATGGCTGGAGGCTCCGTCGAGCACAATGCGGTGGGCGGTCGGCTCGCGGAACTGTTCGGGGCCCGCCGTAGTGATTCGTGCCGCTACTACACGTCCGACCAGAAGTTCTGGATCGCGGCGACGACGCGGGCCCGGTACAGCGATGGCTCCATCATCTGCGGTCGGCCGGAGTATCCGCCCCACGATCGCCATGCAGCGACGAATCCGGCCGTGGTGATCGAGGTGCTGTCGCCCAGCAGCGAAGGCGATGACGAAGGCGACAAGCGGGAGGACTTTGCGTCGCTCGCGACCCTGCAGGCGTACGTCGTGGCCCATCAAGACGAGCGAACCATCCGCGTCTACCGGCGCGGTGCGGACGGCGCGTGGGGGCGACTACCGGATACGTACCGCGATGGCCAGTCGTTCACGTTGCCGACGTTGACGTCGCCGATCGCGGTCGCCGACGTTTACGACGGGATTCTCGACGAGCACGGACGATCGCTGCTCTCCGATCCCGAGTAGGTACTACTCGATCGCGAGGCCGCGCTCGGCGTTCCAGCGCGCGATGCGGTCGACGGGCGAGACGCGCTGCCAGTCGAATGTGGCGAGGAGCTCGCGCGGCGTGATCGGATGCGGCGCGGGGCGCAGGCCGGCGGCGTAGGCCAGGAGCCCGCAGAGCATCGGGCCGTCGTGGTGGAGGCGCAGGCGGGACCACGGGATCGAGCCGTGGAGCTTGGCGAGCTTGTCGCCGCCCGTCGGCTCGAGCAGGAGGAAGTGATGGCGGTACCGCGGGGTGGGGAGGCCGAGGAGGCGCTGGAGCAGCACCTGCGTCGCCGTCGACGGCGCGATGTCCCGGCCGCGCACCACGTCGGTCACGCCCGAGGCGCCATCGTCGACGACGACCGCGAGGTGGTACGCGATGACGCCATCCTTGCGGCGGACGACGGGGTCGCCCATGTCGACGGCGGGTGTCTGCGAGAGGTCGAGACCGCCGAGGTCGACGAGGTCGACGCGGTCGTCCGGAAGGCGGACACGGAGCGCTTCGTTCGTCGCGCGCCAGCCGCCACTCGGCAGGGGGCGCGGGCGGCACGTGTTCGGGTAGGCCCAGCCCCCGTCGGGGGCGCGGCGACCACCGGAGCGCTGGGCCCGGGAGCACTCGCACGGGTAGAGGCGGCCGGCGCGGGCGAGCTTGTCGAGGGCCTCGTCGTGCGCGTCGGCCTCGCGGCTCTGGATGACGACCTCGTCCCAGTCGAGGCCGAGCCAGCGGCACGCCTCGACGAGCTGGTCGCTCCAGCCGAGGCGCACGCGTGTGATGTCGAGGTCCTCGATCCGCAGGAGGGCGCGGGCGCCGCGCGAGCGGGCATCGAGCCAGACGAGCAGCGCCGAGAGCAGCGTGCCCGGGTGCGCCTCACCCGTGGGCGAAGGAGCGAACCGACCGAGCACGGGAGCTCAGAGGCCGACGGAGCGCGTCGGACGCGTCGTGACCGGAGCGGTGGCCGCGGTCGACCACGCGGGATGGTACTGGTTCGCGCCGTTGAGGAGCGTCCACGCGATGCTCTTCAGGCCGGGGCGCGCGTCGACGTGGAGGAAGCCATCGCTGGGGTACCAGCCGACGCCGACCTCGCTGTGGCGCGAGAAGTGGCGCCAGAGGTAGTCGCGGAGCTCGCCGATCTCGGAGCCCACGATGCGGAAGTCGATGGCGCGACCAGCGCGGTGGGGCGAGGTCTTGGATTCGCTCGCCTTGTCGCGGAAGCCGGAGACGAGCTCGACCGTCTTGCCGCGGTAGCGGTCGGAGGCGTCGGCGATCATGCCGAGCGTGAACTTGGCGATCGGCTTCTCGTTGTTCGTCACCTTGCAGCGCATGACGTGCTCGAGCTGGCCGAAGGTCGCGGCCGTGACCCCGCCATCCCGGCCGATCACGACCGTCAGCGACTCGACGTGATTGACGTCGAACAGCGGGACCTCGATGGGCTCGACCGCGCGGGCCTCCAGCGTCAGGGCCACGCTGGCCATGGGCATCGGAGCCGGACTCGAGGCGGCCACGAACCCCGTCATGGCGGAGGTCAGGACCTTGAACTGGGCGACGGCGGGAAGCAAAACGGATCGTTAGCCTGACGCATGAGCGCGGCTGACACAACCCCTTGGTTTCGGCGCGATTACAGGAGGTTCCGGCTCGCATCCGGGTAACGCTGAGGTAGCCTTCCTGGCAATGCGCTTCACCGAGGACCACAAGAACATCCGCCGCACCGCGCACGAGTTCGCCGAGAAGTACGTGAACCCGTACATCGACGAATGGGAGAAGGCCGGGCACTTCCCCGCTCACGAGCTCTTCAAGCAGGCCGGCAAGCTCGGCTTGCTCGGCATCACCAAGCCCGAGGCGTACGGCGGGATGGGGCTCGATTACTCGTATCAGATGATGGCGACGGAGGGCCTCGGCTCCTGCCGCGCCGGCTCGATCCCGATGGCCATCGGCGTCCAGACGGATATGTCGACGCCCGCCCTCGCGAAGTGGGGCAGCGACGAGCTGCGCAAGGAGTTCCTCGCGCCGGCGATCGCCGGTGACGTGGTGACGTCGATCGTGGTCTCGGAGGCGTCGGGTGGCTCGGACGTCGCGGCGATCAAGACGACCGCGCGCAAGGACGGCAGCGACTACATCATCAACGGCTCGAAGATGTGGATCACGAACGCGACCCACGCGGACTGGTTCTGCACGCTCGTGTCGACGAGCGAGGGCGCACCTCACACCAACAAGTCGCTTGTCATCATCCCGACGAAGACGAAGGGCGTGACGGTCGGCCCGAAGATCGACAAGCTCGGGATGCGCGCCTCTGACACGTGCCCGGTGTTCTTCGAGGACGTGCGCGTACCGCAGCGCAATCGCATCGGTGAAGAGGGCCTCGGCTTCATGATGCAGATGGTGCAGTTCCAGGAGGAGCGCCTCTGTGGCGCCATCGGCGCCGTGCGTGGCATGGAGCGGCTCGTCGACGCGACGATCGCGTACACGAAGGAGCGCCACACGTTTGGCCAGCCCCTGATCGCGAACCAGGTCATTCACTTCCGCTTCGCGGAGCTGAAGACCGAGATCGAGCTCTTGCGCTCGCTCTGCTACCGCGCCACCGAGGAGTACATCGGCGGAACCGATGTCACGATGCTGGCGTCGATGGCCAAGCTCAAGGCGGGCCGCCTCATGCGTGAGGTCAGCGACAGCTGCCTCCAGTACTGGGGCGGCATGGGCTTCACGTGGGACAACGTGGCGGCCCGGTCCTATCGTGATTCGCGCCTGCTCTCGATCGGCGGCGGTGCCGACGAGATCATGCTCGGCATCATCGCCAAGCTGATGGGGATCTTGCCGGGCAAAAAGAAATCGTAGTGATTCTCCTCGCTGTCGCTTCGGTCCTCGTCGGTGTTCAGGTCGAAGGACCATCGAAGACAACCGAGCGGACCGTCGCCCAGCTCGCCCACGTCGACATCGGGCAGCAAATCTCCGAAGCGGATCTGCCGCTGATCACGACGTACCTGACGTCGAGCCAGCTCTTCGAGAAGGTCGACGTGCGGCTGGAGAAGTCCGACGCGGTCCCCGACGGCGTCATCCTCTACGCGACCCTCGACGACAAGCACTCGTGGGTCATCGCGCCGACGCTGTACTTGCTGGGAGCGGCGAAGGCGGTCGGCGTGGGGTTCGGCGAGAACAACTTCCGCGGCGAGAACCAGAAGTTCTTGCTGTACGGGCAGCTCGGCGAGATCACGTCGCAGTTCTTCGCCGCGTTCCTCGATCCGGCCTGGCGGGGCGGCAAGTGGACGTGGCGTGTCGATGCCTTCGCGTACCACCGCAACAACAACGAGTACGTCAATCCCCACGACGACGCGACCAACGCCGACCTCGCCGCGATCCACGGCACGTCCTTCATCGGTGCTGGCGCGCTGCTCGGCTACCGCTTCAAGTGGTGGTTGATCGGCGATATGCGTCTCCGTGGCGCCTACGTCTGGTACCGCGGCAGTTTCGCGCCCGAGGAGGTGGACGACAACGATCCCGAGACCCAGGGCCCGCGCGTGCCCGTGCCCAATCAAGACGGCCGGGATATCTCCATCCAGGCTCACCTCGTCGTCGATCGCCGCCAGTTTCGTGACGGGGTGACATGGGGGCCGTACGCGCAGTTCACGCTCGACAAGTCGATCCCCGGCCTCGATGACTACGGCTACTTCATCTCGAACCTGCGCGTGCAGTACGCGTGGAAGCTGTTCGGCGAGCATCAGCTCGAGCTGCGGTCGTATCTCGGCTGGGGCTATCACCTGCCGTTTCACGAGGACTTCACGCTCGGCGCGGCCACCGACCTCCGCGGTTATGCCTACGAGCAGTTTCGCGGTGACACGCGCCTGCTCGGTCGCGTCGAGTACTCGGTGCCGGTCGCGCGCTACAAGTTCATCCGGCTACGGGCGGTCGGCTTCTTCGACAGCGGCTACATCGGCTTTCACCAGCCACGCGATCCGGGCGAGCGGCTGTATCAACCATCGCAGCTGAACGGCAACGGCTGGTTCCGCAACGACGTGGGCGGGGGGATCCGCATCTACGTCGGCGCGATCGTGCTGCCCCTCGTTGGCGTCGACGTGGCGTATGGCATCGAGGGCAAGGAGCCGCAGCTCTACTTGCAGATCGGCCTGACGGACTTCTAGTTCGAGTAGGTGCCGGTGAGGTTGATGATCGCGCTGCCGGCCATCGCGTTCAGCTGCTTCATCGACGTTGGCGTCAGCACGTCGCAGTCGGGGCCACGCAGATACGTGGGCTGCGTCTCGGCCGCGGCGCTCGCACCGATGTAGAAGTGCGTGCCCGTCGGCTCGCCATCGGCGGCGCGGATCTCGACGACGACGAGGCTGTTCGCGGGCGCGGTCGCGACGATCGGCACCGGCTGGAGCTGGACGTTCACCGCGCCGATGTTCACGGTCATCGCGGCGATCGGCGTGATCTGTGCGGTGTTGATCGTGCTGCCGTTCAGCGTGCCGGTGTAGGTGCCGATCTTCACGTCGATCGACTGCGGCATGGTCGACGTCTCGATCCCGAAGGTCACGTCGGAGATCGAGAGCGGCCCCGTCACGCCGGCGCCGGCGAGATCGAACACGCGGTACCAGCTGTTCTCGGCGGTCGACGCGGCGTTGCCACACGCGATGCCTCTGTCGGCGGCGATGATGGAGTCGGTCTGCGACAGCGTGATCGCGATCGGCGCGGCGTCCGGCGGCGGCGCATCGATCGGCGGGGGCGAGTCGATCGGCGGACGCGAGTCGATCGGGATCGAGTCGTCCGTCGTGTCGTCGCTGTCGTTCGAATCGGCGTTATCCGACTGGTCGTCGCTGCCGTCATCGTCGGGACCGATTCCCGCCTTGGCACAGCCTACGAGGGCCAGGGCTGCGACGACGAGGGACGCCTTCCTCATGGGCGCATCATCCAGCGGCCCGCGGCCCGTCGCAACTGGTAAGTCAGACCGCGAGGCGGACCGACGACACGCGGGTGTCGAAGGCCGGGCGCGCGGACAGGCGGGCATTGGCCGCCATGAGATCGTCGATGGTGTCGATCTCGCTCGCGTACTTGGAGCCGATGTCGACGCCGTAGAGCGTGGCACCCTCGTCGAGGATCTGCTGGAACGCCGCCTCGTAGTACTCGTTGACCAGGCCCTGGTCGTGGACGCGGCTGTGGAGGGCGTCGAACAGGCGGCGCGAGGTGGCGGCCGAGAACAGCTCGATGCCGACGGACTCGCCCATCGCCGAGCGGACGGGGACATGCTTGCCGATGGCGAGGACGCGGTCCTGGCGGTCGGCGGTCACCTTGACCTCCTCGAGGCCGAGGCCACCGACGGAGCGGACGGCCAGGCAATCGGGGCCCCGGTCGACGAGCTCCTCGACCACCGCGAGGTCGAACACCACGTCACCGTCGAGGAGGATGAAGCCGTCGTTCGCGCACGCCTCGCGGCAGAGCCACAGGGAGTACGCGTTGTTGGTCGTACGGAAATCGGGGTTCGAGACGAAGGTCACATCGAGGGAGGGGAACCAGCTCGCGACGGCGTCGCGGACCATGTGCTCGAGGTAGCCGGTACCGATGACGAACTGGTCGAAGCCAGCGCGCAGCAGGCTCGTGAGCGTGCGGCGCAGGATCGGGACGCCTGCCACCGGGAGCAGGGTCTTGGGGGTGTCGTCGGAGTACGGGCGAAGCCGCGTCGCACAACCAGCAGCCAGGATGACAGCCTTCATTCGAACACGGGCCCCTTTGCAAATGCCATGACAGTGGAGTTACAGGGGGTTACGCCATCAACCCGGGTGTGATCTGTCTAACTTTCACCAGATCCGTTGCTCGGCCGCTCAACTCCTGACACCTGGTTTTCAACGCTTGGCGCGTGTACAGGTCTAGGCATGGACGCGGTCGTCCTCGCCGACAGCCCGCTGGCTCGGGTGCGAATCGCGGGCCTGGAGGCCCGGGAGCGTGCCGTGCGTGTGGCGAAGCGGGTCGGCGCCGAGCGCGTCCTCGTGATCGAGCGGGCCGAGGATCGCGCGTCGATCACCACGTGGCGGACCGGGAGCGCGCCGCTCCTCGTGATCCGCGCCGACCAACTCGTCCACACGCCGCTCGTCGCGCCACTCGTCGAGGCCGGCCGCGAGGGCCTGGCAATCGCCGTCGGTCCCGATGATGCGTACGCCGGGGCCCTGCACGCGACAGGCGCGGCGGCACAGGCGATCGTCCGTGGCCTCGCGCAGGGCACGAGTGACAGCGAGCTCGCCGCGGCAGCCGACATCCGCGTGCCGCACGGGGCGATCGCGCGCCACGCGATCGACACCCCGGCGGCGAAGCGCGCGGCCCATCGCCTGCTCTACAAGATCCTGGTCAAGCCGCAGGACAACGCGATCACGCGCTACCTGTACCGGCCCGTGTCGTTGCCGTTGACGCGCCTCCTCGTCTGGACGCCGATCACCCCGAACCAGGTCTCGTACCTCGTCGCGATCGTCGTCGCGATCGGCTGCTGGTTCACCGCCCAGGCCTCGATCGCGAGCGCGGCGATCGGCACCATCATCGTGCTCGCGGCGTCCTATCTCGACTGCTGCGACGGCGAGATCGCGCGCGTGAAGCTCACGTCGTCGAAGTACGGCGCGTGGATCGACACCGTCATCGACGAGGTCTCGTCCATCGCATACATCGCCGCGCTCGGCTGGCACTGCTACCAGCACTACGGCCCCGACTACCTCGGCTTCGACGTGTGGAGCCCCGCCATCGTCCTCGGGATCGCCACGAACATCTGGTCGATGTATTGCGTCTACTACAACATCATCGTCGGCGTCGGCAGCGCCAACAGCCAGGACTACGCGGGACGCTTCGACGTGGTCCCCGGCGACGGCAACACCGTCCACCTCCGTCCGATCGCCCAGGCCATCGCGCCCGCCGCGGATCGCCCGGCCTGGTTGACCTGGCTCGCGACGTACATGCCTTACATCGTGCGCCGCGACTTCCTCTCCTGGATGGCCGTCGTCCTCGCCGTCGTCGGCGCGACCCAGCTCCTCTTCGCCATCCTCACCCTCGGCGCCTGGATCATGGTCGTCATCCTCACCGTCGATCACATCTGGCTGCGCCGGCTGCGCCACTCCCTCGCCCGCGAGGGCAAGGTCCTCATTCGTAGCGCTTGATGATGTGGAAGCCGTAGTCCGACTGACACACCCCGAACTCGCCGACATTCAACCGCAGCGAGAGCTGCCGGAACTCGATCACCAGCTGCGCATCGGGCGTGACCGTCATCGGGGTGCTGCTCGACGCGCTCCCCGAGTCCTCGGAGAAGCCCCGCATCAACTCCTCGAAGTCGCCGCCGCCCTTCAGCTCCCCCATGAGCCGCGTGATCTCGGCCTCCGCATCCTTCTTCTCCCGGCGCTGCGCGCGCGGGTCCATCCGGCCCCCGTACGCCTCGCCGAGCTGGGCCCACCCGATCAAGATGTGACGTACCTTCGCGGAGTTGGCCACGGGCTCGCGCTCGAGGATCGCCCCCGACACGACCGACGACTCCTCCTGCTTCAGCGGGGCGCCCGAGATGCTGTTGTTCATCGTGGGACCGCCCTTGATTCCAGGTCCACACGCGCTCGCCAGGAGCACGCAGATGAGGGCTCGCTTCATGGCGCGCACGCTAACACGCACCCGGGGAAACCGTGGCAGGGTGCGCGCATGGCCGATGACCTGAGCATGGCGAAGCTGGTCGAGGTGCTCCCGCCTCGCATCTGGTACCTGACATCGAACGGACAGGACATGTGGTGCCGGCGGCCATACGGGTTCCTGTTTTCGACCGGCCAGGCGGCTCAAGAGTTCGCCACGAAGATGGGCACGGGCGAGGAGCTGTTCGCCGTCGGTCTCGATGCCGGCAACCTCGTCTCGGACGAGATGCTCTCGGGGCTCCGTAACTCGGCGGTCACGCGCATCTTCATCGATCCGACGTTCGACACGGCCAGCGGCGACGTGCACGGCACGATCTTGCGTCTCGCCCCGCTCACCTAGGCTGGCAGCCCACTCACAGCGCTCGGGCGCGGGGTCGCGTTCGGTACCGTGACGGCGCTTCTCCAGCCCGGCCTGCTTGAAACGGATCACGGACGGCGAGGCCACGAAACCGCCGGAAGTCCCGGTCGGCGCTTAGCAGCTCGGTGACCCCGTGCTCGAGGGCGAGCGCCACGATATGGGCGTCATGGATGAGGCTGCCCATCGGCTGACCGTCATCGATGGTTCGCCGAAGATGTCCGAGATGGGTCGGGCCCTGGCCGAGCAAGAGCACGGCCGGAGCCGCGGCGAGAGACTCGAGGACGGCCACGGCATCGGCGAGTGACGTCGGCGGCACGAACACGCGCGGGTGCGTGACGACCTTCAGGAACTCGTACAGACACGGCCACGCGATGGCCCACGGCGTCGATCCCACCGCCAGCTGCGTCACCAGGGCGCGCGCGGCCACGTGGTGGGGGGCTTCAGCGCGGTGCGCGTACACGAGAATGTTCGTGTCGACGGCGATCATCGCTCGTCCTCGTCGAGCCACCGCCGCATCGCCGACCAATCATGGATCGGCACGTTCGGAGCGACCGTTCCGCGGGTGACCCGCAGATCCAGCTTGTAGCCCTCGATCCGTCGCGTCGGTTCCAGGAGCAACCGCAACGCCTGCTCGAACACCTCGCGAAGCGTGATGCCGCGGTTCGCGGCCGTTTGCTTGGCGAGGGTCAGCAGGCGGTCGTCGAGCTCGACACTGGTCCTCATACGTATCGATGTATAGCATCGACCCATACTTGTGGGTCGATCGATCGTGAGCGCGACGCGTCAGTCCAGGTTGTTGTCGCCCGGGGCGCCGCGGCGCGGGTCCGCGCTGTACGAGCTGATGAACGCCGGCGTCGAGAAGAAGTGGCCGTTGTGCACGAACAGGCCGACCACGACGAGGCTCGAGCGGTGCGGGATCAAGGCGCCACTCGAGCTGCCGAGCGATTCGTAGGTGCCCTCGGGGTGGCGGGCGAACGTGATCGCGGCTGTCGATTCGTCGTCGGCCGTCGGCGTGATCGTCACGAGGGAGGGGTCACCGCGGAGGACGCGCCAGTGATAGGTCAGCGGCGCGCCGTTCAGGGCCCGGCTCGCGGTGGCGTCGACGGTGATGGTGCGTGACTCGGCGCCAGCGGCGGAGAACACCCGCGCGATCGTCGTGGTGCCCGTCAGGAGCTGGTCGGCGGGCGCGAACTCGTCGGCGGTGACGGCCACCGAGGCCACGGGCGGCAGGTGCTCGGTCGTCAGCGAGTGCGCCAGGTCGACCGTCGCGCGCTCCACGTCGAGGTTCCCGAAGGCCGTCGGATGGGCCGCTCCGGTGAGGTAGTCCGCATCCGATGCCACGCGTGCGCGGCGATGCACGGCCGTCATCACCGAGGTCAGCGCGCCCTCGGCGTGCAGCATCGTCCGCACCGGAGCGGGCAGGGCGGCCAGGGCCTCGAGGAGGCGCCGGCCCTCGTCGAGCTCGCTGCCCGAGCTGCCCTGTGACGTGAGCCAGATCGGCGTCATGAACGCGAACATGTCCTCGACGCCGCAGTCCGTATGCTCGGGATACAGACGCCACTTGCTCTGGCCGTACAGCGTCTCGAGGCGGTTGAACTGGAGCTGATTGATGACGTCGTACCGCAGGAGGCTGAAGCCCACGGTGGTGTACGCCTGCGACTGGTTCGCGAGGACGATCGCAGCCGGATCGGCGCTGACGCCCGTCACGCCCCACGCCGCGTTGCCATCGTTGTGCGTGACATACGCGAGGCCCGGCATATCCGCGTGCGGGACGACCGCGTGCTCGCCATCGCGGTTCTCGTAGGTGAGCCCGGCGTAGCCCGCTGCCGTGCCGGCCGTGGTCCACGCGTTCACACAGGTCGCGACGGGATCCGTACACGCCTCGAACGTGGGCACCACGCGCGTCGTCGTCACCGAGGCATCGTCCTGCGCGGGGGCGCGGGCCGTCACGACGACGGGGCCCGCCGGCCCGGCCGGATCCAGATGAATCAGGCAACGGAAGGGCGGCTCGTTGTCCGTACAGCGGGGCTCGGTCTCGTCGCCGACGAAGAACGTGACCTCCGAGGCGTTGGACGCGGTCGCCGACGCGACGAAGCTCTCGTGCACCTCCGCCGGGACCGCGAGCTCGAGCTCGGGCGGCGGCGGCCCGTCATCGCCGGACGTATCGGCCAGGTCGTCGTCGGCCGAGACCTCGTCGGCTCCATCGGCCGTACTGTCCGCCCCGTCGTCGCCACCGCCACACGCCGCCACCATCGCGATCACCGCGCCGAGTGCCCTCATGCGGCGATGGTACCGCTACGCGAGGAGAGCGAGCAGGTCGTCACGCGTGATCGATGCCGCACCGCCCGCGTCGGAGAGGGCGGCGTCGGCGAGCCGGCGCTTCTTGGCCTGGAGCTCGAGGATGCGCTCCTCGACGGTGTCGCGGGCGACGAGGCGATAGACCATCACCGGCTTGTCCTGGCCGATGCGGTGCGCGCGGTCGGCGGCCTGATCTTCGACGGCGGGGTTCCACCACGGATCGACGAGGAAGACGTGGTCGGCGGCGGTCAGGTTGAGGCCCGTGCCGCCGGCCTTCAGCGAGAGGAGCATGACGGGGGGACCATCTGCGGCCTGGAACTCGTTGACGACGGCGCCGCGGTCGACGGTCGAGCCGTCGAGGCGGACGTGACGGATGTTGTTCGCGGCGAGGTGCGGTTCGATGAGGTCGAGGAGCGAGGTCCACTGCGAGAAGACGAGGGCGCGGTGGCCATCTGCGGTGGCATCGTTGAGGGCTTCCATCAGGCGTTCCAGCTTGGAGGACGACTGAGGGAGGACGGAGCTGCCGCGGACGCCCGTCGGGAGAAGGGCCTGGTGGCATGCGGCCTGGCGCAGGCGGAGGAGCGCCTCGAGCGCGGCCATGATGCCGCCGCCGGCTTCGAGCATCTTGACGATCTCGGCCTGCGTGGCGGCGCGGATGGTGTCGTAGGTGACGCGCTCCTGGTCGTCGAGCTCGACGTACATGACGGCATCGGTGCGGGGGGGCAGCTCCTTTGCCACCTCCGTCTTCATGCGGCGGAGGACGAAGGGACGGATGCGTTCGCGCAGGCGGGCCGCGGCCTTCGGATCGCCCTCGACGATGGGTTGCGCCCAGCGCTCCTGGAAGTCGGCGCGGCCGCCGAGGAGGCCCGGATTGGTGAAGTGCAGCTGGCTCCAGAGCTCGTCGAGACGGTTCTCGATCGGCGTACCGGAGAGGGTCACGCGCCAGTCGCCACGTAGCTTGTAGGCGGCGCGGGCGACCTGGCTGTCGGGGTTCTTGATCGTCTGCGACTCGTCGAGGATGACGACGTCCCATTCGACCTCGGTCAGCACCTCGGTGTCGTTGCGGAGGAGGGGGTAGCTGGTCAGGACGACATCGGCCGACGGGTCCAGCACGCGGCGCGAGCCGTGATAGGTCGCCACGTTCAGGTCGGGGCGGAACTTCTTGATCTCCGCCATCCAGTTGAAGAGGACGCTGGTCGGTGCGACCACGAGGGACTTCTCGCCCTTCGCGACGATGGCGAGCACCTGGATCGTCTTGCCGAGACCCATGTCGTCGGCGAGCACGCAGCCAAGGCCGGTCGAGCGGCAGAAGGTCAGCCAGTCGAGACCACTCTGCTGATAGCCACGCAGCTCGCCGCGGAAGCCCTTCGCAGGCTTCGCCACGGGAATGCCCTCGAAGCCCGCGAGCAGCGGCCGCAAGCGTTCGAGCTCGGGAGGCGGAGGCGCATCGAGGTCCTCGGCGAACTTCGCGAGGTCGGGCAGGGCGAACAGCGGCACTTTCTTGTCGTCGCCGCGCGAGGCGAGGAGGTCGGCCAACCGGTGGCCGTGCTCGTCGAACCACGCCATCGGCACCTTGCCCCAGCCGCCCCCCGCGAGGGGCACGAGATCCACGCCAGCCTGCCATGCGCGCAAGGCCGCCCCGATCGACGCGGTCTGGCCGCCACTGCCGGTCAGCTCCACGTCGAGCCGCGAACCCTCGAGGAGCACCTTCGGATCGAGGATGACAGCGCGCTCCGCATGCACCGAGCGCGCGTCCGTCCGCAGCCAGGACGACAGGCCGTTTTGCATGTGGAACGCCTCACGGCCCGTCACCTCGACGCGGCGGCCCGGCACGAGGTTCAGCTCGTCACGGAGGCGGTGCATCAGGCGGCGCTCCGCGTCGACGTCGCGCAGCGGCAAGGAGCCCTGGAGGTGCACGAGCCGTCCGCCGTCGATGCGAGCGCGAGGGGGCTCGCCGTAGACGAGGGTGGGGAGGACGAGCAGGCGATCGCCATCCTGCTGGACGTCGAAGGCCATGCGCGGCTCCTCGCGCGTGCCGACCTTGGGCAGCTGATGCGAGCGCACGTTCACTTCGATGCGCTGCGCGAGCGCCGGAATCGTCGTCGCCACGAGCTCGGCGAACGCGTTGCGCGGCACCTCGAACACCTGCGGCAGCTTCTCGAGCCGCGGGCCCGTCAGGTCCACGGCGCCGATGGGATGGAGTGCGTTGTCCGTGGTCCGGACGACGCCGAGCGTCGCCACCTCGCGCACCGACGGGTCGGCTTCGATCTTCACGCGCACGCCCGTCTTCGAATCTTCGATGAGGGCGCGCGGCAGTACCGGATCGCCACTGGTCGTGACGGGGTCGCCCTTCCAGCGCACGTCGCGCGCGCCGGCCAGCACGGCGAGCAGACGGTCCACGCGCTCGCCCGTCACGGGGCCCGACTTCACGCCGAGGATCTGGTCCGCCTGCAGGTCGGCCTCGATCGACGCCACCAGCCCGCCCTTGCCCGCACCGATGAGCGACAGCAGCGAGCCCGGCAGCGGCGAGACCTTCTCCGCCGCCACGAGCACGCGCGAGACCTCGATCCCGCCCGCGGACGGCGTCAGGAGATAGCGAATCGGCGCCCCGACGCTCGTCGCCTCCGGGAGCCCGCCCTCATTCTGCTCGACCGCGAGGACGGCCGCGACCACATGCGAGCACGCCTCCTCGCGGCTCGGGCAGTCGCACTCCCACTCCTCGTGGGCCGGGTTCAGCACCACCGCGAAGGGCGTCGGCCGGCCCGGAACGCGCACCTCGAGCTCGATCTCGTCGCCGCTGTGCCCGCGGCCCGCGACCTTCTTGTCGCGCGCGAGAGTTACGCCCGAGGACCACGTGCGGTCCGTCGCCGCCGCCCGGATCGCTTCACGCAGGGCCGCAAGCCCCGCAGAACCAGGGGGCGAAGTTCGATCGTCCTTCGCAACCAAGCGGGCCTATTACCGCGCGCTGGGGCGCCGTGCAACCTCGCGGGAGCGCGCACGAATGCCCCGTGATACGGTCCCCACCATGGGAGCCGACAGGGCCGCCGCGACCGACGACGACGTCGACGCGCGTCTCGTGGTTGCCATGGCCGCCGGTGACCAGGGAGCGTTAGCCGAGCTGTATGAACGGCATGCTTCCTTACTTCTCGGGCTCGCGGTGCGCATCGTGCGCGACAAGCAGGAGGCCGAGGACCTGCTGCACGATGTGTTTCTCGAGGCGTTTCGCGCGGCAAAAGGATTCGATCCGAGCCGCGGACGGGTTCGTACGTGGCTTACGATCCGTATGCGTTCTCGGGCCCTCGACCAGCAGAAGTCAGCGCGTGTCTCCCGCAATAGCGGCGACAGCGCGCTCGAGGCGCTCGTCGACGACACCACAGGTGCGAGCCCGGACCACGCGCGGATCCGAAAAGCGCTGACCGACCTTGGCCCCGAGCAGCGCAAGGTCCTGGAGCTGGCCTACTTCGAGGGCCTCTCGTGCTCCGAGATCGCGACCAAGGTCAAGATCCCCATCGGGACCGTGAAATCCCGCATCGCCGCCGGGCTGAACCACCTCCGCACGGGCCTGGGGGCCCTCCCATGAGCGCCGTCGATATCAAGGAGCTGCTCCCGCTCTACGCCCTGGGGGTCCTGGACGGCGGTGAGATGGCTCTGGTGGAGCGCGCCGCGGCCTCCGATCCGGCCATCGCGGCCGAGCTGGCCAGCTTCCAGGCGGCCACCGACAGCCTCGTTATCCCCGTGACCCCGCCGTCGCACATCAAGGCCCAGCTGCTGGCCTCCGTCGGCGGCGGCCGCTTCGAGAAGTTCGCCAAGCGCCTGGCCACCATGTACGACGTCACCGTCGAACGCGCCTGCGAGCTCCTCGGCCTCACCGACCGCCCGGCGTCCTGGGAAGCGCAGATGATTCCTGGCGTCCACCTCGTCCACTTCGACGGTGGTCCCGCCTACGCCAACGCCGACTGCGGCTTCGTCCGCATCGCCGTCGGTGCGACCTTCCCGCCACACACCCACATGGGTGAAGAGATGTCCCTCGTCATCCAGGGCCGGGTGCGCGATGCCTCGACGGGCCTCGTCCTCGTCCCCGGCGACGAGCTCCTCCTCGCGGAGGCGACCGGGCACTACCTGGTGTGCGAGGGCGACGAGGAGTGCATTTTCGCCGCGCGGGCCATGAACGGGATCGCGATCGCGGGAGCGTCCGTCCGTCCCAACCGAAGATGATCGCGTCGGTGTACGATGGGGCGTGAGTCGCGCGGGTCGCAACGACGGAATGCGAATCGTGGGGACGATCCGCACCATCGAGCTGCACACGCTCGCCGCGAAGTTCAAGGATGTGACCACGCGGCAGGTCGCGAAGATCTCGCTCGAGATCGAACGCGCCACCGACGAAGACGGCGAGGAGCTCGACGTCAACAACCTCGCCGGCATGAACTTCACCGGGCCGGCCGAGCTGGTCCCGCGCTACTCGACGGGTGATCGCGTGCAGATCATGACGAGCCCCGACATGCAGATCGCCTCGATCAAGTCTGCGCCGCTCAGCTGAGCGGTCGCTCCATCACCAGGTGATCATGCCCTCGTTGGTGTCCTGGCCGCCGAGGATGGTCACGTCGAGGTGCTTCTCCTTCTTCTTCGGGCCCACGATCTTCACCTTGTGGAAGCCGGGCTTCACCGGATAGCGCAGGAGAGGCGCTTCGCCGACGAGCAGGCCATCGACATAGACCGTCGCCTTGGCGCTGGACTTGAGGGTGAGGTAGCCCCAGCGGGCCATCGCTTCGATCTCTTCCTTCGTCGGTCCCACGTGCGCATCGACAACGATCACGACGGCCGCATCGGGGGTGGAGGTCGAGACGACAGGTTCGGACGGCTCGGTCGAGGTTGACGACCCGCGCGTCATGACCACGGCGACGATGGCGCCGATCGCGGCCAGCACGCCGAGCACGATCAGGACCCGGAACACGCCCTTCCAGCGGTGACCGCGGAGGAGGTCCGTGTTCGGGTTCGCCATCCACGTGTCGGGCGAGACGGCGGACTTGTCAGAGAGATCGAGCACACCCTCGGGGAGGAGGAGCGGGACGGGCGCGGTGTTACCCGACTGCGTCGTGACGATCATCGACGGGACGATCGGGAATTGTGCGCTCGCATGACGCGGGCGATGCGCCAGCTCACCACTGCGCGCAGCGGGGACCTCGGCGGTGGTGGCGAGGGCGAGGTTGTGGACCGGCGGCTTGGGCACCGGCGGCGGCTTGGGGGGCGACGGCGGCTGGATGGCCTGGTCGTCGGCGGCCTTCAGGATCTCGTCGCGCGCGGCCATCTCGTCACCGAAGTCGGTGAAGAGGAGGCGGGCCAGATCGTTCGTCGAGGCCGGACCACCCTGCGTGGCGACCGCTCCGCGCAGCGCCGCCGCGAAGCCCGCCGCCGTCGGGAAGCGGCCGTTCGGGTCGCGCGCCATCGCCTGCACGAGCGCCGCTCGCACGCCGGGCGTCAGATCGGGACGACGCTCGCGGATGTCCGGAATCGGCTCCTCGGTGATCGCCTTGAAGGTCAGGAAGTCCGAGTCGCGATGGAAGAGACGCTTGATCGCGAGCATCTCGTACATGACGGTCGCGAGCGCGAAGACGTCGCTGCGCCGATCCAGCGGCTTGCCGAGGATCTGCTCGGGCGACATGTACGCGTTCTTGCCCTTCACCGTGCCGGTGCGCGTCCGCGAGTTGGCGCCACGGGCCTTCGCGATGCCGAAGTCGAGGAGCTTCACGGTGCCGTCGTGGCAGACCATGATGTTCGGCGGCGAGACATCGCGGTGCACGACGTTCAGGGGCGCGCCGTCGGGGCCGACCGCCTCGTGGGCCGCATGCAGACCCTCGCAGGCCTGCGCGATGATGCCGGCGACGACGCGGACGTCGAGCATCTTCGCCGCCTTCGAGAGGCGGGTCATCATGCGCGAGAGGGGGACCCCGTGCAGGTACTCCATCGCGATGTACCAGGTGCCCCCGATCTCGCCGAAGGACTCGACCTGGCAGATGTTCTTGTGCCGCAGCTGGGACGCGAGATCCGCTTCGTCGCGGAACATGGTCACGAAGTGCTCGTCCTCCGCGAGGTGCGGAAGAATGCGCTTCAAGACGATCAGCTCGGATGCGGGCGCACCCGCTTTGCGCGCAAGAAAGATCTCGGCCATCCCGCCGGTCGCGAGCTTCGCGATCAGCTGATAGTCCCCGAACTCTCTGGCATCGCGCGGGACAAGCGTGCCCGCCGGAATCGTCACCCGGGTATTATGCCCGAGCGAGGGGCGGCGGCGGCACTATGTAGTCGAAGTAGTCGCTTGGATCCCCGGACTTACCGGCCATGGCGGCCCGGGCCACGTTGAACATTTCCCTTGCGGTGACGTAGTGCACCGGGCTCCCACCACGACGCACGTCGGCCAGGGCGGTATGTAAGGCTCGCCCCCCCTCCCCGAGCAGGGACTCCGCGGTCGCCTCGATGGCCCCGTGGGTGTGGACCTTCACGAAGACCCACTCCGGGCGCCCCGCGACGTGAATCCCCTGGTCGATCCACGTCTTCACGCGGTCGGGGGTCGGCGGGTCGGACCCCGTGATGGCCCCGTTCTCGAGGCGGATCCCGAGCCCCTTCCGCGCCAGCGATAGCGGCCCGGTGATCATGAGGAGCCGGTCCTCATAGGCTATTCCGACCCGGGCCCGGTCGCCGTGCTCGTAGCAGCGGGCCTTCGAAAGATCGCCGGTCGGCCAGAAGATCTGGTTGACCTTGTCGGGCTGACAGACATCGGGGGCCGACGGGAAGGTCAGGTCCGCGTAGCAGCCCAGGTCGTGGAGCATCTCGAGCTCGTCATCGACGCCGCACCAGCGCCCATCCGGCCGGCCATTCGCGAGCGACCAGTTGCCGTGGATGAACGCCCACTGGAAGTTCCCCTTCGCGTCGCGGGAGAGGTGCCCGTGCTTGGCGAAGGTCTGCAGATGCTCCTTGATGCGCGGCTCGACGGTGGCGCGCGTGTCGCCATCGTGATGCAGGTGCAGCTCGACCTCGCCGAAGCCCGCCCGACACAGCTCGGCGAGGCGATCGAGAAAGTACGGGTGGTACTCCTCGCCCGGAAAAAAGAAGCCATGCCGCGGCGGGCGACCGTTGCTGTCGCGAAACTCGTCGAGGAGGGGATACCGCTGCGCCCACGCATCGACGCGCGTCTGGCCCGTCTCGACGGTGGCGCCTCCGTGGAGCGGCTCGTAGTGATCGCAGAGCGCGAAGAGGACATGGCGCTCGCCGCCGCCCAGGTGGGGCGCTCGCGCACGCCGCACGAGGTGCCGCCCGTAGTCACGGAGCCACGTGTGGAGGTTCTTCTTCCGTAGGCGGGCTAGCACGTGGGCTGCATGTATAGGGCGCCACCCGCCGTGCGCGACCTCTACGGACCCGTCCTCGCCAACGTCTTATTTCCAGCGTTCGAGGCCCTGCGCGGCCGGCCCACGATCCCGCTCCTGCGGCAGCTCCAGACGAGCCAGTGGTGGTCGATCGACCGCCTCCGCGAGCAGCAGCTCGGGCAGCTGCGGCGCCTGCTGCGCCATGCGCACGCGCACACCCGCTATTACCGGAAGGTCCTCGACGAGCGCGGCCTGTCGCCCGAGGTCCCGTCGCTGGAGTCGCTGCAGCTGCTCCCACTGCTCGACCGGCCGACGCTGATGGCGACCCTCGACGATCGCACGACCGATGCGCCGCCGTTCGTCTCCATCGTGAAGGGCACGAGCGGCTCGAGCGGTGCCCCCGTCACCGTCAAGTACAACGCCGAGTCACGGCACTGGCGCGATGCCACCCGCTGGCGCGGCTACGGCTGGGGCGGTTACCAGATCGGCAAGCGCGCGCTGCACTACTGGGGCATGACGCCACCGTCGAAGCAGTGGCACAAGCGGACGAAGGTCGCGATCGATCGCGCCTTCAAGCGCGACCTCTACATCGACTGCACGCCGCGCGGCGACGACGCCCTGCAGGCGGTGGTGCGGGCCATCGAGACCTTCAAGCCCGAGGTGATCGTCGCGTACGCCGCCGGGGCCGCCGCGCTGGCGCGGTTCATCGTCGCGCAGCGCCTGCGCACGTGGCGGGATATCCCGATCCTGCTCGGCGCCGAGCGCGTGTGGCCCAACGATCGCGAGCTCATGGAGCAGGCCTTCGGGCCCGTGTTCGAGACGTACGGCTGCCGCGAAGTGATGATGATCGCCTCGGAGTGCGACGCACACGCCGGCATGCACGAGTCGATGGAGACGATGATCGTCGAGCTGCTCGTGCGCGACGCCAATGGGACCGTGCGGACCGCGAAGCCCGGCGAGACCGGCGAGGTCGCGATCACCGACCTGCACAACCTCGCCTGCCCGATGATCCGCTACGTGAACGGCGACCTCGCCGTCGCCCGCGCCTACGAGCCGTGTCCGTGTGGTCGCGGCCTGGCGCGCCTTGGCCCGATCGATGGCCGCGTGACCGAGACCCTGCGCGATGGCCAGGGCCGGGCCGTCGGTGGCCTCGTCTTCAACATCCTCCTCGGCGTGATCGAGCACGCGGCCAAGCAGTTCCAGGTCGTGCAGAAGCTCGATGGCAGCGTCGTGATGAAGGTCGTGCCGATGCAGGCCGGCGCGCTGATCCCTGACGCCGCGCGCGCCGAGATCGATGGCTTTGCCGCGAAGTACCTGCCCGGCGCGCCGTTCACGATCGAGTACGTCGACGACATTCCGCTCTCCGCGGCCGGCAAGCGCCGCGTCGTCGTGGTCGAGCGCCCGGAAAACAAGTCCGACTTAATTTCGGCGCAGATTGCGCATTAACTAAGTCGGACATAATCATCTGGCGTGCGAGTCCCCGTCATCGTGCTCACCGGCTTCCTCGGAGCCGGCAAGACGACGCTGCTGAACGCGCTGCTCGCGCGCCGCGCGGCGCGCAACGCCCCGGGCAAGGTGGGCGTGGTCGTCAACGAGCTCGGCGAGGTCGGGATCGATGGCGCGTTGTTGAGTGCGGGCACGGATGCGAAGCAGATCGAGCTGCCGGGGGGCTGCGTGTGCTGCGTGATGGGCGACGACCTGGGAGGCTCGCTCGTCGAGCTCGTCGACAGCACGCCCGGCATCGAGTCGATCATCCTCGAGACGACGGGGGTCGCCGAGCCGATCGGCATCGCGTGGGCGCTGCAGCGGCCCGGGGTGGTCGACCGCGTGCGGCTCGCGGCGGTCGTCACCCTCGTCGACACGACGAACTTCATCGCCTCGCGGCCGGTGTCGGTGGCGGTCGACGCACAGGTGGCATATGCCGACATCTGCCTCGTGACGAAGGCGTCGCTCGCCGAGGGCAACGTCGCGTCAGTTCTGGCGACGATCGAGACACTCGCGCCGCGCGCCCTCGTGGAAATTCGAGACACGATCGGGCACGCCGCCTACCTCGACGAGCTCCTCGCGGATCCCGATCTCGAGCGTGCCAACCCGGATCCCGGTGAGCCCACCCACGTTCACGACGACACGTGTCGGCATTCCCACAGCCACGCTGCACACGGAATCGACAGCGTGTGGGTCGCCGCCGACGCTGCCCTCGACATCGAGGAGCTCGAGGACCAGCTCGCCGCCCTCCCTCCCAACTACGTGAGGATCAAGGGAATCGTCCGCGATCCGGGGGGCGCGTGGTTCGCGGTGCACCGCGTCGGGCCCCGTGTGTCGAGCGAGCCCGTCGAAACACCGAAAGCGTGGCAACCGCGCATCGTTGCGCTGGGTCCATTGGTCGAGGCCGCTCCGCTGACGGCCTGCGTCGCCGAGGCTGCCCGGATGGTCGGGTAAGCGTCGGGCATCCGCCTTGCTAACTCGCTCGTACACTCCATGATGCGCGCGCTCGCTGTCGGACTGCTGGTCGCTGCCTCGGCGTGCGCCCGCGAGCCGATCCAGGTCGAGACGCAGGCGCCTGTCGGGGACTACGGCGCCGGCGAGCTCCGCACCGCCATCGACAAGTTCGTCACCGCGGGACGCACGCCCGCGGCGTTCAACGAGCTCTCGGCCAGGGTGCTCGAGCTGCGGCCGGGGATGGATCGCACCGTCGCCGAGCAGTCCGAGCTGAAGCTCGTCACGCTCGCCCTCCAGCCCGTGCAGTCGGTCAGCGCCAGACCGATCGCGGAGCAGGTGACCGCGCTCGCCCTCACCGTGTGGCCGATGCTCCTCGCGCCATCGATCGAAGCTGACGCCGTGCTCATGCAGCGCGACCCGAAGGCGGCGGAGCTCATGCCGCGCGCGAAGGAGACCGCGGCGCAGTACCTCCAGCGCCTCTGCGGCGGCCCGCTCGCGAGCGACTGCAAGCAGATCGTCCCCGAGCACCAGGGGGCCATCGTCGGTGCCCTCGCTGTCCGTCGCGCCACCGAGCGCGCGCGCAATGCCGTCGCCGGATGCCTGATGTGCGGCACCGAGCCCGGCTGGCACGAAGCCGTCCGCGGCTGGGAAGCCCAGGACCGCATGATGAACTCTGCCGTCCACGAGGTGGAGCGCATCGCTGATCCCGCGAACTGGCCCACCGCGGGCAACGCCTCCGAGGTCATGCCATCGCTCCCCTCGGCGCAGCTCGACTCGATCGGCGCCGTCGTCATCGGTGGCCAGCGCTACGCCGGCTCCGAGCGCATCGCCGCCTTCCGCGACCTCCGCGGCACCGCCAACGCGATCGCCTTGCATCTTCGCCCCGAGCTGTCGCTCGCGCAGGTGAAGGGCCTCATCGTCGACGCGAAGGCATCTGGGGCGAGCAAGATCGCCGTCGTCGCTCGTCTCCCCGTGTACCCGTGGGAGCCCCGCGTGTACTGGCTCAGCGAGTCCGGCACCACGCGCGCCGGCCTGCGCCTGACCGATTCGCTGCAGCTCCTGCTGCACACCGTCGATCACGTCGCCGGCCCCGGCGCGGTCGCTCGCGTCGATTAGCTAGCGTCGCGGCAAGCCCGGGTTCGCGAGTCGCACGCGATACAGCGAGGTCCGCGCCGTGATGTAGAGCGTGCGGTGATCGGCGTCGCCGAAGGCGCAGTTCGAGGGCTGCTCGGGGACGTCGATGGTGCCCCACGCCTCGCCGGTCGACGAGAACACCTCGACCCCAGCGGTCGACGTCACGAACACGTTGCCGTCCTCGTCGATGGCGAGCCCGTCGGCCCCGCCGGCGGTCGACGCGTGCACCGTACGCGTGCCGAGCGCCCCGTCGGGGCCGACCGGAAACCGGTAGACCTCGCCGTCGGCGGTGTCGGCGACGTAGAGCGTCGTGCCGTCGGGAGACAGTCCGATGCCATTCGGACGCGCCGAGAGCGGACCGCGGTGCTCCGCGGTGAGGACGTTGGACGGCGACAACCGAAACACGCCCATGAAGTCGAGCTCGGCGGCGGGCGGTTGGATGCCGTAGGGCGGATCCGTGAAGTACACGGTCCCGTCATCGGCGACGACGACATCGTTGGGCGAGTTGAGCCGGTCGCCCTCGAACGTCGATGCGATCGCGACGCCGGCCCGCGTCACGTCACGTGCCCCATGGCGGGCGGCGTAGAGCATGCCGGCCGCGTCGACGGCGAGGCCATTGGCGTTCGCGCTCGGCCGCGTCAACACCGTGGCCGCGCCGGGGCCGGGCACGTACTGGTAGATGGTGTTCGCCGGGATGTCGGTGAACACGAGGTCTCCCTCGGTGTCGCGCCACTGCGGGCCCTCCGTGAACATGAAGCCGCCTTGCACCCGCTCGACGGTGCCGACGCCGACGAGCGGATCGCCCCCGCCGCCGGGACCGTCCGGGCTATCGGCAGGCGGACCATCGGCGGTCGGCGCATCCGCACTTGCCGCGTCCGGAAGCGTGGCTGGATCGCCATCACACCCCGCGGCGAGGGCGCTCGCGATCAACCACGGGGTCACGGCGCGAGAGCGGGGGACACGGGCAAGGAGCGAGGATGGAGGCATCGTGCGGGACGAGGATAGGGCCGTCCGCTCCGCGGGACCAGCGCCGAGCAGGCCGGTCGCGGCGCGGGGAACTCGCGCGTGCCCGTGTAACCTCGGACGCCGTGGTACGTAGGCTCCGGCATGCGCGCCCTCGCCGTCGTACTCGCCGCTGTCAGCTGGCTCGGTTTCGCCGCGGCTCCGGCAGCGGCGCAATGCACGACCTGAGTGAATCCCGCGCTCCCGGGCGGAGCGGATGGCGCTGTTGACGCCCCGGACACCGATGGGTGGCTGGTCTCGTCGCGCCTGGCGTACACGTTCGTGCCCTACGGAGAGCTCCAGCAGGGCACCGCGGATGCACCGAATCCCAGCGACCTCGCGATCGCGGTTCACCTCGGTTCGCTCCAGGCGACCGCCGTCGCACCGACCGGCACCTCGCTCGACCTCCAGCTTCCGTTCGGGTCCCTGCGCACGACGTCGCTGGTCGGCGCACGCACGGATCGCGGGCTCGGAGATCTCGAGCTGCGGATCCGGCAGAGCTCCTCGCGGTGGCTGCGGCGACCGCGCTTGGGCGCCACCGTTGGTCTCGCCCTGCCGACCGGCGACTACGTGGCGCGCAGTGGCGCCGCGAACCTCCCGCCCGAAGCGGTGACGCTCGCGCTGGGGCGCGGGACCGTCTGGCTCATTGGCGAGGCCGATGCGCAGGTCGCGATCGCGACCCGCGGCTCCGTGTTCACTCAGCTCTCGGGACGAGCGCCGCTCGGTCGCACGAGTGATGACTTCTCGTGGGGAGCCGAGCTGCGCGCGAGCGTGGGGGGCACCTTCGTCGCCTCGAGCCGCTGGTCGCTCCTCGGGACGGTCGACCTGCAGTGGCGAGGAGGGGCGACCGAGCCCGACCCCTTCTCGAGCATGCGGCTCGAGAGCGCGAATGCGGGCGGCGTGTGGTTCACGGCGAGCCCCGCGGTGCGGTGCGCCGTCACATCCGAGCTCGCGATCACGGCCGGCGCGCGGCTCGCCCTCGCCGCCGATGTCACCGGCAATCAACTCGTCCCGCAGGCCGGTGGCTTCGTGGCCCTCTCGCTGTCGCGGGCGGTGGCCTCGCCGCCGGCAGCTCGTCGGTCCGAGGAACCGGTGGCGCGCGCACCCACCGGGCGCATCGTCGTCGTGGACTACTGGGCCACGTGGTGCAAGCCGTGCGAACAGATCGACGCCGACCTGCGTGCGGCCGAGTCCCGCTGGGACGACGTGCAGATCGAGCGGGTCGACGCGACGGAGTGGCCTGATCCCGCCGCGCCTGCCCTTCCCATCGGGGCGAGCGGCCTACCGGTGGTAGAGATCTATGATGCGAGGGGGCAGCGAACCCACTTGCTGGTTGGTACCGATGCCACCCGTGTAGTCGAGATCGTCGACTCGATCCGGTCGTCCCCGAAAGGAATCACACCATGAAGCTCGCCCTTACCTCCTCGCTCCTGATCTCGCTTTCGGTCATGGCCTTCGCCTGCGGAGGCACCCCCAGCTCTGATCCCGACGGCGTCGGAAGCGGCGAGCCCGACGCGCCGATCGCGATGATCGACTCGAGCATGACCTCCGACCGACCGGCGTGGATGCTCGAGGATGTCCAGCCCGAGTCACCGCGCGCAGGGCAGACGTACGGCCTCGACACGTTCGGCAACAAGACCGTTGTCGTGGTCTTGCTGGAAGGGTTTTGAAGCGCCTGTCGGTCCCAGGCTGGGACCATCGATGCACTGGTGACGGGGCTGCGCGACGACGGTTACCCCGTCGAGCTCGTGGTCCTGTCGGACGCGAACGCGACGGATTTCGTCGGGAGAACGGCGGTGCCGATCTTCCGCGATCCATCGGGGACGCGGATGG
>JALHPV010000023.1 GCA_022842285.1 Kofleriaceae bacterium
AGGCCGGCATCGGCGATCTCGGGGCGCCCTTCCCGGATGGGAGCGCGCTGATCACGGGAGCGGGCGGCGCCGAACGCTTCGATCCGCGGACGGCCACCCTCGCCCCGCTGGTGGGGACGCTCATCGCGCGCACCGGCGGCAGCGCGACGGCCTTCGGACTCGGGGCATCGCAGCAGATCGCGCTCATCGGCGGGGCCTCGACGATCGAGCTCATCGCGCCGGATGGCCGCGTCGAGACGGTCGACGACGGTCGCCTCGATCGCGATGGCGCCACCGCGACGACACTCACCGACGGCCGCATCATCATGATCGGCGGCGGCGAGACCCTCGAGCTCGATGCGACGCAGAGCGGCCCGGAGCTCGTCTCGCGGCCCGCCCTCGAGACCCCGCGGAAGGATCACTCGGCGACACGACTCGGAGATGACGTCGGCGCGGCGGTGCTCGTGGTCGGCGGGATCGATAGCTCCACGGGCACGCCCGTCGCGAAGGCCGAGCTGTACAAACCTCTCGCGGGGGCCTTCGCGGATCCCCAGGTGTTCACGCCGCTGATGCTCGCGGCGCGCTATCGCCACCAGGCGGTCCTGCTGCCCGATGGCAGCGTGCTCGTCGTGGGCGGGCTGGACGCGAGCGGGTTGCCCGTCCGGTCCCTCGAGCGGTTCACCATCGACGCGGGCTTCGTCCCGGCCGGCACGCTGCCCGCGACGGCGGGCGTCGTCGACGTGTCCGCGACCATCATGCCCGACGGCCGCATCCTCCTCGCCGGCGGACGCACCACCGATGGCGGCGCGCCGGTCGATACCGCGTTCATCGCGCGCCTCGATGCGGTCGACGGCACGGTCGACATTGTCGCGACCGATCGCATGGCCGTGCCGCGCGCCGGGCATCAGGCGACGCTGCTCTGCGACGGCACCATCCTCGTGACGGGGGGCACGGACGTGCCCTCGGTCGTCGAGCGCTACAACCCGCCGGCGGCCGGTCGCCGCTAGTAGCCAGTCTCCACATCAGGTATCGAGGAGCATCAGAGCGATCAGCCGACGACGATCCGCGAGCATGCTGTCGACGCGGACGTACCGTGCATGCCAGAGGGCAGCCGCCTCCGTGTTTCCTGCCAGCTCGAACATGGTTCGACGCTCGACCGCCTTGCTGACGAGGGAGAATGGGTAGCGATACGACTGGGAGCCAGGCGAACTTGCGTTGCCGCCAGCGACCTCGAGCGCTTCGGTCAGCACATCGCGATGGTTGCGAACGCGAGGCAGGACGGCGGTCACATCGCCATCACTCCACCATTGTCGTCGGCCGATGAACAACGCCAAGGGTAAGCCGTCACCCTGCTGGGCCGCCGCGAGGACCGACGCGTACTCGCTGAGCCACCGCACGGATGTGGCCGGCTGCCCGGCGCGCAGGAGGAGCCGTCCGAACTCGAGGCGCCAAACCATGCTCTTGTTGGCAGCCAGTTCACCCTCGATTCCTGGCGGGTGCTCGAAGTCGATCGGCGGCGTCGTCGACGGCGAGTAGAGCGCGATCGCAGCCGACAGGAACGCGCGATCCGCGTCGCGGTAAGCGTCGATCTCGGTGTGGAGGGCTTGATTCGAGGCACGCAGCGCGAGCGCACGGGCGGTATCGAGGTCACCGTCGAACGTGCGGGCGGCCGCGAGCCAGCGCAGCACGGTGCCGTGCACGCGAGGGTCGGCAACCAGGCGGGCCGCGACCAGGTCGATGGCGTACAGGTGCGCCAGGTCCCTGGCGCTCGCCTCGTCGGGGTTGATCAAGAGCGACTCGGGGCTATCGGCAACGTCGAGGATTGCATCGCGCGTGTCCTGAGGCCCAGCATCCTCCAGGAGCGCCTGAATGCTCAGGACCACTTCCGTCTCGAAGTCTGACTGACGATCACCTCGTAGCGTTGCGATCATGGCGGGGCGGTCGCTTGGCGGGACTGCTTCGACGAGCATCGGCGCGCACTTGTCGCCGTTCGGACTCGCGTGGAGCCCGCGCAGCTCGACGAGCGCGTCCGTCCTGCCGCCGTGTACTCGGAGCAGGGCGGCCAGGCATTGATCGTGTCTGACGCTGCGCATCCGTTGTTCGGGCTCGCCGTCGGTGCGCGTTGCACGCTCGACAGCGCGCTCGTCGATGCGCTCGGCGGCCTCGAGAAACCGTCCCGCGGCGATGAGCGTCTGCACGGTCGGAAGCCTCTCCAGACCGTCCTCCGCCGGCACGGGAAGGGCGGAGGCCGCGCCGAACTGTCCTTCGAGCGTAAGGGCCAGATGCTCTGCCCGCCGGTCTCCGCACGAGCGCGCGATCTGTCGCGCCGATTCGTAGTCGAAATGCTCCAGCGCCAGCGCGATGCGCGTCGAGCACGTGCCCACCTTGGCAGCGAGGGACACGGCAAGTGATGCGGAGTGTCGGGTCGGTGGCGAGACGTCGCGAGCGTGGGTCGCGAGCCGCTCGAGGGAGATCTCACGATAGTTCGGTGTCGCGGCCGTGCGCACGCACGCGTTCGCGAGCGACAGATCGAGCGGTGCGTCGTCGGGCTGCGCGGCGCAGGTGTCAATCCAGCGCGAGCCGAGCCCGCGCTCGATGACATACCCGACGAGGCCCCACACCCCGGCCAGCAGAAGCAGCGAAATCACGGAGGCGCGCGCGAGCTCGCGGTACGGCCGCACCGCGCCGATCGTCAGTGGCCCGTCCTCGGTCGCTCTCACGATCCATGCGGGTTCCGTCTCGCGATACCCCGCGGCTACATGCGTCGGAGCCGGCTCGCGCGCGCCGATGACCACGACCTCATCGCCGGCCCGCAACGTGCGCAGTGTCGCTTGCAGGACATGCTGCGGGGACTCGTTCACGCGATGTACCCAGCTCGCGCGCTTCTGCGCGATCGCGAGCAGCTCGTCGCTCACCGCCGAAGGTGCACCGTTGCGCGTGACGACCGCCATCGTACCGACCTCGATGTCGGGCACGCCCTCGAAGTCCACGCGGCCGTCTGGAGTCTCGAGCCACACGTCGCTGCTGCGCCAGCTCGCGCGCGACGCGTCCGGTTCACCGGGCCTGTGGAGACCCAACCGAGCGTCGAGTGTCGCGAGGAGCGGTCCACTCGCGGATCCTCGCAGTGTGCCCCGGAGAGGGGTGCCACGGGTCGCCAGAGCGGTTGCACGCAGCCGGCTCGCCTCGCGGGCGCGCCAGCGTCGGACGAGGAGTACAGCGATTACGATGAGTGTCACCCAGAGGCCGAGCGCGGCCTTCCAGACCAGGTCGCCGTGCTCCAGAACGAACGGCAGCGCGACGGGGGCGACCTGCATCTAACGATCGTTACACCGACGCAGACCAAGATATTCGCGGAATGACTGTCGGCTCTCTCGCGTTTCTTCCCGTGCGCTTGGCCCGGCGGCCGGTCGCCGCTAGCTCTGTGCTTCGAGCGGCGCGGCCTCGGTCGTCTCGTTCGGCACGCTCTTGTGGGGCGCGCCCATCATCAGGTCCTCGAACATCACGAGCACCTCGTTGCCGAGAGCGGCGCGCTCGTCGGACGAGAAGGCCGTCTTCACGAGCGGGAAGAGCTTCTTCTCCTCCTCCTTGTGCGCGTGATGCGAGACCTGCTCCTTCAGCACGGTGATCTTCGCCTTGAAGGTATCGTCATCGAGGTCGCGCATGATGAGGTCGGCCAGCACGCGTTTGATCGCGAGATGCTCCTCGACCGATTCGTGCAGGAGGGTGTTCGTCTCCTTCGCCATCACGGCCGGATAGAAGATCTTCTCCTCCACCGCGGCGTGCGCGGCGAGCTTGTCGGCGAGCTCGGTGAGCAACGCGCGCCGGTTGCCTTCGCCTTGCTCGATCTGCGCGAACAGCATGTCGACTTCGGTGTGCTGGGCCTCGAGGAGCTCCAGGACGTCGGTGGTGGTGTCGCGGCCGGTGAATCTACGTAGGAAGTCCATGCCCGGCTGGTTTGCAATCACGAGGCCGGGCGCGGCCTGTGTCGCCAGCGCGCGGAGCTCCATAAAGAGCGGCGCGTGGTTCCTGCGCGGGCGCGCGAACTTGTCGTCGAGAATGGGCCCCGGGGCGCGTTCGCCCGACGCCGCCGAACACGCGGGCCCGGGCGCACGTCGGGCCGCGATGCACTCGCCGGGGCCGGGCGCTTGCCCGATCGCGCATCATGTAACATGATGAGTTACATGAAGCGCGACAGCCGCCTCTCGGGCGTCCTCCACGTGCTGCTGCACATGGCGGCGGCCGAGACGCCCATGACGTCGGAGGTGCTGGCCCGTGCGATGGACACGAACCCCGTCGTGATCCGCCGCATCCTGGCCGGCCTTCGCGAGCAGGGCTACGTTCGCTCCGGGAAAGGCCACGGCGGCGGCTGGGTGCTGGCGTGCGACCTGAAGAAGGTCTCGCTCCGCGATATCTGGTCCGCCCTCGGCTCGCCGCCGCTCCTCGCCATCGGCAACCGCACCGAGACGCCTGGCTGCCTCGTCGAGCAGGCCGTGAACCGCGCCCTCGGCAAGTCCTTCGCCGATGCCGAGGCCCGCCTCCTCGCCCAGCTCGGCAAGGTCTCCCTGGCCACCCTCGTCGCCGATCTCAAGCCTTCGATGGCCGCGCATCACAAGGAAACGCTATGACCACAAACCAGTACGACGTTGTCATCGTGGGCGGTGGCCCGGGCGGCCTGTCCGCCGCCCTCGCCCTCGGTCGGGCCCGCCGGCGCGTCCTCCTGTGCGATGCCGGTCCGCGCCGTAACGCCGCCGCCACGCACATGCATAACTTCCTCACCCGCGACGGCACGCCGCCCGCCGAGGTCCGCCGCATCGGTCGCGAGCAGCTCGCGACATACCCCACCGTGACGGTGCGCGACGCCTGTGTCGACTCGATCGGCGGGACCGCGGGGGCGTTCGACCTCGTCGTCGCGGGCGAGCCCGTGACGGCGAAGCGCATCCTGCTCGCCACCGGGATGATCGACGAGCGCCTCCCGATCCCCGGCTTCAACGAGCTCTGGGGGACGTCGATCTTCCAGTGCCCCTACTGTCACGGCTGGGAGATCGCCGACACGAAGTGGGGCATCCTCGCGCTGCCGCAGTCCGTCGGCCACATCGTGCCGTTCGCCCTGCAGGCGCTCTGCTGGACCCGCGACCTCACCGTCTACACGAACGGCACGGTCGTGATCCCCGACGAGGCTGGGCTCCGTCTCGCCGCCGCCGGCATCCGCATCGAGACGACCCCGATCGCCGGCCTCGCCGCCCGGGATGGCGCCCTCGCCTCCATCGAGCTCATCACCGGCACCCACGTCGCCTGTGATGCGCTCTTCACCCATCCGCCGCAGCGTCACGTCGACCTCGTCCGCAACCTCGGCGTCGAGCTCGACGAGATCGGCTACGTGAAGGTCGATCCGATGTCTCGCGAGACCTCGATCAAGGGCATCTACGCCTCGGGCGATCTCAGCACGCGGATGCAGGCCGCCATCCTCGCCGCCGCCTCGGGCATGCAGACGGCGGCGATGGTGAACGTCGACCTCGCGATGTCCTAGCGAATCAGGCGAGGGCGCGCAGGAGCACTTCGTCGAGCGCGGTCGCGAACGTCGCCGGATCTGGCAGCGTGCCCGAGTCGGCGAGGTGCGCCTGACCGAGCAGCAAGCGCGCCGACGCGGCCAGCCTCGGGTCCAGGGAGTCGGCGGCGAACACGGCCTTGAGCTTCGGCAGCAAGGGATGCGACGGGTTCAGCTCGAGGATCGGCCGCGCCTTCTCCGGCGCCTGGCCGAGCTGCTCGAGGAGCTTCTGCATGCGCGGGGTCATGTCGTGCGCATCGGCCACGAGGCATGCGGGCGACGAGGTCAGCCGCGACGAAAGCCGCACCTCCTTCACGTCGTCCTGGATCGCGGCGCGCAGGCACACCATGAGCTCGCTCATGTCCTTGTGCTGCTCTTCGGCGGCCTTGCGCTCCTCCTCGGTGCCCGGCTGCACGTTGCCGCGGCCGATCGACTTGATCGCCTTGCCCTGGAACGTCAGCTCGCGGTCGAGCCAGATCTCGTCGATCGGATCCGAGAACAGCAGCACCTCGAAGCCCTTCGCCGTGAAGCCCTCGAGGAGGGGCGAGCGGCGCACGGTGGACGCGTTCCCTCCGGTCAGCACGTAGATGGTGTCCTGGCCCTCCTTCATGCGGCTGACGTACTCGCCGAGGGTGGTCGTCGTCGACTCGTGCGTCGTCGCGGCGACCAGCAGGTCGAGGAGCTTCTCCTGATCGCCGCCCGGCTCGAGGAAGCCTTCCTTCAGCGCGCCGCCGAAGTTGCTCCAGAAGCCGAGGTACTCCTCGCGCGCGTCGCGCTTCATCTCGTCGAGGGTGGCCATCACCTTCTTCACGAGCTGCTTCTTGATGACGGCGATCTGGCGATCCTTCTGAAGAATCTCGCGCGACACGTTCAGCGACAGGTCGTGCGCATCGACGACGCCCTTCACGAAGCGCAGGTACGAGGGCATCAGCTCCTTGCACTCGTCCATCACGAACACGCGCTTCACGTAGAGCTGCACGCCGCGCTTCATCTCCGGGCTGAACAGATCGAACGGCGCGCGGCCCGGGAGGTAGAGCAGCGCGTACGCCTCGATCGTGCCCTCCATCTTCACGGGGATGGTCCGCAGCGGATCGGTCCAGTCGTGCGCGAGGTGCTTGTAGAACTCCTTGTACTCCTCGTCGGTGACCTCGCTCTTCGGGCGATCCCAGATCGCCTTCATCGAGTTGAGCGTCTTCTCGCCGAGCTTCACCGGGTACGCGACGAAATCCGAGTAGCGCTTCACCACCTCGGTGATCACGCCCGCGCTCGTGAAGTCGTTGAGCCCGTGCTCCTCGTCGGTCGGCTTCAGGTGCAGCGTGATCGTCGTGCCGGGCTGGTCGCGCTCGGCGGTCTCGATCTCGTACGCCCCGTCGCCGGTCGACATCCAGCGCGTGGCCGTCTCCTCGCCCGCCTTGCGCGTCACGAGCTCGATGCGGTCCGCCACCATGAACGCCGAGTAGAAGCCGACGCCGAACTGACCGATCAACTCCGGCGAGCCCTCGGTCGCCTTCGCCTTCGCCGCAGCCAGGAACTCCTTCGTGCCTGACTTCGCGATGGTGCCGATGTTCTTCACCACCTCGCCGCGCGACATCCCGATGCCGCTGTCGCGGATGGTCAGCGTGCGCGCGGTCGCGTCGGGAACGAGCTCGATCGCGAGGTCGCCCTCATCGGAGGGCAACGCCCCGGTGAGCCGCTGGAAGCGCCGCTTGTCGAGCGCATCGGAGGCGTTCGAGATCAGCTCGCGGAGGAAGACGTCCTTGTCGGAGTAGAGGGAGTGGACCATCAGGTCGAGGAGCTGCTTCACCTCGGCCTGAAACTCGTGTCGTTCGGCGGTCATCCTGGGCGCGGATGTAATGCCTGGCCGAGGCCCAGGCAAGCCCGCCCGGACCGAGTCTCGGCGTGTGCCCCCAGCGGCTGGGAAGCGCGCGTGGGACCTACCTCACGGGACCGCCGTCACGCCCCTGATCAGTTGGAGGCGAGCTTGCCGACCGGACCGACCGGGGCCGGCGGGACGAGGATCAGCACCTCGCGCTCGTCGAGAGCGGTGCAGCCGCTGGCGAGCACGCGGATCTTCGCGCGGAAGATCTGGGCATTCGCCGTCTGCATCACGAAGTCGTTGAACGCGGTCACCGTGAACTCGACCTGCGTGCCGGGCGTGACGTTCTGGAACGACGTCGCGTCGAACGTCGGGGTCGGCAGGGTGGGCGGCGGCGGCGGCAACATGAACGACGCCGGCGTGACCGCCTTGATGAAGTCAGCGGTGGTCCCCGACGCGAGGGGGGTACCGACGATGTCGGTGGTCTCGCCCACGCGCTCGCTGGTCACGTCGAAGGTCGCGAAGCGAGCCAGCATGCGGATGCCCGTCACGATGTTCGTGCCGAGTCCGCTGCCGGTGCTCGACGCTTGGAAGACCACCGGACACAGGCCGTTCGCATTCGGGGCCCGGCCCGCGCCGCCGATGCCCGTGCAGCACTGGTTCGCAGCGCAGTTCGCGGGGCGCACGCCCGCGTCCCATGCGCCGGGCGGGACGAGCGCTCCCGTCGCGGTCGCGAAGTCCTCGAGGTCGGTCTGTCCCGAGCAGTCGGGCGGCGCCAGGTTTGGATTCGGAATGGCCGCCACCCCAACCACGCGAGCGCAGATGTTGTTCAGGGCGGTCTTGGTCTCGGCGCGCGAGTGAGCCATGGCAGCGACAGTCGGGCTGTACGCAGCAGACGCCGCTCCCCCGGCGCACGTCGCGGTCTCGCCGGGTCCGTGCATCATCGCGTCGGTCACCTGCACGAACACGGGCATGGTTCCCGGGCGGAAGCCGACACCGCCGATGCCGGTGGTGTTCGGCGGCACGCTCGTCAGGCCGGGGCCCGCGAGTCCTGCGCCCGTCGACGCCTGGTACAGCGCCTCGATGCCCGACTCCGGCCAGTCAGCGCCACAACCACGCGGCCCGCCGTTTGCGGTCAGCTGGCTGATCCCCGCCTGCGTGGCGGCCACGTCCGCCGAGAGCGTCTGAAACAGCCGGAAGGGCTGGTCCGGCGCGGAGGCGCCGGTACCACAGCCCGCGAGCGAGTTCGTCGAGCCGTGACCATCGACAGGGAAGTCCTCGTAGGACCCGACCCCGAACTGGCTGTTCGGGACCTCGGCCTGCACGCCCGGAACGATCGTGCCCGTGAGCGTGTTCGCGAGATTCGTGATCGAGCCGATCATCGAGCCGGTCGTGTCCATGAGGAAGAACACGTCGAGCGCGGGAATCTCGGTGCCGAACGCGAGCGGCTTGGCGGCCGGCCCCGTCGGCTCCTGGAATGGCAGCACGAAGAAGAAGTCCTGTGCGGCGCCCGAGCGGCGATACGCGACGACGGTGATCTGCGCCTCGCCGGTGATGCCATCGAGCGTGGCGCCGATGCGCGACACCTCCGCCACCGAAGCGGGGAACGCGGGAATCTCGAGCGTCGAGCCGTTCATCACGCCGACGTTCGGGTTCGCGATCGTCCAGGTCACCTGGCCGGTGAGGTCCTCTTGCTGTCCGTCCATGAAGTAGCCAGTGGCCGTGAAGGCCTGGCTGCCCGGCATGTTGAGATCGAGCTCGATGAGCGGATCGGTCGGGTCGACGAGGATCGATGCGAGGACGTGGGGGCCGACCGGACCATCATCGTCGTCGACCGCGTCGTCCTCGGCGTCGCCGTCGGCACTGTTGTCGTTGTTACTGACCGTGGGACCGCAACCGACGAGCGCAGTCACGGCAATGATCGAAGCGAGGCGGATCATGAACACCCTCCGTGGACCGCAGGTTAGCCCAAGGCCCGTCGCGAATGACATCTCGGATCCGAGCCGCGTGCTGGCGACAATCGACCTCACCGACACCATCCCACCTCGTCGGTGGCGCTCGTTGCCCATGGCCTGACGCGAGTCGCGCGGCGCAACCTTTCCGGGGCCGAACCCATCACAGCGGCATGAGAATCGTGCTTGTCGGCGCCACCGGATTCATCGGGCGTGCGCTGGTGCTCGCGCTTCAGGGGCACGGTCACGACGTGTGCGCGCTGGTCCGGTCCCGCGCGCGCGCAGCGGCGGTGCTACCGGCGGGCGTGGAGATGGTCGAGCTGACGGATGACGGGGCGGTGGATGCCGCCGTCGCCCGCGCGGAGGCCGTCGTGAACCTCGCTGGCGAATCGATCGCGGGGAAGCGCTGGACGCGCCGGCGCAAGCGCGTCCTGCGGGCGAGCCGACTCGACGTCACCCAGCGTCTGGTGGACGCGACCGATGCGCGGAAACGCCCGTTGCCGCTGTTCATCTCGGCGAGCGCGGTGGGGATCTACGGCGACGGGGGAGAGCACTTCCTCGACGAAGCGTCGCCGCCGGGCGAGGGGTTTGCGGCGGAGCTCTGTCAGGCCTGGGAGGCGGTCGCACGCCATGCGCACGCCACCCGCATCGTCTGCATGCGCTTCGGGATCGTGCTCGGGCGCGATGGCGGCGCCCTCGAACCGCTCCTGCGGATCGGGAAGCTGGGCCTCGGCGGCCCCCTCGCCGGGGGAGAGCAATGGGTCTCGTGGATCCACCTCGACGATGTCGTCGCGGCGGTGCTGCACGTGCTGGCCTCGCCTCGGCTCGCGGGCCCGGTGGCGGTGGTGGCGCCGGAGCCCGTGCGGCAGCGGGATCTGGCGCGCGCGATCGGCGCTGCGGTCCGTCGCCCCGCCGTGCTGCCGGCCCCGCGCTTCGCCCTCTCCCTGGCGCTCGGCGAATCCGCCGCGCTCCTCCTGCAGAGCCAGCGTGTCCTGCCGCGCGCGCTGGGCGCGAGTGGCTTCAAGCATCGCTTCCCGACCCTCGAGTCCGCACTCGAAGATCTGCTCTCCGACGCCGTGACCATCCGCCGCGCCGACCAGGCGGAGCTGCCAGATTCGGCCTACGTGCAAACGCGGCGCCCCCGCTACACGCTCAGCACCCGGACCGAGCTCGATGCACCCCTCGCCGAGGTGTTTCCGTTCTTCGCGGCCCCCGCGAACCTCGGAGCGCTGACGCCGCGTGCGCTCTCGTTCGAGATCCTTGGTGACCCCGACGCGGTCCACGAGGGGGCGCTCATCGACTACCGGATTCGCCTCGGCGGCCTACCCATGCGGTGGCGCACGCAGATCCGGAGCTGGCTGCCGGGCGCGAAGTTTGTCGATTCGCAGGAGCGCGGCCCCTATCGCGCGTGGTGGCACGAGCATCGGTTCCACGAGCGCGACGGCAAGACGATCATGGATGACATCGTGCACTACGCGCCGCCGCTAGGGCCGCTCGGCGCGATCGCAAATCTGCTGTTCGTGGGGCGGATGCTGCGGCGAATCTTCAACTACCGCCAGGCGGCCATTCGCCTGCGCTTCGACCGCCGTCCGCAGCCGACGCTCGAGCTCAGTTCGCAGCCGCTGGCGTGACCAGACCCGCCCCGACGGCGGCCAGCTGACCCAGCGTCGCGACGCGCTTCACGCGCGGAGGCAACGCGCCCAGCGAGCTCGCCTGCTGTCCGCCGACGACGATCTGGACCGAGTCCGGCAGCGCCTCCAGGCAGCGCGCATACGCTCGGGCGCGCGCCGAGGCGAGAGGCGCGGTCACGCTCAGCCAGACGAGCTGGGGAGCGTACTCGGCGACCGCCGCCGCCAACGCGGTGTAGGGCGTGTCCGGGCCGAGGTTGACCGCCTGCACGCCGACCTCGACCAGTGACATCGCCACGAGCTGCGAGGGGAGCAGATACAGATCCTCGGTCGGGGCAGCTCCGACAGCGACGGGCGCCGTGCTCGGCGGCTCCGACAGCATGCCGCGCAGGTGCGCGACGGCGTGGAGGCACGCATCGGTGGCCCGGTGCTCGACGTAGATCCCGGACTCGTCATGTCGCCAGAGCTCACCGAGCTCGTGCATCGCCTCGCGGATCGGCCCGTCGGCGAGCTGCGCGACCGTCCGGCCCTCGAGGTAGCGCGCCAGCAGCCAGCCCCGGGCCCCGGCGCTGTCGCCCGCACGGAGCACGTCGACGAAGCGCTTGCTCCGGGCGGCGGTCACCTCCGGGAGATCCAGCAGATCCGGTCGTACGACGGAGGACCCCGACGCACGGATGAAGCGCATCGCCTCCCCGAGCTCGATGCGGCGATGACCGCCCTCGGTCCGCGTGGCGGCGATCTTTCCCGCGTCCACCCAGCGCTTCAGCGACGACTCGCTCACGCCGATCGCATCGGCAAGCTCGCGAGTGGTCAGGAGACGCATGGGCCTAAGATGCCCAGGTTTCCGGCGAGGTTACAGAGCCCTTGACGTGGGCGGAAAATCGTTCACACTGACCGAAATGAACGATTTGAACGAATCTTCGACCAGCGTGACCAGAGAAGCGGTCACGTTCGACCCGGCCGACCGCGGGTTCGTCTACGCCGTCGTTCGCCGGATTCTTCAGACCTCCGACGAGGCCGACGATGTGACCCAGGACGCATTGCTCCTCGCGTTTCGCTACCGCGCCTCGTTCCGGGGGGATGCCCGCTACCGGACGTGGCTCTACCGGATTGCCACCACCACCGCGCTCGGGCACCTCCGGCGCCAGTCACGGTCCCGATCCCGCCTACGGTTCCAGGCCGATCTGGAGGGGCTCGAGGAGGCGCTCGAGCCCGCGCAGCCGCCGGACGAGATCCTCGGCGAGGCCCGCGGACGCGCGCTCGTGGCCACCGCGCTCCAGCAGCTCCAGCCTCACTACCGCGAGATCCTGCTCGCGCGGACGAGTGCCTCGGAGAGTGACGTCGCCGCGCAGCTCGGGATCAGCGTCTCCAACGTGAAGATCCGCGCTCATCGCGCCCGCAAGCAGCTCCGCGAGGTCGTGGACCGCATCTCCGCTCCCGCCGCCTGAGTTCGAAGGGCGGGGGCGCGGGACAGTAACCAGCGCGCGGGCTATGCCTCCAAGTGCCGATGTCCCGGAGCTGGATCACGTCCGCAGCGGTGCTGGTCGCCGTAGGTGCGAGCTCGGCCTACGCCCAGCCAGCGCCAGCGCGCGCTCTCACGGGCTCCGTGGTCGATGCCACCACCGGTCTACCCGTCGTGGGCGCTCTGGTCGCGACAGGAGTCCTGGAGGTCACGACGGACGAGCGCGGCGAGTTCGTGCTCGCGGACGCAGGGACGGGGTGGCTCGATGTCGTGGTGGTCGCCGACGGCTACGACCCGCTCGTCCAGCGGGCCCGGGCCGGGGCCCGCATCACGCTGAAGCTCTCCGCGAACTCGCTCCTCGGAGGCGCGGAGCTGATCACGATCGAGGAGACGCGAGAGGTCGACGGGCGCCCACCCACCTATGACGTGACCGCGGACGTGGTTCGCACGCTGCCGGGCTCGGGCAACGACGCCTTGAAGAGCCTGCAGAGCCTCCCCGGCACGGCTCGTGTGCCCTTCGGGCTCGGCGGCCTGGTCGTGCGAGGGGCCGCCCCGCGCGACACGAACATCTTCCTCGATGGCATCGAGGTGCCGATCCTCTATCACTTCGGCGGCCTCGCCTCGTTCCTGCCCAGCACGATGATCGATTCGATGGAGCTCGTCTCCAGCGGCTACGGCGTGCGGTACGGACGCGGGCAGGGCGGCCTCGTGGACATCCGCTCGCGGGGCGGTCGCGCCGATCGCTGGACGGTGGGGAGCGAGCTCAGCCTGCTCGACGCCAGCGCGCGCGCCGAGGGGCCGGCGCTCGGGGGCACGGCCTCGGTGGGATTGCGGCGGAGCTTCGTCGACGCGGTCCTCGCCGCGGTGCCGACGAGCGATCTCACGCTGCTACCCCGGTACCTCGACTCGCAGGTCCGCTGGCAGTCGCGCTCCGGCAAGCTCACGGCGCTGCTGTTCGGCGCCGACGACGGCATCGCCTTCAGCACCGGTGACTCGGTCCTCGATGCACGCCAGTCGTTCGTGCGCGCCGGTGTCCGGTACGCGGACAAGCGAGGCGCCACGGGCTTCACGGTCGTCCCGTGGATCGGGTTCGACCGCACGGCGGTGGTCGTCCAGGAGTCGTCCGTCATCCGCAGCAACGCGACCGCGGCCCTGCGCGCCACCGTCCAGCACACCCTCGACACCGGCTTCGTCGCCGGCGGCCTCGACCTCCAGGCCAACCGGTACGCCTATCAACTCGCGACAGAGCCGCCGCCGCTGCCACCGGGGGCGATGCCGGCTCCGACCCAACGCGACGGCACGCGCTGGGCGGCGGACCTCGGCGTGTGGGGCGAGTACTCGTACCGGTTCGCCGGCGATCGCTTCGCCATCCAGCCGGGCCTGCGCGGGGACCGGCTGGGCCTCACCAACGAGTGGGTGCTCGATCCACGCCTTTCGTTCCGGCAGCTCCTCACGCCCGCCGTGACCCTCTCCCAGTCGATCGGCCGCTACCACCAGCCGCCGCTCGCGACCGCGATCGACTACCAGCTCCCCGGCTCACCGCTCCGCGCGTCGTACGCGTGGCAGGCGACGGCCGGCGTGTCGGTGGTCTCGGAGCGATTGGGCGGCGACATCAACGTGACGGCTTTCGGGGCGGCGCTCCGCGATCTGCCCGTCGATGCGGTGACCGGCGCCACGCCGACGGCCGCTCCGGGAAGCGCGGCATCGGGAGGCGCATCCGCGGCCATCCGCGATCTCACCGAGGAGCAGCTCGGTCGCTACGCCTACCAGACGAGTGCCGGTCGCGGTCGGACGTACGGGATCGAGACCCAGGTGCGCCGGCGTGTGGGACCGGTGCAGGGCTGGATCGCGTACACGTACTCGCGCTCGTTCCGTCAGGGTGATCCGTGGTCGATGGAGTCGTATGCGCCCTACATCCTCGACCAGCCGCACGTCCTCACCGCGCTCGCGACGATGCCGCTCGGCAGCCGCTGGCGCGTCGGCGCCCGCGTACGTCTCGCGAGCGGCAATCCCATCACCCCCACGACCGGGAGGTACTTCGACACGAGCCAGCAGGAATTCGTGCCGCTCTCCGGCGCGGCGCTCTCGGCGCGCCTGCCGTTGTTCGCGCAGCTCGACGTGCGCGTGGATCGGGAATGGCGCCGCTCGTGGGGCACGCTGAAGCTCTTCCTCGACGTGCAGAACGTCTCGAACCGGGTGAATGCCGAGGGCGTCTCGTACAACTTCGACTACACGAGCCAGCAGTACACGCGCGGGCTGCCCGTCTTCCCGTCGCTCGGTCTGGAGCTCGCGCTGTGAGGCTCGCGCTGCTGGCCCTGGTCGCCCTCGTCGCGTGCGGCGACGACGCGAGCGATCCGATCACCCAGCTCACGGCGCCGCGCGTGATCGCCGTCGTCACCGAGCCCTCCGCGTTGGTGCTCGACGCCTCGATCTCGCTCGAGGCCGTGACCGTCGACGAGCAAGGACCGCGGACCGCGGTCGGGACCGGGGATCGCTCCGTGTCCGCCGTTCGCATGCGCGCGTGCTCACCGTGGCGCGTCGTCGCCGACCCCGGCCGCGACTGTCCCGCCGAGGCGGCCCTCGCGCTCGTCGTCGATGCGGCCGGGCGAGCCACGCTCGACGCCGCGGCGCTCGCCGACGCCGTCGCGGCGGACGGACCGCCGGGCGCCTTCGCCGCCCTGGCCTCGACGCCGGGCGGGCTGCCGGTGGCGATCATCATCGACGTGGACGTCGACGGCACGACACTGCTGGTGCGGCGTGACATCGCCCTCGTGGCGCCCGACGCCGTCCGGACGAATCCGCGCGTGGCCGAGGTGCGCGTCGACGGAGGGGCGCCCGCGTCGCTCGTCGCCGGGCAAGCCTACGAGCTCTCCATCGTCCTCGACGGCACGTCCCTCGATGTGCTCCCCGACGGCGCCCGCGAGCAGGTCCGCGCGGCGCTCTACAGCGGACGCGGCGAGCTGGCGGACCACATCGTGGAACCGCCGGACTCCCAGGTGGGGGAGGTCGTCCTGACCAGTCCGACCACGTACACCGCCGGCGCCGCCGGTACGGCCTGGCTCCACGTGGTCGTCACCGACGAGACCGCCGGGATGACCTCGGTCGCGGTGCCGCTCGTCGTCGAGTGACCCGCGTTGCGCGACCCTCGGCCGTCGGCATACCGTCGGGCGATGGACCTGAAGGCGATCGCGAACATGAGCAACCGCGGCCTCGACCTCACGACGGCCTTGCAGGTCCCGATGTGGGCGCATCACGTGCACGTGAGCGGCGGCGAGAAGGTGCCCGACGCCATCACCCGCTGCAACATCCACTGGCTGACGCTCGACAAGTGGGCCCAACCGACGCTGCCCGACTACATCGCGAAGCTGCCGCGCCTCCGTTACCTCGAGCTGCGCAACGCCACCAAGCTGCGCCGGCTGCCCGACTTCGTGTTCGGCCTCCCGCAGCTCGATCAGCTGAATCTGGAAGGCAGCGCGATCGAAGCCCTCGACGGCGTCGAACGCCTGCCGATGCTCACGACCATCCGCCTCGCGCGCACGTCGCTCGGCGGGGCCAAGGCCATCAGCGCGCTCGCGGCCAAGATCCCCATGGGCGAGGTGGCCCGCTACCAGCCGACGACGATCTTCATCGATCGCCCCGATGTCGTTCCCCGGAACCGGGCCGAGGTGATTCGAGCGATCCAGGTCGGGGCGTTTCTGGAGAAGCCGAAGCTCGACGCGAGCGGTGGCAGGTTCGAAGGCCTCGACGTCTACTGGCGAGCCCCGAGGGCGAACTTCTCCCGGACCACGTGGCGCCACTGCAAGATCGCCGGCGATCTCACGCGCTGCAACTTCGACGGCGCGACCTTCGAGGAGTGCATCTTCGTCAACGAGTGGTTCACGGGGATCAGCGCGAAGGGCGCCACGTTCCGCGGCTGCTACTTCAAGGAATGCGTGATGAAGGGCGCGAACCTCGAAGGGGCCCGGTTCCTCGACCTGGCCCCCGACAGCTCGCTCGACCTCTCCGGCGCCAAGGCGCCGAAGCTCGAGCTCGGGGCGCGGTTCACGTCCCCCGAGGCGTCGAAGACGCTCGTCGCGCGGAAAGCCGATCTGCGCGCTGCGGCCATCACGATCGGGCTCACGTCCCCTGCCAAGCGCCCAGGGCCGAAGGCGGCGTGGCCGACCACCAGCTTCGCCGGTGCGAAGACGAACCCGGCGACCCGGATCGCGTACGAGCCGCTCGCCGGCGTGGCGCCCGCGAAGGTGTCGACGGCGGCGCTGCCCGAGCCACCGAAGCGCATCCTCGTGGATCGGAACGGGCCGATCGCCCCCGTCCTGGGGCGCATCGACGCGGCAAACGCAGGGCTGTGGCTGCTGGTCGCTGACGCGAAGCTCGCCGCAGCGTGGCGCGGGGACGAGGACGAGGACGAGGACGACAACGACTTTGCCCGCGCCGAGCAGGCGTCCGAGACCGGAAAGCTCACCCTTCGCGTCGGCGAAGGCCACGGCCTGATCGTCGGGGACGTCGGCGAGCATGGCTTCGCGTTCGCCTACGCGATCGATGACGGCGTCGCCTTGCTCGAGCTCGGTACGGTCGAGGACGACTTCGACGAGAGCATGGGGTGGAAGAAGCTGGCAAAGATCCATGGCGCCCACGTCCTGCAGCTCGCGGCGAAGCGACGCGCAAAGCTCGGTACGGTGACCGTGACGAGCGGCGCGCTGGCGCTGTTGCTGCCATACGCCAAGCTCCGCGCGCGAGGTGCCGACCAGCTCGTCCTCCCGCTGCCGAACGGCACCTACGAGGTCTTCAAGGAGGCCTTCGCCGATCCGCCACCGATCGACGAGCACGGCACGTACGTGGGACGCGTGCGGATCGTCCGCGCGAAGCCGACCGGGAAATCCAGTGCCGGCGCCCCCACCGCCGCGAAGCCGTCGAAGGCCCCACCCGTCGCGGGTGCCGTGTACCTCGAGCTCATCGAGGGAACGTCGCGGAAGTTCTGGGAGGCGACGGTCAAGGGCAAGGACTTCACGGTCCGCTTCGGTCGGATCGGCACGGACGGCCAGCGCGTGACGAAGTCGTTCGCGTCGCCGGCCGCCGCCGCCGACGAGCGCGACAAGCTCGTCGCGCAGAAGCGTCGGAAGGGCTACGGGTGAGGGGCGGCGGCTGGGAGCGAAGCCCGATCACTTAACGAATGAACGCCCGGGGCGGCGCGTATACACTGGACACCCTCGTGATGCGCCCCACCGCACTGTGCCCCTTGCTGCTCTCGCTCGTGGCGGGCTGCTTCCCCACGCGCTCGTCGGAGCTCGCGTGCACGACCTCGGCGGAGTGCGAGGACGGGAGCTCCTGCTACATCGGCTACTGCCTCCCGATCGACGCCGGCATGGCGTCGATGATCGACGCTCCACCCGACGAGCCCGAGCCGGACGCCGCGCCCGAGTGCAGCGCCGAGTGGGGCACGCCACCGACCGTCGGTGACCCGTGCCGGTTCGCGAAGGGGCCGGCCGTCACCATCACGGGCACCCAGACACTCGACACCACGAGCGGCCTCCTGGGCGGCGATGACGGCGAGCTCGTCTCCGTCGGTGGCATCCAGGCCCGCATGTACATCGTCGACTCCTTCACCGTGAATGCGGGAGCGACCCTGCGAGCGACCGGTCCGCACCCGGTCCTCGTGATCTCGTGGGGTGACATCTCGATCGCCGGCACCATCGACGTCTCGAGCAAGGCCGCCGCCACCCCGATCGTGGGCGCGGGCGGCAACGCGACGACCTGCCCGGCGATCCCCGACGGTGGCACGAACAACAATGGCGGCGGCGCCGGTGGCGGCGGTGGTGGTCTCGGCACGGCCGGCGGCAACGGCGGACAGGGCGGCAGCAACGGCGGCCGCCAGATCGGCGCGACCGGCGGACCCTCCGCGTCTCCGCTCCTTCAGGGCGGTTGCCGCGGCGGTCGCGGTGGCAACACGCCCAACGCCGAGGGTGGCGGCGGCGGCGGTGCGATCTATCTCGTGTCCAAGACCCGCATCACGGTCAGCGGCACCATCGACGCCGGCGGTGCGGGTGGCCTCGGCGCGACGGGACGCGGCGGCGGCGGCGGCGGTGGCGCCGGCGGCATGATCGGCCTCGAGGCGCCGGTGGTCTCCACGACCGGTACGCTCGCCGCAAACGGTGGCGGCGGCGGCCAGGGCGTGGATGGCGATCCGGGTGGCGTGGGCCAGGACGGCAAGGCGACCGCGACGGTCGCGACCGGTGGCGGCCCTGGCGGGGACCAGTGCGGTCCCGGTGGCGCCGGCGGGTTCGCCGCGACGGCCGCGACCGGCGGCGTCAACGGCAACTGCAGCTCGAACGGCGGCGGTGGCGGCGGCGGCGCGTACGGCATCATCGTCGTGAAGTCCCCGTCGAAGACCCTCGGCGGCGTCGTGACTCCGACTGCGCGCTAGCTGCGTTTGCGTTCGCGTTCGGGGTGAAACGCGACGCAGGTGTCATGGTTGTACTGTGGGGTCCGGTGCGCGGCATGCGTGGCGGTAAGGTCCGTCGACGCTTGGCGTGCGAAGCGCCCCTCGACCTGCGGCGCGTTTTTTGAACCGTGCAGCGCGAGATGAGCTCACGAGCTTGGCTGTGCCTGTTCATGGTGTCGGCCTGCAGCGACGATGGGAACAGCGGAAATAGCCCAACGGACGTCTCGTTCGGCGAGACCGCGATCGTGGTCGTCGTCAATCCCACGATCAACGACGTGAATGCCCGGTCCGGGCTGCCCGTGCCGGGCGATGTCGTTGCGGAGATCACCCTGACCACGGACGACAATGTGAGCGCGACGACCGGTGCGGACGGCATCGCCGTGCTCGCGCCGGTGGCGGCCGGGACCCGCACGATCACCGTTTCGGGCGCGGTGAGCGGGGGCACGTTCACCGTCTCGGTCGCCGACAAGACCCTACGGGAGGTCGCGCTGGCGACAGACGTCGGACGCGCGCAGGTGATGGTCAACGTCGACTACAAGGCGGACCAGGTGTTCGAGGTGAACCCGACGATGAGTACCACCGAGGTGAATGACATCCTCGCCGTCAGCGATCGCGTCGTGTTCTTCGGGGGAGGAAGCTACGTTGGCGACCTCACGTTCGGCGGGAGCCGCGTGACGCTGTTCGGTGAAGGGGTGCTCGGCGGAGAGGTGTTCCTGGACGGCAACGTGACCGTGAGCGGTAGCGATAGCCGGATTCGTGGCGCGCACATCACGGGCTCCCTCACGATGCCCGGAAGCAAGGTCGGACTGAGCTTCTCGCGCGTCGACGGAGCCGTCAGCTCCGACGGCAGCGACGGCATGCTGCTCAGCAACGCGCTGTGCGGCAGCGAAGCGATCACGGGGAGTGGCACCGTCGTGCTCGGGAATCGCGGGACCGCGCCCATCTCCGCATGTCCCTAGCTAGAGTGCGGACCGCACCGGGCGCCATCGAAGCTCTCCGCGACCGCACGAGACGGCCGCACGTCTCCCGCTATCCCTTCACTCTCCGGAACTCGACTGTTTCGCGAGAAGCGTTCGGGCAGGTCCTTGTTCGAGTCCCGAGCGGCGCAAACAGATCAGGCGTCGTGGCCGGCTGTGCCTCCGGATCCGTCACGCCACTGACCCGCAGACGCGAGGCCGCCACGCCGCGGTCGATGAGGTGCTGACGAAGCGCGACAGCCCGGCGCGAGGCGCGCTCGACCGCTCCCGGTGCTGGTGGCAGGGTGACGATGATCTCGACCAGGGTCGTGGGCGTGATCTCCATCCGCGCGGCTTATCCGTCGAGAACGTCGATGCAGGCGGCCGTCACATGTTCATCTTCGAAGCAGACCGCGGGCTAGCGGATCGAGGTCGCGACGGCAGCGTCGCGACTACTGTGACCGGGCTACTCATACGTGAACACGGCCCCGCTATTCGGCACACTGCCTGTCACAGGGCCGTCGACGCCGGTGGCGTTGCTGCTGTGATTCGGCGCGCCCGCAGCGATCATGTTTGCATCGGCGGAGATGCCGACGCCTGTTCCAAAGGACAGGGGCGACATCGGTGCCAGCGCCTTGATGTAGCGAAGGCGCTCCCAACCGGCGGGACGGTGCTCGTAAAGATAGAGGGACCCGCTGTCGGGCAGCTGGTCACCCTCCAAAGGCGTGCCCACACCCGTGCCGCCGTGATTCTCGCCGGGGACGCCTACGACGAGGAACGCGCCGCTGCTTGCGAGGGCAACGGCCCGTCCAAAGGAGTCGCCGTTGCTAGCGAACGCCGCCTTGAGGAAGCCGTCGGTCGCCCACGCGGTGCCGTTGCGTCGATACAGATAGACAGCGCCCGCACCGAGCTGCGAATCGTCCTCGGGCAGTTCGACGCTCGGGCTCGACTCGTCTGGTGCGCCCGCCGCGATGACAAGGCCATCGTCCGAGAGCGCGACAGCGTATCCAAAGTTGTCGCGTGCTCCGGTGTTCGTCGCCTTGAGGTACTCCTGCTGCGCCCACGTGTTCCCCGTGCGCGTGAACACGAACACCGCGCCGGCCTCGTCCGAGCCGTCGTCATCCTGGCTACCACCCACGCCGCGCGCGCCGCTTTGTTCCCCAGGCGCCCCGACGGCTAGCGTGTCCCCATCTGCATCGAGCGCGAGCGAGTAGCCGAACGCGTCGCCCCAGTCTTTCCGCTCGCTCTGCAGCGTCGCGACCTCGGTCCACGCCGCGCCATCGGGTACGAAGATGTTCACGAGCCCGGTATTGCTATCGAAGGTCGACCCGCCGACCGCGAGTGTCTCACCGTCCGCGGAGAGCGCGACCGCGACCCCGAACGCCATGGTGATCGTGTCGCGTTTGGACGAGATCACGCGTGCGCTCTGCTGCCAGTCGGTGCCCGTCCGCGCGTACACGTACGCGGCTCCTTCGAGGCCGTCCTCCGTCGGCGCGCCGATCGCGAGCCGAGATCCATCGGCCGATAGTGACAGCGCCAGGCCGAAGCTATCGCTCACCAGCGGGTCGAGCTCGACGTGCGCCTGCGCCGCCCACGTATCGCCGCTACGGACGAACACATCGACAGTGGCCGACCGGATCGTGCCGACGGCGAGCGTGGCGCCGTCCGCGGACAGCGCCATTGTGCGACCGAAGTTCATGTTCTCTTCGGCGCTCGACGCCTTGATGACGTGCTCCGTACCCGCGACACCGACCAACGCGTCGGGCATCGCGTCGACGCTGGCATCGGGCTCGTTCGACGACGCATCGGGTTGGCCGGGTGAATCGTCTCCGCAAGCCATGAGGACAAGCACGCAGAGGTATCGGACGTTCATGGGAAGCGCTCCTCGATCTCGTCGAGCACGACGGCACTCTCGTTGGCTACTCGCGGCCGAATGCGTGGCCACGTGCCGGTCCACGCGAAGGCGCGTAGCTCGAACCAGTCGAGCGCGTTGTTGCCGAGGTCGACTGACAGGTCGTGGTCCGCGGACGTGAAGCGACCCGGAATCGTCATCGGTTCGATTCCGATGCTGCTCGCCCGATGGCGGACGAGATCGATAGGGGTGTGACAGCCCACGCACGACAGCGTCTTGAACGTGTGCATCGTGGGATTCTCGGTCGTCACGATCGCCGTGAGGGCGCGTAGCTGGTCGGTCATCGGGGCCGCATCGAAGGCGTTGCGATCGAGAGCGAGCGCAAAGCCACCTGGCGTATCTGAGACCGGCGTAGACGTTAGACCCAGGGCCGCCGGCCCGTCGGCGAGTGTCTGCTGAAACGCCTGGGTGGTCGGGATCTCGAGCCGAGGGAACGAAGTGCCGGAGCGCTCGACACCGCGAAACACCGTGAAGCGCCGGCTACCGTCGCGCGCATCCACCGTCGAGAACGTGACGCGAGACAGCTGCGCTGGCACTGCCAGGCGCCCGATCAATATGCGTACCGCGGCGCCGTGGGCGGTGGGCTCGATGGACGGATCGAGGTTGTAGACTCCGAGCGGCGCGGCGGTCTGCATGCCATGTAGCTCTGCGATCGCGCGCAGGTCTGCGATGACCCCAGGCAGCTCGGCGCGTGGCACGTCGAAGAAGGCATGAAGCGCAGCACTGAATACGCTGGGATCACCCGAGGGTGGTGCACCAGCGGCCGGCTGAAACACCAGGCGGAGCTGCCCGTCGGCGTTGGTTGGGCAGGGCCCCGTCGTCTCGCGATCGCAGAGATCGAAGCGCGCTGCGACGATGTGGTAATCGGCAAAGTCCCACGTCGACTCGCCGGGCATGGTCACGAGTCGGTCAAAGATCTCCCGCGGCACGAGATCGCCGGTGGTTCCCTGGATGCCCGAGAGCCGTCCCACCACCGATTCACGGAGGGGGTCCCGCGGTAGCCGGAACAGCATCGACACGTCGTTGAGGCCGAGTGGATACGACGTAGAGGCATCGAGGTCGGACGCGTCGATCTGCGCATCGACGCTGGGTGCATCTGCGTGCGCGGCGTCGGCTGGAGCGGAGCCGGCCTCGCTGCATGCGGCCAAGCACGTGACCACGACCACCCAGCGCGTCACCACGCTCGAACACTACTACGAAGCGCGCCGGCGATGCAGACCAACATCGGCCATCGCTCGGTGCAGCAACTGTTGCGCGCGATGCTGCGGGTCTACGTGCCATCGGGAACGTGCACGGTCTCGACAACCCACCGACCTCGTTGATCGTCCCGTCCAGGGGCAGACGGCTCTTCACTGAGGTCTTCCTTCGCTTCGAGCCGTCTTCTTGGTGAGCTCCGACAGAGGTCCACTCGCTGTCGGCTCGCCGTACTGCATTGTCCGACCGCTCGCTAGCGGATCGAGATCACGGCGGCAGCGTACAGCGTCGGGTGATCGGCGGTCACCGTGACCGCCTGCGGGCCTGCACTGCGCGTCGACGTCACGAGCGCGAGCGTGTCGCCTTCAGGCGCGGGTGGGGTCGGGCGCGCGCTGACGGTGATCGTATCGCCGCTGGCAGCCGTATATGCGACCTCGTCGAACCAGGCCCCGAAGCCGGCGACGACCACTTGCCCATCGGAGCCCAGTGGTCCGTCCGTGTCCACGGTCTGCACGGTTTGGCTCACCATGACGGTGGCGTCGCCTACTTGATCGACGCAGGCACTCGCGGCGTTCGCGATCTCCACGACCGCCACGTGGACCGGACCGTTGTCGAAGCTCGGCGTGACCGTGACCGTCTCGGCGCCCGCGAAGGCATTGCACGTGTGCCAGACCAGGACCTTCGAGCCGGTGATGCCACTGGTGGCCTCGACCTCGTTCGTCCACGTATGGCCGAGTGAATCCGTGATGGTCAAGATGGGCTGTTGTTGCGCCAGCGCGATGGCAACGAGCGCGCTGCCCGCCCGCACGTTCTGGGGAAGCGTGACGGACGTCCCCGAGAACCCGAAGGCGTGCTCGCGCTGGCGGACGGTCAGGGCGCCATCGGGAGCATCGGGAGCCTCGGGAGCGTCGAGAGCAGTGACGAGCGCATCGATGTCGCTGTCGGGCGCTCCGGCGAGCGGCACGGGGTCGAAGTCGACACGCCCGCATGCCGCGACAAGACCGAGCACCAGCAGCCGCACTGCTGCCCATCGTACCCGAACCGTGCCGTGACAAACCAGTGCACGGGCCGGATGCACGAGCGCATCGACCGAGAGCTCAGGTGGCGGGCCACCGCGTCGGACCCTGTCACACCTCTCACACCCGCTGGCGGTCTCGGCGTCGCGTGTTAGCACCGGACGGCATGGAAGCGCGTGTGTATCGATTCGCCCCGGCCGTTCGTCGCTCGATGATCGTGATCGGTGTTCTCTTGTGCTTGCTGGTCGTCACGCTGCCGTTCGGCGTCTGGGTGATCTGGAAGGCGACGCGCGGCAGCCTCACCCTCACGCCGCGCGAGGTGGTGGCCCACTCGTTCCTCACCTCGCACGTGACCTTCGCCGACGTGCAGAGGTTCGCCACGCTGCGGATCGGCCTCGGCACCCGCGGGGCGGTCGGCGGTGCGCTCGGTCGTGGTGCATCGGGGGGCCGGGAAGCGATGCATCTCTGCTTTCAAGGCACGGACGGCAAGACCCGCCGCTTCATGGTCTCCCGCTTCGAGCGGGCGGACGAGATCACCGCGGAGGTCACGCGCCTGGTCGGCAAGCAGCGCGAGGAGATGACCATGGGCGCCATGGGGCCCAAATGGCCTGATCGTTCGTGACCGTGGCCTCTCAGTAGCTCGATGTGTAGACGCTGAGCTCGAGCGAGCTCTGGTTGCAGCTCTTGCCCTGACCCTCCGAGTCGAGAGCCGGATCGTCGATGTACGCCCAGCCCGCGCGACCGTCCCCGAGTGGCGCCATCTCGTCCAGCTCGCCCCAACCTGCGCCCTCAACCTTGAGCGGCTCGGTAAGCGGATCGCCGTTCCCGTTGATCTCCGCCAGCCAGAACTCCCACGGGACGCGAAAGCTGTTGTCGCCCGTCGTTGGGGGCTCGGTCGAGCGGTCCTGCGCGCGCATGACGCCCCACCCCAGGAGATACCGGTCAGGGCCCAAGACGGATAGCGTCGAGTTCGACAGGTAGTGGTCCGGATCCCTCAGGATCCAGCGGATATCCCCTTGCTGCACTCCGTCGGCACTCCATTGGATGAGGCCGATCTGCGTGGCAGGGTTGTCCGGATATCCACCCGGCACTTTCTGGCCTGGCACTCCGACGATGAGGCCGAGGAAGCCTCCGCCGGTTCGCGGCACGATAGACGATGCCGCGCCCTTGTTCTGGATTCCCTCGAGGTTCAGGTAGTGAAACTCCTGCGCAGGGCCGTCTTCCATCCGGAAGACGTACGCGCCAAGCCCGCCTGTCCCGGCTTCGTTGTAGTCGGTGCTGCACAGCGCGGCGAACTTGCGCGTCGTCGGGTCATAGGCGATCCGGTTCATCAGCGTGTGCCCCGTGCCGCAGGCCCAGGACCAACCCCGCGTGGTGTAACTCTCCGACTCGCGATCCATGATCAAGAACGCGTCTGCTTCGTGACACGTGCTGCCTTCGGCTCCCCCCACGGTCGCTTTGACGCCGATGCCCCAGAAGGCGCCGTCATCGGAGAGGCGCAGATAGTCGTTGCCGTATTCCCAGCTTCCGATCGACTTGTGGACGATGTAGCGCTTCGGCTCGGTTTGAATATCTCCATTGGTCCACTCGAAGAGCCACATCTCGTCGTTGAGCTTGTCTCCGCAGACATACGGGTTCGTCATCCAGTCGGCTTGCGGATGGGTGGCGACCACGTCCTTGTCGAAGCCCGGCGTACCGCTCGGAATGCGGCACAGCACGCCGATCGTCTGGCAGTCGTCGCTCACCGCCACGCCGTGCATCGATCTGCACTCGGCGAATAGACGCTGATCGACACGATTGAGAGTGCCGCTCGTCTCATCGAGATCTGCCGCGATGAGCGCGCCCGACGTTGGATCCGGCGTTGGATGGGGCGCGTCTTGACCGACAGCGAGCGACTGGTACAGCCGCGCAGTCCCCCCCGCGTTGCACGAAGCGCTGTACATGCGCCTCGGGTTCGAGTGGCCAGGATCGTAGTGGAGGGTGCGGATCGTCCACTCCCACTCGCAGGCAGTTGGCAGCCCACCGGGGAGCGCGTCCATCAAGGTGCTACGCACCTCGCCTGCCGGTTCACGCGGCCCCTCATCGGTCCACGCGTCGGTGCTCGAGTCGTCGGACTCGGAGTCGCCACATCCGATCAACATCAGCGCGGCGACGAGCGCTGCGCCTGTGGTGAATGCTCGGAGGTGTACTGTCATGTGCCTCTTCTCCTGCGCGATGAGAGCGTTGGATCCACTGGTGTTCTCCCGAATCCAACGCAAGTCCGAGGCCACGCCGTCATCGAACGAACGGCACGATTCGCAAAGCCTCCCCGGTCAGTTGGGGGCTGGCGCCACCGCTTCGTGCCGTAGAGAGGGGGCGAGCCCCCAAGCTCGCCGCGGCGGCCTCGCCGGTATCACTCGAAGATGTACGCCGCGCCGGCCTGCGGGGCCGAGGTGTCGGCCTGATCGCCATCGAGGCCCGTCGCCGCGCTTGCCTCCTGGACGGCACCGATCACCGCTACCGTCCCATCGGTCGAGATCGCAGGGCCAAAGCCGAAGAAGTCGAACGGGTGCGGATTCGAGGCCTTGAGGTACTGCTGCTGCTGCCAAAGCCCGTCCGCGCGGGTGAAGAAGTAGCCGGCCCCGGCGGCGGGCATCGAGTTGTCGTTCTGGTCGCCATCGGCCCCCGCGGCCGCGCTCGCCTCGAAGTGGGTCGTGACCAGGAGGGCGGCTCCGCTCGCGGCGATCGCCATCTGCTCGCCGAACTGGTCGGCAGGATCGCTGTTCGAGGACTTCAGATACGCCACGGGCGCGAAGCCACGGGCCTCCTGATCGAAGATGTAGACTGCGCCCGCGTCGGTCGCCGAGTTATCGGTGGGATCACCGCCAGGGCCGCGCGCGTTGCTGTCCTCTCTCGGCGCTCCCACCGCGAGCGTGGCGCCGTTCGACGTCAAGGCCACCCGCTCGCCGAAGGCATCCCCCGTGTCGGCGTTCGGGGCCTTGATGATCGCGACCTCCTCCCAGCCGCCAGGCGTCGCCGACAGGATGTAGACCGCGCCCGCGGCCGGTGCCGAGTTGTCCATACGATCGGTGAGCCGACTGGCCTCACCCGGCGCGCCGATCGCGAGGGTGCGCGCATCAGCCGTGATGGCGACGCTCGTGCCGAAGGCGTCATCGGCGTCGGCGTTGCTCGACTTCAGGAACGCCCGCTGCACCCACGTCGTGCCCACGCGCGCGAACACGTAGGCGGCTCCGGCATCGGGGCGCGAGTCATCGCTGCCAGGGGCGCCGGGCGCGCTCGCTTCGCCGGGAGCTCCGACGACAAGTGTCGCCCCATCCGGCGCAAGCGCGAGGGCTTGTCCGAATCGATCTTGGGCGCCGGAGTTCGACGCCTTCAGGTAGGCCCCCTGGACCCAGGTCGATCCGGTGCGCTCGAACACGTAGACCGCGCCTGCGTTCGCGGCCGCATTGTCCACCTGGTTGCCGTCGACGCCCATCGCGCCGCTATCCTCTTCCCATGCGCCCACGGCGAGCGTGTCGCCGCTGGCGGAGAGGGCCGCGCTGACCCCGAAAGCGTCGCTGGGATCGGGGTTGGAGGCCTTGATGTAGGCCTCCTGAACCCAGGTCGATCCCGCGCGGATGAACACGTACGCGGCGCCCGCGTTGGTCCGCGAGTCATCGTCCTGGTCGCCATCTACCCCGCTCGACCCTCCGTCCTCGATCCAGGCCGTGACAACGACGGTCGATCCATCCGCCGAGACCGCGGATGCGAACCCGAATTGATCGAAGGCATCGGTGTTCGAGGCCTTCAGGTAGTGCGTCTGGCGGAGCACGGGTGGCGTGTCGGGCCCGTCCACGCCCCCATCGCCGGCCCGCGTGTCGAAATCGATGCGCCCGCACGCGCATGCCATAGCCACCGCCACGACGAACCTCATCTGCCCATCGTATCGCGAGGAGGAGGCATTCTTGCCGCCGGGCGGGGGCGCGAGTAGCTGGACGCGTGAGGCCGCTAGCCGTCGGCCCGAGACGGCGGCGGCTTCAATCCGTACTTCTCCATCTTGTAGATCAGCGCGCGGCGCGACAGGCCGAGCCGGCGCGCGGCGCGGGTCTGGTTGTCGTTCTCCGCGGACAGCGCGGCCACGAGTGCGGCGCGCTCGATGTCGGCGAGCTGACCGCGGACGTCGGCCGTCGGCGTCTCCGCGATCGCGCGGACGTGCTCGCTGACATCGCGCAGGCGATCGGGGAGGTCGGCCGCGGTGATCGTGCCTTCGCACAGGACGAGCGCGCGCGTGATCGCGTTCTGGAGCTCGCGGACGTTACCGGGCCACGCGTACGCGAGGAGGGCCGCGCGGGCGTCGTCGGAGAACGGGACCTGACCGGCGAAGCGCTGCGCGAGGGGCAAGATCTCCGACGGGCGGTCGCGGAGGGGCGGCACGAACACGGTGAAGCCGGAGATGCGGAAGAGGAGGTCCTGGCGGAAGCGGCCCTCGCGCACCTCGGCTTCGAGGTCGCGGTGCGTGGCGGCGACGACGCGGACGTCGACGGGGATCTCGGCGGTGCCCCCGACGCGGGTGATGACCTTGCGCTCGAGGACGCGGAGGAGCTTGGCCTGGAGGGGGGCCGGCATCTCACCGACCTCGTCGAGGAAGAGGGTCCCGCCGGAGGCGGCCTCGAAGAAGCCGAGCTTCTTGCGGTCCGCGCCCGTGAAGGCGCCGCGCTCGTGGCCGAAGAGCTCGCTCTCGAGGAGCTGCTCGGCGAGGGCGGCGCAGTTGAGCTTCATGAAGGGCTCGTCGCGGCGGGACGACGCGCGGTGGACGGCTTCGGTGACGAGCTCCTTGCCGACACCCGTCTCGCCGAGGATCAGCACCGTCATGCTCGAGTCGGCGATCTTCGTGACCATCGAGTAGACGCGCTGCATCGCCGGATCGACCACGATCGGGCCATCGGCGAGGCGCGCGACGGGCTCCACGTGGCCTCCGCGCAACAGGGTGCGGAGGCGCGCGATGACGGCGGCGGCGCGTGTACCTTCGTCGGGACAGAGTACGAAGGCGCGGGCCGCGGCGGTGGGGAGCACCTTCGCGAGGGCCGCCTCGGCGGCCGCGCGATCGAGCTCGGGGAGGACGACGAGGTAGTCGTCGCCGACGTCCTCGGCGAGGGTGTCCATCGGGCGGAGCGATCCGGCGAGGGCCTCGAGCTGTCCTTCGGTGCAGCGCACCAGCGCGGCCACCAGCGGTCGGCGATAACGCACGCTGCGATCGAGCTCGGCGGCGAGGCGCGCTTCCCCGACGCCGGCATCGGAGACCACCACCCGACGACGCAGGGCCGAGGTGGCGCCGACGATCGCCGTCACCGGACCGAGCACCACCTCGTCGCCGGCCACGAGCTTGCGCGGCCCTTCGATCTTCTCGCCGTTCACCTTCGTGCCGTTGCGCGACTCGAGGTCCTTCACGAGGATCGTGTCGCCGTCGCGTCGGATGGAGGCGTGGAGGCGGGAGACCTTCTCGCTGTCGATCGAGATGGTCGCGCCCCGCGACCGGCCAAAGGTCACATCGACCCCGCTGGGCAGGTCGACGACCCGCGAGCCCTCGATGCCCGCGATCTGGAGCACGAGGAAGGCCCGGGCCTCGGTGCCGCTGGCGAGGGCGGTGCCGCCGCCATCCAGGGTCATTGCGGTCATGGCGGTCATGTGACTGTACGAAGGCTGCACAAGATCGGGCGTTACTGCACGCAGGGAGGACGGGAGATCGTAGGCTTGGCGTACGTGCATCGTGGTACCCCCGTTGCAACCAACAACTGTGCCATGAGTCGTCTCGTATCCCTCCTGAGCCTACTCGCCCTGGCGGGATGTCCCACCGGCGACGACACCCAGGACGACGGTGTCATCATCGATGGCGGCATTGATGGCGGCGGCGACGTCACCGGCATCGTGCTCACGTGGCGAGCGCAGCCGGCGCTGCCAGCGATGGTCGACGACGGCATCATCGTGCAGTCGATGCGCTTCGGCTTCACGGACCTCCGCCTGGTGGGCGACGTGGGCCCGGTGCCCGTCGACCGGTCCGAGCTCGCCTGGTCCCCAGGCGTGACCCCGGCGAACGACCTCATCGAGAACGCTCCGGCGGGGGTGTACTCGAGCCTCCAGGCGATGATCGCGGCGCCAAGCCCCAACTTCGCGTTCGAGATCCAGGGGACCTACGAAGGCACGCCCTTCAGCCTGCGCGACACCGAAGCGCTGCCGGTGGTGGTCACCTTCGACGAGGGCCTGAGCCTCGTCGCCGGTGGTGGCCTCGTGATCGAAGTTCGCGTCGACATCGATGATCTCGCCGACGCGATCGACTTCACGACGCTGCCCCTCCAGAACGGGACGCTCGTCCTGGGGCCAGGTGGCGAGCAGATTCCAGCCCTGCAAGCGGCCGTCGCGGCGGCGTTCGAGGTGTCGGACGACTGATCGCGTTGTAGGGTGCCGGGATGGGATTCCGGTGCCGGTGGCTCGCCACGCAAGGTCGTGGGCGCGACGAGGTGCTCGCACGGCTACACCTGAAGATCACCGACGAGCTGATCGAGCCCATCTACGACACGGGCCTCTATGCGCTCGAGGTCAATGACTGGCTGGTGGTGGTCGGCGATGGGGCGGAGTACATGAGCCAGGTCAAGCGTGCCCAGGCCGCGCAGCTCTCCGACGGCGGCGATGTCGTGTACCTCGTCACCGACGACACCACGATGACGTTCGAGGTGGCGATGTTCCGGGGCGGCGAGGAGCTGTGGTCGATCGCGTACGATGGTCGTGATGGCGTGACGGCGCCGGTGATGCAAGGGAAGGTGCCGCTGGATGCGCGCGTGATGCATGCGCGCCTCGAGAAGGAGCAGGGCAAGGCGGGTGGGCCGAAGGCGGAGGTCGATCACACGTACGAGCTCGCCCCCGCGTACGCGATGCAGCTCGTCGGATTCCGGCATGACCAGACGCTCGGTAGCGGCGAGCACGTGCCCGTGTGGACGCTCGCGGTGAAGCGGACGAAGTAAGTGGAGGCCTACCAGCACCAGATCTCGCTGGCGGTCGCGCTCGCGATCGGCTTGCTCGTTGGCCTCGAGCGCGAGCACAGCAAGCCCGAGCCGGGGCACGGCTCCGCGATCGGAGGCCTGCGTACGTATCCGATGTTCGCCCTCGTCGGCGCGGTGGCCACGCTGCTCTCGCCGGTCACCATCCTGTTTCCGATCGTGGCCTTTCTCGGTGTCGCGGCCCTGCTCGCCATCTCGTACACGTTCGACGTACGCCGCAGTCAGGACGGCGAGAACCACGGCGCGACGACCGAGGCGTCGATCCTGGCCATCTATCTCCTCGGGGCCCTCGCCACGAGCCGGGTGATCGAGCCCATGGCCGACCGGCTGATCCTCGTCGCCGGACTCGGCGTCGTGATCGCCTTTCTCCTGTCGTCGAAGCCGCTCCTGCATGGCGTCGCGCAGAAGATCTCGCGCGCGGATTACCACGCGGCCGTGCAGTTTCTGATCATCGCGGTCGTCGTGCTGCCGCTCTTGCCCGATCGCGACCTGGGGCCGGCCAACGCGCTCAACCCTCGCGCCCTCGGGCTCCTCGTCGTCGTGATCAGCGCGCTGTCCTTCGGCGGCTACCTCGCGATGCGGATCTGGGGCGAGCGGGGACTGCTCCTTGGCGCGGCGATCGGTGCCCTCGTGTCATCGACCGCGGTGACCCTGTCGTTTGCGCGACGCGTGGCCGCCGACGCCAAGCTCGCACGTATCGGCGCGGGAGCGATCGCCGTGGCGTGGACGGTGATGACGGTGCGCGTGGCCGTCGTGATCGCGGTGATGAATCCGGCCCTCCTGCGCGTGATCGCCATGCCGCTCGCGGCCGCTTCGCTCGTGACCCTCGCCAGCGCGGCCCTCGCGTTTCGCAAGGGCAGCGAGGCCAGCGAGCCCACGAAGCTCGAGAATCCGTTCGAGCTCGGTGGGGCCATCAAGGTCACGCTCGTGTTCGCGGTGGTGCTCGTCATCACCGCCGTCGCGAACCAGCAGCTCGGCGCGAGTGGCGTGTATCTCGCGTCCGCGCTCGGCGGCACCACCGATGTCGATGCGTCGGTCATCTCGAACACGCGCCTCGCGGGACAAGGAGCGATCACCCCGGTGGTGGCGGCGGCGGCCATCCTCATCGCCGCGGGAGTGAACACGGTCGTGAAGGCGGGCCTCGCGACCGCCATCGGCGGCAAGGCCCTCGGGGCCCGGGTCATCCCGGTGGCCGTCGGCGTCGTCGTGGTCGGCGCGGGGGCCTTCGGCATCCAGCTGATCGCGACCTGAAAGCGAAGGTTCGTGCACAGTTCGACGGGGGCCGGGCTCACCAGGGCCCGGGATCGAACCTCATGTGAGTTCGTGGGGTTAGCCCCTCTCGGACCAGGCATGGGCGCTGCACTGCTGATGGGTGTGCGAGGTCCTGTCCTACTGCTCGCGGCCCTCGCGGCCTGCGTCGAGCAGCCTGACCTCGCCACGACCGCCGGGATGACCTGGGAGGAGTACCTCGCGGCCGTCCCGCGGGAGCCGGCCACTGGGGGCTATGTCATCGACTGGGACATCGTGGTCCAGACCGAGGACGAGGTGTTTGCCGCGTGGGCTGGCGAACAATCCAACGCCCTCATCATCGCCGAGGCGGGCGGGGCGGACATCCGGTGGACGGACGACCAGAAGCGCAACATCACGTACTGCGTCTCGGACGCCTTCGGGCCGCGTAAGCCGCAGGTCCTCGCCGCGATGACGGCCGCGACCACGAACGGCTGGCAGAAGGCCGCGGACATCAAGTTCGTCTACAAGGCCGACCAGGACGCGAACTGCAACGCGAACAACAGCAACGTCGTGTTCGACGTCAGCCCGACCGAGGGCGCCCCGTATCTCGCGCGGGCTTTCTTCCCGAACATGGCGCGGCTCGAGCGCAACGTGCTCATCGACAACACGTCGTTCAATCCGCTCGCCGCGAATGGCCTCTCGCTCGGCAACATCCTCACGCACGAGATCGGCCACGTCCTCGGCTTCCGTCACGAGCACATCGCGCGTCCCGGCGGCGCCCTCGCGGGTTGTGCGGAGCCGGCCAACTACCGCGCCATCGGCCCGTACGATGTCAGCTCGACGATGCACTACCCGCAGTGCGGCTCGCCTGGCAACACGCTCGCGCTCTCCGCGCAGGACAAGCAGGACGTGGCCGCGGTCTACGGCGCACCGGTGACCGATACCCCGACGCCGATGTCCGAGCCGACGCCGATGTACCCGGAAGGTGATCTCACCGGTGGTTGCAGCACCGGCGGCGCGAGTGGTCTGGCGATCGGACTGGCAGCGCTGTTCGTGCGCCGCCGCCGGTTCAGATCATCTCCATGAACATCGTCGTGGGGTCCTCGAGGAGCGACTTCACGTCCTGAAGGAACATCGCGCCGTCCCAGCCGTCGGCGAGGCGGTGATCGACAGAGATCGAGAGATTCATGAGCTGGCGGATCACGATCTGACCGTTCCGCACCGCCGGCTTCTCCTCGATCTTGTGGACGCCGACGATGGCGACCTCGGGGAAGTTGATGATGGGCGTGGCGAGGACGCCGCCCAGCTTGCCGAGCGAGCTGACGGTGAACGTGGAGCCGGTGAGCTCCTCGCGCGTGGCGGTGCCGGCGCGGACGGCTTCGCCGAGCCGATCGATCTCGCGCGACAGATCGAAGATGGAGCGCATGTCCGCATCGCGGACGACCGAGACCACGAGCCCCTGCGGGCCCTGGGCCGCGATCCCCACGTGGTAGTACTTCTTGCGGACGATCTCCTGCGTCGTCTCGTCGAGGCTGGCGTTCAGCTGCGGCCACTTCTTCAGGCCGGAGACGATCGCCTTCACGATGAAGGGCAGGTAGTTCAGCTTCACGCCGCGCTCGGCAGCGCGAGCCTTGGCTCGATCGCGCACCGCGACGAGCTCGGTCATGTCGATCTCTTCGACGTAGGTGAAGTGCGCGGCCGTGTTCACGGAGCGCGACATCGCCTCGGCGATCCGCTTCCGCATCCCCCGGAGCGGGATGCGTTCCTCGTCGTAGCCGAGACCCGGCTTCGCGATCGCGACGGGGGTGTGCTTCACCAGCGCCGCGGCGGGCGCCGCCCCCTGCGCGCCGAAATTCTTCACGTCCTCGGTGGTGACGCGGCCGTGCTTGCCCGTCGCGGGAACGCGCCCGAGCTCGACGCCGAGCTCGCGGGCGAGGCGGCGCGTGGCGGGGGTGGCGAGCGTGCGCTCGCGGGCGGGCGTGGCATCCACGATCGCCGGAGCGGCCTTGGCGGGCGTGGGAGCCGCCGTTGCTGGTGCCGGATGCGAGTGACCGTTGGTCGCCTTGGCGGGCGTGGGAGCCGCCGCCTGAGCCCCGCCATCGTCGATGGTGATGAGGATCTTGCCGACGGGGGCGATGTCGCCCTCCTTGAAGTGGAGCTTGGTGACCGTGCCGGCGCGCGGGGAGGGCAGCTCGACGGTGGCCTTGTCGGTCATCACCTCGACGAGCGGTTGATCCAGCTTCACCTGGTCACCCTCTTTGACCTTCCAGCCAACGATCTCGCCCTCGACAACGCCTTCGCCGATATCCGGCATGTAGAACTCGAAGCTCATCTCACCACTCCAGGGTCTGACGCATCGCCGAGACGACACGGTTGGCGTTGGGCATGTACTCGTGCTCGAGGCTGTACGGGAACGGGGTGTCGAGGCCGGTGACGCGGAGGATCGGCGCCTCGAGGTACTGGATAGCGCGCTCCTGGATGGAAGCGATGAGCTCCGCGCCGAAGCCGCACGTGCGGGGGGCCTCGTGAACGATCACGCAGCGGCCCGTCTTCTTCACGCTCGCGAGGATCGTGTCGATATCGAACGGCATGAGCGTGCGCAGGTCGATGACCTCGGCTTCGATCCCGGCCGCGGCTGCGTCCTTCGCCGCCTCCTCGGCGATCGACACCATGCCGCTCCAGGCGAGCACCGTGACCTGCGCGCCTGCGCGCACGACCTTGGCCTGCCCGAGCGGAACCTCGTAGTCCTCCGCCGGGACCTCGCCGCGGCTCGCGCGGTAGATGCGCTTCGGCTCCATGAAGAGCACCGGATCGTTCTGGCGCATCGACGCGAGGAGCAGGCCCTTCGCGTCGTAGGGGTTCGACGGGGCCACGACCTTCAGGCCAGGCGTGTGGATGAAGAGCGCCTCGGGCGATTGCGAGTGGTAGTGACCGCCGCGGATGCCGCCGCCGACGGGCGTGCGGATCACCACCGGGCAGCTGTACTGGCCGCCGCTGCGATACCGGAACTTCGCCAGCTCGTTCACGATCTGATCGAAGGCGGGGAAGATGAAGTCGCTGAACTGGATCTCCGGCACCGGGCGCAGGCCGTAGAGGGCCATGCCGATGGCCGTGCCGATGATGCCGGCCTCGGCGAGCGGGGTGTCGATGACGCGGTCCGCGCCGAACTCCTCGAAGAGGCCGGCCGTCGCGCGGAACACGCCGCCGAACTTGCCGATGTCCTCGCCAAGGACGATCACGCGCGCATCTGCGCGCATCTGGAGCCGCAGCGCGTCTCGCACGGCGTCGATGATGTTCATCGTAGGCATGGGCCGCCTTCGGCCGTCGGTGTACTACGGTTCCCGCGATGAGTGAACAGGTCGGGGCAGGTCGGCGTGCAGTCCTGATCGCGGCCGCCGTGACGACCTCGATCGCGGCGCTGGTCGTGCTCGTGTCGGGACCGCCGCCGGCGCCGGTCCGACCGCGAGAGCCGGTCGCGTTCGCGATGCGCGAGGTGCTCGAGACCGACTTCGCCACGCGCGTGACGCCGTACCTGACCGTCGATGTCGAGGTCCTCCACGATGACTGGCGGTCCGAGGACGGTGGAGCGCGCCGCACCACGACGTATCTGATGTCCCGGTCGCGCGAGGCACTCCTGCGCGTGCTCGAGACCGCCCAGCACGCCGGCGTCGTTCCCGCCGCCGATTCCGACCTCCTGTTCGGGCACATCACGACGCCACCCGACGCGACCGACCCGCGTCCGTCCTGGCGCACCTACGAGGTGAGGCGCGAGGTCGTCCTCGATGCGTCGATGCTCGCGTCCGCTCGCGGGACGCGCGATCCAGACACGAATCGCCCGACCGTGAGCATCGAGCTGACCGACGAGGGCGCCACTCGCTTCTGTGACGCCACGCGGCGGCTCGTCGGCCGCCAGCTCGCGACCATCGTCCGCGGCGAGGTGACGTCCGCCCCCTTCGTGAACAGTGCCATCTGCGGCGGCCGGGTCGTGGTCGCGATGGGCGGGGCTTTGGATGGCACGGTCGAGGCCGAGCGGGACGCGCTCGTCGTGATGCTCGGCGGCTCGGCGGAGGAGCCAACGTGGTGGGACCGCGCGCAGCCGCGCACGTATCCCGGCAAGCTCCTCTTCATCTTTGGCCTGGGGGCGCTCGGGGGCGTCATCACGCTGCTCGTGGTCCGGTTCGCCCCGCGGTAGGCGGCGCCAGGTTCACCTCGCGGGCCAACCCCCCGGAAGCACAGACGATCTAAATCGGCCGTCACATCGCGTCCGCGCCCGACTCCACCACCCATGGATCAAGCGCAGGCCCCGCAGACCGCCGCCCCCGCCGCTGCACAGGCACCGGCTGCCCCCGCGCCGCAGGCGGCGCCTCCAGCCGCCCCACCCGCCCCGTGGTCGCTGAATCCCGCGTACCCGGGGGCGAACCCGCCGATCACGCCGGGCCAGGCGATGGAAGCGTTCCCGGGGTACGCGCAGGACGCGCTGGACGAGGCGGGCGTACCCCAAAGCGCAGCAGTCAAGGTCGAGGCCGGGAAGCCCGGCGTCGTCACGGTCGCGAACGAGACCGAAGTGCATCGCTCTCCGTCTCCCGGCGCCAGTAACACGACCACGCTCACCGCGAAGCCGACGTCAACCACGGAGCTCGTCGCCCAGACCAAGACGGATACGAAGAAGGGCACGAACTCCAGCGTCGAGATGAAGGCGGGCGACAAGAACCAGGGTGCTCGCGGAAAGCTCGACGACAAAGGCAACGTCATCCTCGAGGCTCACAGCAAGACTGACAACGGCGACGGCGGGGCGATCAGGGCCACGCATGGCGAAGGGGGAACCGCTGTAGCCCTGGAGGGCCAGGACGATGGTCTCTCCACGCGCACCGAAGTGGCGGTCGACCCCGATGGCAACCCGTCTGGAGCGGTGAACGTCAACTACACGAGCGACCAGATCAGGGCGGGCCTCAATGCGAAAGTCGACCCCAATAATCCGACCGTCGCGGCGGACCTGAAGGCCCAGGCGGAGCTCACCGAGAAGCTCCGGCTCCAGGCCGAGCTGAACGCCAAGCTCAGCAAGGACGAGCAGGAGGCAACGGTGGGCCTAGGCCTCAGTTACAAGCCGCACGAGACGGTGGAATTCGGCGTGGGGGTCAACGCAGGCGTCCACCGCGAGGGCGAGACCACCCAGCCCGTGATCACGGGGCAGGGCAACATGACGGTGACTCCGGGCGCGACGGCGAAACCACCCAGCCCCTGATCGAAGAGCACGGCACCATGACGGTGACTCCGCCCGTGCGATAGTCCGCGCGTGATCTGGATCCTGCTCGTACTCATCACGGTCGCCGGCAGCGTCGCTGCCATCTCGATCGCGGCGCGCGACAAGAAGAAGGAGCTGCCCACCAGTGGCGGCCAGAAGCTCCTGACGAAGGGCGACACGCTCCTCGAGCGCACGATCCGCGACCTGCGCGTCGACGACGTGCTGCAGATGGATGGCAAGGACTTCCTCGTCGAGGGACTCATCGCCTACGACGAGGATGGCCATCGCTGGAGCGGCGCTCGCATCGTCGACGGCAAGGACATCAGCTGGCTCGTGATCGGCCTCGAGCGCGCGAGCTCGTCATCGGTGCGTCTGCTGCAGCAGGACACCGAGACCGTCGTCACCGGGTACCCGTCCGAGGCGATCGTCGTCGGCGAGGTGCGCTACACGATGGACAAGCGCGGCACCGCCACGTGCTCGCTGTTCGGCGATGTCGGCTCGCTCGCGGCGCTGAAGGCCGGTCGGCCCGAGGGCCACGTCGAGCGCTGCCGCTGGTGGCTCTACAACGCGCCCGGCGACGACACCCTCGTCGTCGAGCAGTGGGGCGCGGACTATCGCGTGCTGCGCGGCAAGAAGGCCGTCGAGGGCACCATCGAGCTGATCCCCGGCTCGTGATGCTAGGGTTGTAAGACGTGAGCATCACGCGTCGGATCCTGGAGAGCGCGCAGTCGGGCCTCTCGCGCCTGACGTCGCTCGTGATCGTCGATGACGAGCCCCTCTCGCACGTCGAGACCGCGGCGCTGCAAGCCGAGCTGGCCGCGCGCAAGGCCGCGCGCACGACCGGCGCACGGCCGGCCCACGAGAACCCCCTCGCGAAGCTGGCGAGCTCCGATCCCGCGGCGCGGGCCGCCCGCGCGAAGGCGGCGTCCGACCGGGCCGCCCGCGTGCACAAGGAGCGCGACGAGAAGGCCGCGCGCGACAAGGCCTCCGCCGACGAAGCATTCCGGCGGATGAAGGAGCAGGCGGCGCGGGGCGGTGGCTCGTCGTGGACGCCGCCCTCGTCGAGCAGTAGCTCGTCGTCGTCGTCGTCGTCCGCAGGTGGTGGCTCGGCACGCAAGCCGCGCCCGGGCAGCACCGAGGCGCAGGTGCTCGAGTGGTACAAGGTCCTCGATCTGCAACCGGGCGCCGATATGGCCGCGATCAAGTCGTCGTACCGGCAGCTCATGCGCAAGTACCACCCCGACATGCACGCCGGGAATCCGTCGAAGACGAAGGCGGCCAACGAGCTTTCGATGCGTGTAACAACTGCCTACAACGGCCTCGTCTCGCACCTCGACAAGAAGTGATACGCCTGGCGCGTGGACGTCGAAAGCGCTGCGTCGAAGACCGCGTTGATGGTGTGTGCGTACCGGGCGAGGGCGAGCAAGTGGCCGGCGCCGTTGTTCGTCGATCCGTGGGCCGAGGCGATCGCCGGCGCCGACGGTGAAGCGATCGCGGCGCGCCTCGATGCCCGGTTTCCGCCGATGGAGACGTGGCTCGCGCTGCGGGTCGCCTATCTCGATCGCCTCGTCCACTCGGCGACGGATCGGCTGAACGTGCGCCAGGTGGTGATCCTCGGCGCCGGCTACGACACCCGGGCCGCTCGGATCCCTCGCGCGGGCGTTCGCTTCTTCGAGGTCGATCACCCCGCCACCCAGGCGGCCAAGCGCGCACGGCTCGGCGAGCTGCGCGCCTATCCCGCGCACGCCGCGACCTACGTCACCTGCAACTTCGAGCGCGAGGATCCGATCGATCGCCTCGTCGCCAGCGGCTTCTCCGCCACCGAGCCCGCCCTCGTGATCTGGGAGGGCGTCGTGCCGTACCTCACCGAGGCCGCCGTCCGCGCCACCGCGACACGCCTCGCCGGCGGTCTCGATCCACGGTCGCTCGTCGCCTTCGACTTCGTCGGCAAGAAGCTCGCGAGCGGTGACAACCTCACCGCCGCCGACCAGCATACGCGCAACTACGTGGGCGAGCTCGGCGAGCCGATCCGCTTCGGGTCCGATGACATCCTGCCGCTCCTCGCCTCCTGCGGGTTCAGGTGGGTCCGCTCGCTCGACTTCAACGAGCTGGCCCTCGAGCTCCTCGGCGACTACCAGCGCGAGCGCATGTTCCGCTTCCAGCACATCGCGCTCGCCGCCGTCCGGGCCCCCGACTTCGGGTACTAGACTAGCGCAGGCTTCGCCGCACGATCGCCGCACCTTCGGCGAGCGCGCGTAGCTTCTCGCGGGCGACGGTGCGCGGCAGCTGCTTGAGGCCACAGTCCGTCGTGAGCGTCACGCGCTCCGGTTCGATGTGCGCGAGGACCTTGCGGATGCGCTCGGCCACCTGTTCGGGGTGCTCGATCTCGAGGGTGCGCACGTCGATGACGCCGGCGTGGATGCGCTTGTCCGAGGGCATCGCGCGCAGGAGGTCGGCGTCCTCCATCTCGCGACACGCGAAGTCGAGGACGTACGCGTCGACCTTCACGTCGTGATAGTGGGGCAGGATCGCCCGGTAGCCACCTGCGGTCATGCCCTCGAGCTTGTTGCCCCACGCGTTGCCCATGCAGAAGTGCCAGGACTTCTCCACGCCGGTGGGGATGTCCGCCATCGTGCGATCGATCGTCTCGGTGACCCAGCTGTAGTCCTTCTCGCCGGAGAGGTGCGGCATCCAGGCGCCGAGATCCTCGAGCTGGACGTGCGTGCAGCCGGCCTCGACGACCTCGGCGATCTCGGCGCGGAACACGTCGGCGAGCGTCCGCGAGAGCTCGTAGCGGTTCTTCACCGGGCCGCTCCGGAAGTGGGCGAGGGTCGAGAGCTGGACGGGGCCCGCCCCGATGCAGGCCTTGATCGGCTTCTCGGTGTGGCCCTGCGCCCAGCGATACAGGTTCGCCATGCGCACGGGGCCGCGCTCGATCGGGCCTTCGACGGCGACGCCACCTGCTTCGTCGAGGGCCCAGACGTCGCGCCCCTTCGCCTTGGCGCGGGCGGGGTGCGGCAGCTTCTCGGCGGAGAAGCCGCGCGTGCGCTCGAGCCAGTACCAGAGGAACGACCCGATCCCCATGTGGTAGTCGTCGAACCACATCTGGCCGTCGGAGAGGATGTCGAGGCCGGCATCCTCCTGGTCGCGGATCACCGCGGCGGTCGCATCGTGAAACGCCTCGGCGTGCGACGCGATCTTGAACGCCTCGAGCACATCGCGGCCCGCGAGCTGCTGCGTGAACCACCCCGGCCGCGGATACGAGCCCACCATTGTCGTCGGAAGCAGCGTCATGGCTGCTTCTATACGACGACCGGACGCCCCGGAAGGCTACGCCCTTGTTACGGGATGGTCGGGATGACGCCCGGCGTGGCGTCCGTGTACTCGGCCGGCAGGGTGCGCGAGTCCCACGTGAGCACCGTCATCTCGGACGTCTCGTCGTCGCCAGTGATGCCGTTGCCCATGCCGGTCTGGACTTCGCGCCCGGTCTCTTTCGCGATGCGCTTGTAGCTCTTCAACGACGGCGCCGTGCCGTCGGTGACCGCGCCCATCGGCGTGATCATGTTGAGGTCCGTCGCGTAGGCGGTGGCCGTCGTATCGGCGTCGGGGCCGTCAACGGCGCCCTTGGCCGCGAACTGATTGTCCCCGGTGATGTTGGCGGGGCCCGCGAAGAACAGGTCGACGTCCTTCACGTTGTCGCTGGCGCCGTCCCAGAAGAACAGCGCGACCATCTCGCCGCCGTTGGTGAGGCCCGGATTCCCGGCCGCGTCGGCCACGACGAGCTCCATCGCGGTCGCCCCTGGCGTGGTCTCCTGGATCGTGTACGTCGGCGTGACCGTCGGGAACCCCGTGGTGGGCGCGATGAACGCCACGCCGTCGGTGGCGATCGTGATGACCGCGTTGGGCGCGATGGTGGCGCCAACGGGGAAGCGCGCGATGAAGTCGCTGGCCACCGGCGTGATTGCCGTGCTGCTGGGCAGCCGCCAGTACGAGTTCATGTCCGTCAGGTAGTAGTTGCGCAGATCGATCGTCGCGGTCGTCGGGTTCCAGATCTCGATGAACTCGCTACCACCAACCGTCTTCACCTCCGTCAGGAGGAGGTGGCCGGTCACGGCCGGCGGTGCATCGGGCATGGATGCGTCGGGCATGGATGCATCGGGCATGGATGCATCGGGCATGGATGCATCGGGCGTGGAGCCGTCGATCATCGCGTCGATCATCGGCGCCGCATCGATCGCGGCGTCCACCGTGGAGCTATCGATCACGGCGTCGATGATGCGCGCATCGACACGGGCTGCATCGATCGGGTCGCCTTCGTCGCTGCTGTTGCTGTCATCCCCGCAGGCGGGGGCAAGGGCGAGGAGGGCGAAGGCGGGCCAGACGATGCGACGCATATGCGCCGCTCTATAGCTCCGGAGTCAGTACAAGCGGTGAAGATGCGTGCCGCGATAATAGTGAGACAGGATCTGGCCGTGCGTTTTTCCCGCACTTGCCATCCCGATGGCGCCGAGCTGGCACATTCCGACGCCGTGGCCGAAGCCCGCGCCACGAAAGACGAATGAGTCGCCTTCGGTCTTCACCTCGAACAGCGTCGACTTCAGGCCACCCAGGAGGCGCCGGATGTTGAGGTCACCGCTGACCTCGACCGTGCGTTTGTCACCCTGGATCGCAATTTTACTGACCCGGCCCGAGGAGCCGCGCGCCTGCGGGACGAGGGCCTTCACCCGCCCGATCTCGGGGTAGTCCACCGCGACCCGCGCCGTGAGGTCGTCGCGGGAGATCGTTTGAGTCCAACGGAAGCGGCCCTTGGCCTGCTTGGGCTTGCTGCACCAGGCGTCGCCGGTGGCGTCGAGAAAGTCGCCGACGTCCGTGACCTTGCTGCGCGAGCCGGTGGGGGTGTCGGAGCGGCCACGCAGGGTGGGGTCCGCCTCGCCGCCCCAGATGACGTCGTTATCCTCGCTGTGGCCACCGCACGCGGCGCTGTAGCGGATGTCGACCATGCCCCCGCCATCGCGCAGGAGCACCGTCCCGCGCGTGGCCTGGACGGCCGCGGTGGTGCGCGGGTCTTCCTTGCCGGCGCCCGCGTAGACCTGGCACTGCTGGGTCGAGCACAACAGGAACGGGTCGGTCAGGTTGCGGCGGCCGATCTTCTGGAGGAGCTCGGTGCGGGCCGCGATCGCCTGGGCCTCGAGCGCCGCCGCCGGTGCGTCGGGATACATCTCGGCGGGCACGAGGCCGGCGAGCAGCTTGTCCTCCGAGACCGCGTTCGCGACGAGGAGCGAGCCCTCGCGATCGAACGTCACGTAGATGGCGCCCCAGTACCGACGATCCTCCTTGGACGTCGCGAGCTGCGAGCCGCCGGTCCCGACGGGGACGTTCGCGACGGTGATCGTCTCGGCAGACTTCGCCGGCACGAACCACAGGACCGAGGGGTTCTTGATGACCGTCCCGCCGGCCTTCGCGACGATCGTCCCGCTCGGCCGCTTCACCAGCTCCTGGTGCACCGCCGTCGTGACGCCGAACTTCTTCGCGATGTCGGCCGCGCGCGCCGCGCCTTTGCCCATGGCGACGGGGTCGATCGCGATGCGCGTCTCGCGCGTATCGATGACCTCGCCATCGACCCCGAACACGGTGCCGATGTCGAACTGCCGCGGCTCGTAGCCGCGCTCCTTCCAGCGCGCCAGCGCCGCCGTGATGCCCGTGGCGTCCTCCGGTCCGAACGTCTCGACGACCGTCCAGTCCGTGATCACCGCGGGCTTCGTGCCCTCGGCGGTGATCGTCCACGTGCTGCCACCCTCGGCGTCGACGGCCGCGCCCCCCTCTCCATCGGGCCGGACGCGCACGCCGCTCTTCGCGCTGAGCGTGACTTCCTTCTTCCCACTCATCACCTCGACCGTGATGAGCGGGAGCCCATCATCGGTGAACGTGAACCGCGTGGAGTACAGGATGCGGAGCTTGTCGGTGGCCGACGTCTCGTCGGCGGAGGCGAGCCGGGACGTGATCGCGAAGCCCAAGGCAAACGCGAGCACCCACGAGATCGCGGCAACGACGAGGGTTCGGAGCATCCCCGAGGCTAGGCAGCGTCGGAGATGGGGGGCCAGTTTTTCGTCCAGGATCAGCGAGGCGGGCGTGGTCCGGGGCCCAGTCCGGACCACGCCCTCGACCGAGTCACCACACTCGGTCGTTCTCGCCAAAGACGTTGGGGTCGCATCGCGAGCGGGGTCAGCGATGAGGGGCGGGGAGAGAACAAGTTCAGCGAGGCGGGCGTGATCCGGGGCCCAGTCCGGACCACGCCCTCGACCGAGTCACCACACTCGGTCGTTCTCGCCAAAGACGTTGGGGTCGCATCGCGAGCGGGGTCAGCGATGAGGGGCGGGGAGAGAACAAGT
>JALHPV010000024.1:0-471 GCA_022842285.1 Kofleriaceae bacterium
GACGACCTCACGGTGCGCGCCCGGCCCACGCTCGGTCCACCAGCGCACCGTGCCGGCGCGATCGACGCTGGCGGCGCGCGTCCCGCTCTCGCCGAGGGCTACGATTGGCGCCCCGTGGTCCCCCAGGCGGATGCGACCGCCAGTCTCGAGGTCCCAGCGCCAGAGCGCGCCCGTCGCATCGCTGGTGAGCACGCTGCGATGCGTGACGGCGAGGGCGACGACCTCGCTCGTGTGATCGAGCACGGTCGGGGGAATCCGGTCCAGCTGCCATCGACGCACGTGGCCGCCGCCGTCGCCCGAGAGCAGGGTCGCGCCATCGGGGGTAAACGCGAGCGTGCGCACGCGCTGCTCGTGCCCGCGGAGGGTGTGAAACCGATGCCGCGCGAGGTCCCACACGTGCACCGTGGCATCGTCACCGCCGGTGGCGATGCGCCGCCCGTCGGGACTGAACGCCACTGCCCGCACCCGTCC
>JALHPV010000024.1:481-43600 GCA_022842285.1 Kofleriaceae bacterium
CCGTCGGCGGCGACGAGGCGGACCTCGCCGTTGCCGGCACCGAGGAGGAGCCACGCTCCGTCGCTGGTGATCGCCGCTTCCTTGCAAGGACTCGCCGTGACGATGATCGGCGCTGCAACGAGCGTGTCGCCAGCGACTTGCCAGCGCGCGATCGACCCGTCTTCGAGGACCGCGACCAAGGCCTCGCCGGTGAACGCGAGCAAGATGGCCTCGTGAGCGATGGGCGCTCGGGCCACGAAGCCACGGCTGGGCTCTCCGAGCTGGACCTCGGTCGCCGTCGCGATCGCGAGGTGCGTGCTGTCGCGGGACCACGCGACGGCACCTATCGCCGGTCCCGTGTCGACGAGCGTCCGAGATGTCCCATCGGCCGGCACGGTGATCACCATTCGACCCGCGTCATCGCCGGCGGCGAGCCAGGCGCCGTCGGGCGACCAGGCGACATGCTCGACCTCACCGGTTAGATCCGACACTCGCGTGACCGCCGCTCCTGCCTTGTCGACGATCGCGAGGCGACCGGCATCGGCGCCGATCGCGAAGCGCTGTCCGTCCGGTGACACCCGCACCACATGAACTCGCTGGGGTTGGCGCACGAGCTCGATCGGATCCGGACGCCCGATGACCCAGCGCCGAGCCACGCCGTCATATCCTCCGGTGACATACCCATCGGAGGTCGCCTCGACCCACCGGAGCTCGTCGGCGTGGGCGGCCTGTACGTTGGTCGCCGCGCCGCGCCCACGCGCTTCGTCAGCGATCGCCCATGCCACCGCAGGGTCGACCCGCAACGGTGTCAGCGTGCTCAGCGCCGCGAGTGCCGCCGTCGGATCGCGAGACACAAGGGTGCGCGCTTGGTCGAGCACGAGCTGATTGGTTCGTTCCTCCAGCCGACGATTCGCCATGACCACGCGCGCTCGCTCGGCGTCCGTTCGGGCGCGCGCATCGCGTGCTTCGAGGTACAGCGCAGTCACGACCACAGCGAAGAGGGCCGAGGTCACGATCGCGCCCACGATCGCCGCCGCGATTCCGGGGCGCCGCCGCGCGAACCGACGCACCTGCTCGATCGCCCCCGGCACGCGGGCGGTGACGGTCGCACCCTCGAGGTAGCGCCGTACGTCGTCGCCGAGCGCTGCCGCCGATGGATACCGGTGCTCTGGGGCCTTGGAGAGTGCGCGATCGCAGATGGCTTCGAGATCGCCGCGCCATCGGCGGTCGAGCTTGCCCAGGGGCGTCGGGGGCTCGTCGCAGATCGTACGTGCGACTTCGATCAACGACCTGCCTCGCACGGGGTACGGCAGCTCGTTGGAGATGAGCTCGTACAGGATCACGCCAAGCGTATAGACGTCGGATCTCGCGTCGACCTCGTCGGGTCGAAGCCTGGCCTGTTCGGGGCTCATGTACACCGGCGTGCCGATCAGCTCGCCGGCATGGGTCTCCGCCCCGGTTGCGTCCGCGCGCGCGATGCCGAAGTCCAGCACGACCACGCGGCCCCCCTCGCGGACCATGAGGTTCGAAGGCTTGAGGTCGCGGTGGAAGACGCCCTTCACGTGGGCGTGGTGGATCGCCTCGCAGAGGCCAACGAACAGCGACAGCCGAGCGGCGACCGGCGCCCTGCGCGCGAATACGTCGAGGAGCTCGCCGTCGATGCGCTCCATCACGAAGTACGGGTGCCCGTCCGCTTCCCCAGCCTCGAGGACCTTGGCGATGCCGGGGTGATCCAGTCGCGCCATGATCTCGGCCTCTGCCCGGAATCGCCGCAGCGCGCCCAGCGCATGGGCATGGAGGACCTTGATCGCGACGGGGCGACGTGGAGCGTCCTGCTCGCCGGCCCACACCGTGCCCATCCCACCCTCGCCGAGCTTCTCGAGTAACCGAAAGCCAGGGATCTCGATCCGGCGTGGGTGGGTCGCCGCGGCCAGGCCGGCAGCGTTCGCCGGCACGCCGATGGTGTCGGCGCTCGCCGCGTCGGCGTTGGGACTCTCCGGGGCGGTCGCGGCTGCGAGCGCGCCCGTCACGAAGTTCGGGTCCGATCGGGCATCGGCCTCGAGGAGCCCGGCAAGCTCCGTCGCGAGGCCAGCTTCCATCTCGTTGACGCGCGCGAGAAGGGCGAGCCGATCCTCTGCCGGAAGCCCCAGGGCCTCGGCGAAGAGCTGGGTCAACCGGGCATGGCGGTCCGTGCTCGATGCGTCACCCATGCGACGCTTCGAGCTCCAGGGTGCGCACAAGCCAGGCGCGCGCGAGCCGCCACTCGGAATGGACGGTGCGCTCCGAGGTTCCGAGCGCTTCCGCGGTCTCCGGGACCGTAAGCCCGACCAAGCACCGCAGCTCGACGATCCGCGCTTGTCGCGGCGAGAGGGTCTCCAGCTTTGCGAGGGCCGACGTAATGGCGACGAGGTCGAGGCCCGCCGCGGCCCCAGGGACCTCGGCGAGGCTCACCCGTTCTACGTTGCCACCACGCCGGGCGGCTGAGCGTCGCCGGGCCCGATCGACCAGAATCTGCCGCATCGCCAACGCCGCCACGGCGAAGAAGTGTTTCCGATCACGAGCGTCGAGCCGCCCGCGCGACAACCGCTCGTACAGCTCGTGAACGAGGCCATGTGGCTCGAGGGTCACGCCGGGCCGTCTCGCGTACGCTTCCGCGATCTGCTCGAGATCTCGGTACACGAGGGGTACGAGCGCGTCGCGCGCGCGGGTGTCCCCCACTCGCATGAGCTCGAGGAGCTGCGTGATGTCCCCCCCATCACTCCCGCGGCTCGTCATGACGTGATGATCGATGGACGACCGCCGCGTGTCTATCGCGCGGTTCACCACGTTCCTTGGCGTCACGGCCCAAACTCCCGTGGGGGTTCCTGCGCCTCATCGCGATCGGATACCCGGAGATCTGCTGGCCGGACCAGTCCGCGAAGACTCCCGGACCCGGTCAATGTGTGGATGCGCCAGCATCGGTGATGCGCCGCACGGCGCCCCCTGACCTCGGCCACCGTGCTGCGTCCGACGTCATTCGTCCGCCGGATGGGTCACGGTGACGCGATGTTCCGGGGGCTCGGCCCAAAGCCGTCGGTCTGGCCCGCGGAAGAGCAGCCGACCCTCGAGCTCGAGCTCGTCGATTGGTCCCGGTTCGTGAAGGCGCAACAAGATGCCAGTCCCGCGCTCGGTCCGCAGGGGTGTCGACTCCTGCAGACGGAGCGGGGGGCCGCCCTTCGCTCTTACGACCAGCTGAGTCGGATCGATCGAGTCGAACGAGCCGCGGCTCGCGGCCTGTGACGATCCTGTCTCGGCCTCGAGCTTCAGATCGATGAACCCATCGTGCTGCACGGCCTGCCAGGTCACCCCGATGTCAGGTGTGTTGACCTCGACATACGCCGGCGCACGCGCTCGATACATTGGACTCCGGTCGCTGTTGATGACGACCACGTACCCGTCCAGCTGCAGGTACTGGACACGCTTGGCGCTCTCGAGCTCGACGATCACATCGGCCCCCTCGGCCGCCCCTCCATGTCGCTCGGCCACGACCCCGAGCGGCACTCCATCCCCGAGCACGACGAGATCGTCGGTGATCGCCCCCGGAAACGAGACGAGGTCGAAATCCGTCGGCACTCCATGACGTGCCTGCAGCACGAGCTCGATCTCGTCGCCACGTTGAATCGCACGGGCGGACACGACGACCGGCGGCGCTAGCGGGTCGAAGGGAGGATTTCCCTTCGGAATGAAATCGCACCCCGTGACCTGAAGTGCCGCGAGCAACGCCAGCTTGGAGGTCATGAACACCCGCTCGCGCTCGCTCACATCGCCCAGTACGCCTCGTCCTTCAGGCTCTCCTCGCGCTCGGGCAACGAGCGGGTCAGCCGCGGGGCCGCCTGCGAGAGCACCTCGAAGCTGACGCGGTTCGCGTAGCGGCAGACCTGCGAGAGCGACGAGTACGTGAGGAACTTGCGGACGTGCTTCGACGAATTCGGGACGCGCGCACGATGGTAGAGGTTGGCGCTCATGTCGTGGAGGAGGGCGGCGAGGGCGGCGTCGCCGGCGCCGTTCGTGCTGGTGATGCGCTCGGGGCCGCCCATGAACGGCGCGATGTGAGCGAAGACCTTGATCGGCCGCTCGCAGTCCTTGCGCAGGATCGGGCGGCTGAACTCGTGGCGATTGAACTCGGCGATCGCGCCGGGGAGCAGGGGGTAGCGCGTCTGGCGCTTCACTTCGTCGTCGGTGTAGCCGGCGAAGTAGAGGCCGATCGGGCCCGCGGTGCAGAGGACGAGGTCGGCCCACTCGAGGGCGCGATCGCAGGCGACGAGCGGATCGGGGGAGCCGGTGAGCGCTTCGCCTTCCTCCTCGTTCATGGCGAGGACATCGACATTCTCGGCGATGAACTCGCGCCAGAAGTCGGGGCGCTCGGCGATGAGGAAGCGCGTGCCGAGCGTGAGGACGACCGGGACGCCCTTCGCCTTCGCGAGGCCGATCGCGTGGCGCGTGGCATCGGCCATCGTGCCGTCGCCGCGCATGAGGTAGGCGGAGATCAGCAAGCACGACGCGTGGTCGAGCACCGCGGGCGGGATGCTCTCGGGGCGCAGGTCGTTCATCTTGCCGGCGCTGATGGCGAAGGTGCGTTCGCCGTCGGGCGTCACGAGCGCGAAGCAGCGACCGATGGGGCCGTCGACGGGCTGGAGATAGTCGAGGTTGACGCGGCTCGAGGTGTTCGAGAGATAGCGATAGCCCGAGGTGCCCACGCGGATCGACTCGCTCATCACGCCGAGGAGGATCGAGCCGTCATCGGCGAGGAGCGAGTAGTTGTGGAGCGTGTTGCCGACGGTGCCGCCGGCGAACTCGTACTTGATGAGCTGCTCGGAGAACAGCGTGTCGTAGAGCCGCGCCGCGCGCTCGTTGTCGATGAGCGTGGAGCCACCTTTGGGCAGGCCGAAGGCGGTGATCAGCTCGGGAGAGACGCGTGCGTCGATATCGACCAGCGTCTGATCGATACCGACGACGTGGAGCTTCTGCTCGGGCGCCGCGCGTCCCGCGTGGTGGACCAGCGGATCGCGCTCGTGAACCGGAAAGTAGTGCTTGTGCTTACGCCGGCCGGGGAATCGCATCCGCGGCCAGCATCGCGCTAGCGCATGCCCTTGTCGACGACTTCGACGATCTTGCCGCCCTTCCAGCACCCATCGTACGTGCGGACGGTCATGCCCGCCTTCGCCTCGAAGGTGGAGCAGTCGTTCTCGCCCTCGTGGCCGGTCGTCTTCGGCGGCGCGAGGTCGTAGATGCCGGGCCCCTTCCGTGGCGCTGCGGGCCGCTTCGTCCGACGTTCCGCACCCCACCCAAGAGGGCAGCTGCGACAAACGCGATCGTCGAAACACTCGTGAAGGTCTTCTTCTGCGTCCGTGCGTGATGTCAGCATCGGCGACCGTCGTGAAGAAGGCCTTGCCGAGTCCAGGTTGGTACATCGTCGGTGGGGGCCTCCTCATGATCGCCGCCGCCCTCGCTGGGATCGGGTTCACGCAGGCCGCCTCGACGGTGCAGGATATGCAGCGGGCGTCGATGCCCGGGGTCGTCGATGTGGTGCTGCCTCCCGGACCGACCACCTTGTACGTGGAGGGAACCGCCCCGGACGTGACGTGCTCGATCACCGGGCCGGCACCGGTCGTCCAGCGCCCCTCCGAGGCCCGCACCTACGACTCCGAAGGCTTTCGGGGACGCGCGGCGTTCGACCTCGACGTGGCAATGGGCGGCACATACACGTTCGCGTGTCGCGGCGCGGACTCGTTTCAGATCGCGGTGGGGCAGGGAGCCGGCGCGGCGCGGGTGCTGATGCTCGCCGCCCTCCTGCCGGCCCTCGGCGGGCTCATCGCGTTCTTCGTCGTGTGGCGCAAGCGCCGCGCTGGTTAGTCCCTCCGTCTCGACGCGGAGGCCGACGCCCGTATGACCATGCCCTCGTCTTGATCAAAGCTCCACGTGCCTCTTGCACACGGCGCTGGATGGTGGCCGGATGGAGAGGCTATCGATGTTCCTGGCAATCCATGCAGCGCTGACTGTCGTGGCCTGTAGCCGCAGGCCAGCGTCGCCGACCACCGCCCTCGCCCCGGTGGCCGAGGCAGAGCTCGTCAAGAGCGAGCCCGCCACCGCCCCGGACACCGACGACTAGACCGATGCGCGCGATCGCCGTCCTCCTCGTCGTGCTCGCCGCACGCCCGGCCGCGGCCGAGGCCGAGGAGAATGTCTCTCGCAAGCGCACGCTGCGCCTCGTGGTGGCGGGCGCGGGGATCGCGACCTACACCCTCTCCGAGACCCTCCTCAAGGAGCCGCTGACGACGGATCTGTGCCGCTGGTGCTCGAGCAACCCGATCGACAACGCTGCCCGAAACGCGACGGTGTGGGGCGATCCGGAGCTGGCTCACGACATCAGCAATGGCACCGCCTTCGTGCTCGCGCCGATCGGGCTTCCGGTGCTGCTCGCCGCATCGTCGCGCGCGAACTTCCTCGACGATTTCGTTCCGGTCCTCGAAGCGGCGACGTACAGCGCCCTCGCGACGCAACTCCTCAAGATGACCTTCGGGCGATCGCGGCCCTTCGTGCTGTTCCGCGATCCCGCCGTGCCCCCTGACGTCGATGACAACACGTCCTTTCCGTCGGGCCACACGACGCTCGCCGCCAGCATCGCGGTGTCGGCGGGTGTGGTCGCGCATCGGCGCGGCTATGCCCTCGAGCCCGTGATCTGGGCCACCGGGATCACGCTGACGGCGGCGACCGCCTACCTGCGGATGGCCGCCGACCGGCACTACCTGAGCGATGTCTTCACCGGCGCCGCTATCGGTACGCTGGCGGGCTTCTTCATTCCGCGACTTACCGGATCGTTGCCGGTCAGCATTTCTCCGACGACGAATGGCATCGTCGTGAGCGGCGAGCTGTAACGCAACCGTCGCCGCGCGCCGCTGTCACCGATCGCAGATGAAGTACCTGGCTGCGGTGCTGCTGGTGACGGCACTGTCTGGAACCGCGTTCGCCGACGACGCCTTCACGCTGGCGCCGTCGTCGCTCCTCGCCGAGGACGCTGACGGACTGAACCTCTCCTACCTGATCGACGGGGGCATGATCCCGTTCTTCTGGGCCCCGATGGCGGGGAGCCTCGCGCTGGATCGGTGGGTCGAGCCGCGGTCGACCCCGCTGATGTTCAGCCCCACCGAAGGGGGAGCTCCGGTGGCCTCGTGGGAGGTGCCCTCGACCGCGGTGTCAGTGGTCGCGATCGGCGTAGGCCTCGGGTTGGTGATCGGCGGTGACGAGTCGAAATGGTTTCACCTCAAAGGATTCGGCGAGTCGATCATGAGCAGTCAGTTCGTGGTCGGCGGGCTCAAGGCCACCTTCGGCCGGCATCGCCCCGACTGGACCGCCGAGGATCTCGACCCGGACCAGGCCCGCTCGTTTCCCTCCGGGCACTCGACCCTGGCCTTCTCGACCGCGACCTACGCGGCCCTGTACCTGCGCGACCATGTCTTCGACGAGGAGACCAGCGCTGTGGTCAAGGTGGTGGCCTACGCGGGCCTGGGCCTCGGCGCGTCGGCCATCGCTGCGGAGCGGGTCTGGCACAACCGGCACAACGTCTCGGACGTTGCCGTCGGCGCCGCTCTCGGCATGGCGAGCTCGTACCTGTTCTACCGGTTCCAGGACCGGCGCTTCGAGAGGGACCAGGAGCGGCGGGCCATCCAGAACCTCATGATCTCACCGTCGGTGACCAAGGAATCGACGACGATCGGGCTCTCGTTCGATTGGTAGCGGCCTATCCGGGTGAGCGCTGCGGCACGGTGGGCGCGAACAACGAGCACCAGCATTCTCGACATTTACGTTCGACTAGCGTTAGGTCGAAGGAGGCCGCGCAACGGTCATCCATCCCCGCTGCTAGGCTGCCAGTCCAACGAAACAATGCGCTCGGTCCTCGCCCTTGCTGTCGCCACGACCCTCGCCGCCGCGGGCTGCGCGCAGAACTTCCTCGAGTGGGATGACCCGGAGCCGAACGGGCTGCTGACGGGGCCATACGTTCTCCTCACCGGCCCGGACTCGGCCATCGTCGGCTTTCGCGCCCCGGGCAGCCAGCGGGCCGAGGTTCGCTGGACCGCGACCGACGGGCAGAAGGGCACGGCCAACGCGGGGAGCCGGAAGGATCTGTTCTCGGCCCAGCTACGCTCGCTGCCGCGTGGTCCGATGATCGACTACGACGTCGTCGTCGACGGCAGGGTGATCACGAAAGGGCAGTTCCGCGTGTCGAGCGCGCCCGACGAGAAGCACATCCGCTTTGCCGTGTTCGGCGATACCCGCAACGGCCATGCGGTGCATCGCGACGTGATCATGGGCATCACGCGCGAGCAGAAGGTCGACTTCGTCCTGAACACGGGCGACATGGTGCAGAACGGCGGCAAGCCGAACGAGTGGATCACGTTCTTCCAGATCGAGCGCCCCCTGCTCGCGAAGATGCCGATGCTGCCGACGACGGGCAATCACGACGTGTCGGGCCGCGAGTACTACGAGCGCTTCTTCTTCCTCGACCAGTGGTCAGGCGGCAAGCGGTACTTCGCCCACGACTGGGGCAACCTCCGCGTGATCGCCCTCGACAACGGCATCGAGTGCAATCGCGCCTGCGCGCAGTTCAACTACGTCCGGCAGGCCCTCGCCGACGGCGCGAAGCAGAACAAGTTGATGGTGATGTTCCTCCATCACTCGCCGTATTCGTCGGGCTATCACGGCGTGGACGTCGGTGTGGCCCAGGCGATCGGCGAGCTCGCGGAGACGTACGGCGTGGAGCTGGTCGTCAGTGGTCACGATCATCATTACGAGCGTACGAAGCCGATCAAGGGCACCACGTACGTGGTCAGTGGATCGTCGGGCGCGCCGATCCGGCCCGTCCGTCCGCACGAATGGACCGCGCACGCCCGCACCGAACCCCACTACGTGCTGGTGGACGTCGATGGTGAGCGCATGTCGATGCGCGCGGTGAACCTGCGCGGCGAAGCCTTCGACAGCGGTGTCATCGAACCGAATCCGCCGATGTCCACGCAGGCTCCGGCCGTCACGCCTCCGGCCCCCGCGGCCTCGCCATGACGGGCCGCGTCGTCGCGCTTGTCGTGGTGATCGCGGCGACAGGGATGGCTCGGGCAGAGGAGCCCGCCGCCGTGCCGCCGGCCGCGGCGCCCGGGCTGGACGCTCCCCGCGGAGGGCCGGTGGTCGTCGATCCAGTGGCGCCCGTCATCGCCCCGTCCCCGGGCGATGGCCTGACGACCGACGTCTTCCAGGAGGAACCCAACCTCGATCTGCACTGGAAGCTACTCAACATCCCCGAGCGCGTCGTCGAGCTCGCCTTCGCCCCGGTGGGATTGCTGGTGGCCGTCGTCGAGGACAAGCGCCTCGACAAGCGCGTGAAGGAGCTGATCTCCTTCTGGGACGGTCGCATCAAGCTACAGCCGCGGTTCAAGCTGGCGTTCGGCGACGGTCTGGGGCTCGGCATCCGCGCGAAGGGGAAGTCGAAGACCACGCGGCGAACGGAGAGCAAGCTCGGCTTCGTGTACCGCCTCGACGGCGACTACGAGATCGACGGCGAGCTCGAGCAACCCTTCGGCTCGCTGAATGACCGGGTCGTGCGCGTCAATGGCGACATCGAGGTCGACAAGAACGAGCGCTTCTACGGCCTCGGCGGCGGCAGCACCGAGGATACGCGGCGCGTGCTGCGCAGCGACCACCAGCTCGTCGATGTGAGCATGGATCTGCAGCCGAAGGATTGGTACGACTACGCGGGGCGCGCGGCGGTCGGCTTGTACCGGCAGACGCTCGCGCCCGGAACGTCGGCGTCGACGCCGGCTGTTGGAGCCATGGTCGATGACCCGGCCGGGGTTCCGCCGGGATTCGGCACCACCATCACCTACGCGACGGCGTATCTCTCCGGGCACTACGATACGCGCGACACCTTCGGTCGACCCTCGCGCGGTCTGGTGGCAGACATCAGTGCCGACGCGAAGTTCAGTCTGCAGGACGCGGACCTCGCGGGCATTCGCTTCAAGGCGTCAGCGCGCTGGTACCTGCCGATCCTGCCCGAGGCGCGCGCCTTGAGTCTGGCCGCGGGTGGTTCGGCCGCCTTGCCGCTGTATCCGGGCGCGACGATTCCGCTCGAGACCCTCGCCTTGCTCGGCCGCGAGCAGCATCTACGAGGCTACGACCGCGCGCGCTTTCGCGACAAGTACGCCTTCTGGGGCGCCATCGAGTACCGCTTCCCGATCTACGAGTATCTGAACACCGACGTCGGGCTGGATCCGTACGTCTTCGCCGAGGCCGGCACCACCTTCGGGATCGATGCCCTGCAGCTCGATCGCATGCGCTGGTCGGCGGGCGGCGGCTTGCGGCTCGCGCACGAGACGACGCTCGTGATCGACAGCTTCCTCGCGTATTCGCCCGAGGGCATCCAGATCATCTTTGGTGGAGAGGCAGACTTCTAGATGCGTTCGCTTGTCCTCGTTCTTGCTGTCGCCGCCTGCACTCCGCACTGGAAGGGCACGCCGCATGATCAGCTGTTCCAGCGCGAGCCGATCGTCGAGCTCGTGAAGCAACCGATGTCACGCTCACCATCGGACTGGTGGGACCGCGGCACGCAGACGCTGGTGCGCCCCCTCGGTCGGGCGCTGAGCCCGGGGCGATGGCTGGCGCGAGCGATCGGCGGCCGCGCCGCGCAGGATGTGAACGCGTTCGGTCAGGTGCCAGACTCGGAGTGGTACGAGAACCGGATCGCGCGGCGGCCGTTCACGGCGAACGATGCGTTCCTGGGCGCGGCGCGCTCGACCGGACCGGCCACCGGCGTCCTGCGCGTGATCAGCGGCAAGCTGAACGGCGCCAGCCCCGGCTTCGTCGTGCGCGATATCGCCGGCGTGACCTGGTACCTGAAGTTCGATCCGCCGGCCTCGCCGGAGCTTTCGACGAGCGCGGAGACGATCACGTCCCGCCTCCTCTGGCTGGCCGGGTACCACGTGACGGAGGTGTTCGCCGTCGACATCGAGCCGAAGCGATTCGTCCTCGACGCGAACGCCAGGACGAAGGACGGGCACTCCGGTAAGCGGCAGATGCTGCAGGAGGACCTCGACGCGCTCGTGTCGCCGCTCAACACGGATGCAGGCGGACGCGTGCGCGTGCTGGCGTCGCGCGAGCCGGATGGGATCGTGCTCGGGCCGTTCGACTACGGCGGCGTCGCGACCGACGATCCGAATGATCGAATCCCGCACGAGCATCGTCGAAGCTTGCGCGGGTTGTGGGTGTTCTCGGCGTGGCTGAACAACACCGACACGCGCAATCAGAACTCCCTCGACGTATGGCGCCCGGTGTCGGACGACGGGCGCGGAATCGTGCGGCACTACCTCCTCGACTTCGGCAACTCCCTCGGTGCGACCGGCACGCGCGAGAAGACGGCAGGGGAGGGCTACCAGTACGTCGTCGACTGGGGACAGATGCTGTCGAACCTCTTCTCCTTCGGCCTGCGGTATCCACCGCGCTTCACGCGTAGTCCGTATCGGTCGGTGGGCCTCTTCGAGGCGAAGCTGTTCGACCCCGACGATTGGAGCCCGGAGTTCCGGAATCCGGCCTTCGACGAAGCCACCCGCGACGACACCTTCTGGGCGTGCTCCGTGCTGGCGCGCATCCAGCCCGATCACGTGCGCGCCGCCGTGACCGCGGGTCGCTATCACGAGGATGGCGCGACCACCTACGTCATCGAGACCCTCCTCGAGAGGCGTCGCAAGCTGCTGAACTACGGCTTCGCCGGCTACCTCGAGGTCGACCAGCCGCGCGTGCGCGCATCCTTGCTGCTCCTCGACGATCTACGCGCCCTCGGAGGTCTGCCATCGCTCGGCCCGATCCACTGGCGCGTACGCTGGAACCACACCCGTGGCCGCGACCGCGATCTCGCCACCGGCACCCTGACGCCCTCCACGCCTGCGACCCCGACGCCGACGAGCACCGGCGAGCTCCCCGAGGCGACCGCGGCCATCATCACGGAGCTCGAGATCGACCTCGCGAGCGCCCTCGCCGCGGCCAAGCAGCTCGACGGCTTCGCCGATGACCCCTTCCTGACCGTCGAGCTCGAGCGGCACGGCGTCGATGTCGCGGTCCACCTGCGGGTCGCCGGTGACCGCCTCATCCCCGTGGCCCTGGAGCGGTAGTTGCGCACAGCGCTCGTGCTCGTCGCGGCCTCCGGCTCGGCCCTCGCCGATCCGGCAGCCGACGCCGCAAGCGCTGGCCTGTCCTTGCCCGGACCCACCCCCGACACCGATCTCGTCGCCGCCTACTACCACCACGAGCCTCCCGTCGAGCTCCCCTGGGTGATCCTCAATCTCCCCGAGCACGTCGTCACCTCCGTCTTCATGCCCTTCCAGCTCGGCGTGCGCGCCATCGAAGGCAAAGGCGCCGACCAGCCCTTTCGCGGCACGCCATCGCCCATCGGCCGCATGAAGCTGAAGTTTGCCCCCCGCGTCTCTCTCACCGAGAACGACGGCCTCGGCCTCGGCCTCGGCCTCGCCGCTCGCGGCCCCTCCCTTCCCGCCACCCTCTCCGCCGGCGCCACCATCTGGCTCGACCGTGACTGGCTCGTCGACGCTCAGGCCGCACGCTCCTTCGGCGGCTTCGAGAACCGTGTCGCCCGCCTCTCCTTCCGCGCCGAGCACGACGCCGACGAGCGCTACTACGGCCGCTCCGGCCAGGCCCCCCGCTCCTCCGTCCGCGCCCTCGAGAACAACGACCAGTCCCTCGCCCTCCAGGCCGACCTCCATCCCTCCGACCGCTTCGACCTCTGGGGCTACATCCAGGCCGGCGTCGAACGCCAGACCCTCGACGGCGGCACCGAAGCTCCCCCTGTCGCCGCCACCGACCCCGACGCCCCTCCCGCCTTCGCCGCCACCACCTACTACGGCACCCTCACCGCCGCCCTCCGCACCGACACCCGCGACACCATCGGTCGCCCCTCCCAAGGCAAGGTCATCGAGCTCGCCGCCGCCCTCCGTTCCGACTTCGCCCGCGCCGACCTCGCCGCCGCCACCCTCCGCCTCCAGGCCACCTGGTACCTCCAGGTTCTCCCCGAGTCCCGGGCCCTCATCCTCACCGCCGGTGCCGCCGCCGCTCTCCCGCTCTACCCCGACGCCACCATCCCGCTCTCCTCCCTTCCCCAGCTCGGCCGCAACGCCCACCTCCGCGGCTACGATCGCGCCCGCTTCCGCGACACCTACGCCACCTGGGCCTCCATCGAATACCGCTGGCCCGTCTACGAGTACCGCAACTCCAACGCCGGCCTCGACGCCTTCCTCTTCGTCGACTCCGCCACCGCCTTCGGCGACGCCACTCTCGAAGTCGACGCCATCCGCTACAGCACCGGCGGCGGCTTCAAGATCGCGCACGAGACCACCGAAGTCGGCGCCTTCACTGCAGGCTGGTCCCCCGAAGGCTGGCAGCTGACGTTCGTCACGACCTACGTCCGCTAACGCCAATGGGCCAGGGCTATTTCGAAAATGGGCCAGGGCTATTTCGAAGATGGGCCTGGCCCATTCTTCCGGAACGGGCCTGGCCCATTTCGGAACGGGCCAGGCCCATTTCGAACCCGGTCGGCTATTCCGGAACGGGCCTGGCCCATTTCGGAATGGGCCAGGGCTATTTCGAAAATGGGCCAGGCCCATTTCGAATCCGGTCGGCTACTGGTGTCCGAGTTTCGGACACACGGAGAGGCGCGCCGAACGTCAGAGCTACGCGGTAGTTGGTGGCGAACAACCGCGGAGGGTGTTGTGCCGAGAGCGCGTCGTGATGTTCAGCCCGGGGCTGTCTACCACCTGATCTCCAGGTTCGTGGGACGCGAATGGTTCATCAAGACGGAGGCGGACCGCAGCCGGTACCTGGCCTTGCTGGGGCGAGCGCTGCGGATGTCGGACTGGATCTGCGTGGCGTATGCGATCATGAGCAGCCACATTCATCTGGCGCTCCAGGCCGGTACATGCGCGTTGACCGATTGGCTTGGCGCGGCGCACCAGCCGTTCGCCGAAGAGATCAACGAACGGTACAAGCGCATTGGGTCCGTCTTCGTGCGGCCGAAGCTCTTGCACGTGCAGACTGCGGAGGGGTTGGCGAAGGTGGTCGGGTACATCCACGCGAATCCGGTGCGGGCTGATGTCGTGTCACGAGTCGAGGACAGCACGTGGACGAGTCACGCCGCATACGCTGACCGACAGACGGGGCCGAAGTGGCTCGATGCACAGCGTGGGCTCGAGCTGATGCAGTTCGCGAATGGGGGCGGGCTGGATGCTTGGGTGGCGAGGAGGTCGATCACGCGTGAGGATCTCGAGGCGGAGCGCCTGTTGCCGCGGCGAAAGGCAGGACGCCCGAAGGCGGTAGCGGCGCACAAGGGCGACCCAAAACGGGCCTGGCCCATTCTCGAGTCAGCGCTTCGCGAGGCCGGCTGCGATCTGGGGGCCGAGAGTGGGATCAGCGGCGAGTGCCGCCGACCACAAGCGGGCGACGTCGAGGTAGGAGGCGGGGTCGAGGTCGAAGGAGCGGAGCGCTTCGGAGGGCGGGAGAGCGGCGAGGTCCTTGAGCAGGGCGACGTAGTCGGAGATGCGGGAGATGGTCGAGCCTTCGACGACGGTGCGGTCCGCGAAGGCGATGGGGGCGGGGAGGGGGGTGGGAGCCTGGCCCGAGCGGGTCGTGAAGTCGCCGAGGAACGCGGCGCGCGGGGTCAGTGTTCCGAGGCGGGGGATGGGGTCGCGCGGGAAGTGGGCGTGCTCGCGAAGTCGGAGAGCGAGGATGCGGCAGAGGATGGGGTCACGGTCGACGAGACCGTCGGTGGCGGCAAGCATGGTGGCAGCGGCGGCGCGGGCTCGTGGAGTGACGTCCATGTCGGATTCGGCCGCCGTGCGGTGAGCGGTGGCAGCGAGGGCGGCCCGGCGGGCCCTCCAGTTGGGATCGCGAAGGGAAGCGGCGGCCTTGGGCAGGTCGCCGGCGGCGAGGGCGAGGAAGGCGGGGACGTCAGGCGAGGAGGAGATGACGGCCGCGGAGGGGCGCGCTGCGGGCTCGACGGAGGGACGAGCGTCGGTGAGGGGCCCGGTCGGACGCGAGAGGTGGCGTTCGGCGAGCGCGGCGTCGAAGAGCTCGGTCGAGCGAGCGGAGGTAGCGCGCGTGAAGTGGTGCATCGCGTCGAAGAGCTTGGATTGCTCGGTGAGGACGAGCGCGAGCTTGCGGTGGTGATCGGGAAGCGGCGCGAGCGCGACGAGCCAGCGGCCGAGTTTCTCGGCCCGCGGCCAGTCTTTGGCGGCGAGGGCGTCGTCGAAGGCCTTGATGGCGGCCGTGCGGTCGAGGGGGACGGAGACGGAGGCACGTTGCCAGGCGTCGGCGAAGGGCGCGAGGGCAGCATCGAGGTCCGAATCGTGGGCGGGGAGCGCCGCCGTGAGGAGCGCGAGAGCGGACGGGCCGCGGCCGGCATCCAGGAGGACCCGCGCGCAGTGCATGGCAGGGTGCGCGCTGCGGCCCTCGGCGAGGTACGCAGCCGTGTGCAAGGCGTCGATCGCGTCGTCAAAATCGATCGCCTTCTTCGTGAGTTGAGCGACGACAGCGTCGGCCAGCTCGTCGACGCCCGCATGGCCCGTGTGAAGCGCAAGGCGAATGCCCTGCGCGGCCGTGGCAGATTCCCAGCCGTCGAGGCGCTCGCGGTGGAGCCGCGCGACGGACGTGGCGAGGACGGCCAGCTCCTCGGGGCCGAGAATGCGCGCGGCCACGGTGGCATGGTCGCGCGCGAAGCCTGCCACGTCACCGGCCGAACGTTCGTCGAGGGCACATGCCCGCTCGACCGCCGCGAGCCACGCCATGCCGATCCAGCGGTCCACCTTGCGCAGGAGCGGCTCGAGAGCGCCGAGGAGCGCTCTGACATCGCGGTCTCCGAGCCAGTCGCAGTGACGCCGCACGAGCGCGAGGGACTCGGAGGCAACGGTGCGGAGCGCGCCCGCGATCGGCGATGGCGCTGTCGTCGTTGCCGCGAGGTAGCGCGCGAGCGTCTGCGCGGCCACGTACGCGGCAGCGTGAACCAGACGCGCTGGATCGTCCTCGCTTGCCCCCGTGTACACGACCTCGATCCAGCGGTCGACGAAGCGGTCGGCGCGTACGAGGACGTCGCCGTCGCCGACGAGGTCGGACAGCAGTGAATCCACGGCTCGACGCATGCGAGGTTCCGCCGGGAACGCCGCCAGCGAAGCGGCGTCGGGCTCTATCGCGGCCGTCGTTCCGAGTGCGCGCATGATGATCGAGCTCTTGCTCGCGCCCGGCATGAAGTCCGCGATGTCGCGCGCCATGCGTCGTGCGAGGCCATGCGCACCGGCGGCGACGCGCTCCGCGAGGGCCGCTTCCGCAACTTCCAGCGGCATGCACGACATGAGGAGGCCGCAGTGCGCTACCTCGACCTGATCGTCGCGACAAGGATCGCCGAGGGAGACGCGCCACAGCTCCTCGAGTCCGCGCCGCCACTCGCCTGCGGCCATGAGGCACCGGGCCGCGGCGAGACGCGCCACCGAGCCATCGTGACCACGCCCAAGCCCGTGATGCGCCCACGCGAGTGGCACCTCGTGCTCGCGTCCCAGCAGTACCAGTGCATCGAGGAGCATCGCCACATCGAGGGAATCGCGCGGGTCCCCCTTCGCGAAGCCCTCGACGACGCGCGCCGGATCGCCTCGGTAGTAGCCCTCGCGGGCATACGCCCATGCGGCGAGCCGCGCATCGCTCTGCCACGTCGAGAGGAGCCTCACGTGTCGCGGCCAGGTCGCCTCGCGCCCGGCGAGCCGGTTCGCCCGCAACGCGATCGCCTCGTCGAGCCGCCCCACCGCGAGCAACGCGTCAGAGAGCCACAAGTCGATCTGGATCTGATCCGGGTACCACGGCAAGACCGGGTCGAGCGGGCAGCCATGCAGTCGCGACGACCGCTGTGCCTGCGCGAGCCACGCTCCAGGCCGCTTCGTCGATGCGTGCCCGGCCAGCAGCGCCAGATGTGCCCGCTCCGCCCGCGGCGTGCTCGTGATCGCGAACCGATCATGCAACCGCACGCCACGCTCGAGGAGCCGCAGCCCCTCATCCGGACGACCGTCCTCGCGTAGCATCGATGCCGCACGCTCGATAACGTCGAAGTTCGCCGGTCGGCACAGCGCCGCGATACCTGCCCCGGCGACCGTCTCGAGCTCCGACGGAACAGCGTCCCCCGGATACTCATCATCGTCGAGCGCGAGCTCGCCATACGCCCGCGCGAAACCGGGAGCGGCCGCTATCACGCGCCGGAGCAACACGAAATCCCGCCGTCGCTGCAGCTTCGCCACGAAGCGTGCGAACAACGACTGGGGATGCTCGGGGTCAACAGCGAGGATCGTCTCCTTCAGCGACTCACCGAGCGCGAGCTCGAGCAGGCGTAGCGCGGGCACTTTCAGCGTCGCCGGCAGCCGGTTTGCTAGGGCGCGCGACAGCACCGCCGATGGTGCCCGCGACAGCGGGATGATGATCGAGTGCTCGGCGGTGTCCTCGACCATTCGCGCCGCCTGCATGTCGATCTGGATGCCTGCCTTCGCCAGCGCAGCCACGGTTCGACCTACTCGCCGCACATCCGCCTGATCGACCTCCCCGCGGGGACGCGGCGCATCGGTTCCCCGCTTCGACCGACGCGGCGGCTCGAAGTCGATCCCCGGGTCCGTGTCGTACTCCGCCGGCATCGTCTCGGCAGGATTGACCGCATTCGCCTCGTCGATGTCGTCACTCGGACCTTCGCCGTCGCTCCCGTTCCACGCCCGTGCCACCCATGCCCGCGCTTGCTCGCCGAGGGCCGGGGCTATTACGCGCACCACCCCCAGCACCTGTTCGGCCGTTGCTGACTCGAAGCGCCGGGGTAGCGGTGGCAACCCACGCGCGGCCAGCCACACAGTCAGCACCTGGTTGATCTGATCCCCGACGTTCGCCCCGGCTGCATCGAACGTCTCGCGCTTCCCGTCCGACGCGATCGAATGCAGCCGGACGTTGCCCGCCCTCAGCAGCGCGAGCTCCAGCCAGATCAGCTCGTCGCGTCGTGTCGTCAGCCAGAATGCATCGTTCGGCGTCGCCCCCACCGAGGCGTGCTGCGGCGCGAAGTGGCCATCGACGGGCACCAGCGGCGTCGACTCCGGATCGTAAAGGGCCAGGCCCATATGGCGCTGGCATGCCTCGATGCAAGCCACCCAGAGCAGGACAGCCGCCTCCCGTTCGTGCGCCGCGTCGACGCCCTCGACGGTCAGGTCAGGCTCGAGGATGCCGATGCGATGAGGTTTGCGCAGCGCCGGCATCTACTCGATGCCCTCCCCGAAATGGGCCAGGCCCCCGAAATGGGCCAGGCCCCCGAAATGGGCCAGGCCCCCGAAATGGGCCAGGCCCCCGAAATGGGCCAGGCCCCGCTCGGGTGTGTGCAGCGCCAGCATCTACTCGATGCCCTCCAGCTCGCCCCGACGGATCCGGCGTGCCCCCTGATGTTCGAGCTGGGCGATCGTCTGAGCGAGGCAGTTGTCGCCGTGTACGTAGTAGTCGGTGCCGGGACAGGGGCCGGCCACGAGGCGCGCGCCCGCTCGCTCGAGGGCGGCCGCGATCTTGTCGCGATTCACGGACTTGAACTCGCCGGCCAGGTAGACGGTCGAGCCGGCGAGTCCACGGCTCAGTCGCTGCTCGACAGCGGCGATCGGATCGAGCGACGTCAGGTCCGGATCGGCATCGTGCGGAGCGCCCTTCGCGAGAGCGAGGACGGCGGTCAGGCCGCTCGCGAGTGCACCGTGGACCGGATCGTGTGCGTGCTCGATCAACCATTGCTCGTTCGAGCCCGGATATGCGCTTGGCTGGTCGCCTGCGATCTCCGGGGGCGGAAGGTCTTCGGCGAGAAGACGCTCGGTCAGGTCCGGCCGCCCCGCACGGTAGCAGGCCAAGGCCCGCGCACACGCAAGCTCGGCTGACTGGATCCGCTCTGTCGAGGCGAGGGCGAGAGCCGCCAGGGGCCGACCCCAGATCGCGAGCTGGAGAGCGCCTTTCGCGATGAGGCCATTCGCGTGCGCCGCGGACGAGGTCTGCGCGACCTTGCCGCGACGCGCGAGGTCCTGGATGTAGAGGTCTCCGACGAGCTTCTGTGCGTCGGGATACGCGGAGACAAGCGTAGTGGCTCGTGCCGGATCGTTGGCGCCGCGCACCATCCAGCTCCAGAGCGTGTACACGTACGACTCGGTGTAGCGGGCGAAGCGGGGCAGCGTCGCGAGATCGTCCGCCGCTTCCGCACAGCGCAGGGCTCGGTTTGCCGGCGCGATCACCGCCGTCGTTCGAGCCACACGCAGGCCGCGCACCGTCGGGACCACGCCGGGATTCGCGAGGTGCCACTTCGCGCGTTCGCGCACGCGGTCGCCAACTCCGTGCCGCCCGTCGGCTCCGGGAGGCGCGCCGGATCGCAGCGCATCCTCGAGGCGCGGCAGGTGTTTCTCGCCGCCGAGCGCGACCGCCAGGAGCAGCATCTCGATGCGCTGTTCGGGCGCGGCGGCCCGAGCTCGCGCTACCAGGAGTGGCACGGCCTCGGGCCCCAGCGTCGCAGCGATCAGCCGCAGGACGCGGACCCGGTGCTGGGGCGGAATGTCGTCGATCGAGACGAACAGGACGCGCGCGAGGGGCACCGTCGCAAACGACTCGAGCGCTGCTCCCCAGAGGCCAGGCGCCCGAGCGAACACGGCGGCCACGAAATCAGCCTGGACATGCCGAAGCGCCTGGGGAAGCTGATCGGAGGCGATGGTGCCGTAGGTCGTGGCGGCGTCGGCAAGCTTGTAGAGCGCCTCGTCGGCGAGCTGAACCGCCTCGGCAGGCCAGTGCGTCTTGGGATGCAGCGCACGCTGTTGCCGGTACCCGAGCGACCAGATGGCTTGTTCGCGGATCGGGGCTGGTGTCGAGCCGTTGGTCGCGAGGGCGGCCAGACGCTTCACCGTCTCCACCGTCGGGAACATCGTGAGCCACATACAGCCACGCCGACGTATCTCGACGGGTTGGCGCGACTGGATCATCCAGTAGCCCAGCTCCGCGAGCCCGGGCTCGGCGGGGAACCACGGTTCACCCTCCTCCATGACGCGGGCGAGCTCCCCCGTCTTGACCGCCTCGGCCAGCCGATAGCGGAGGGCCGGCGGGACCGAGCCGAGGGGCCCTAGCGCCGGGGGATTCTCCGCCACCCTGCGAGCATAACTGCGATTGTCTGCGGGTGCGCCGGGTGGCATGGTGAACATCCCCGCTGAGGGGCCGTCCAACGGGGCCGAATGATTCGTATCCTCTCTCTCCTTGCCGTCACCGCTGCCGCGCTTCCCGCCCATGCGGAGGTGACCGCGCCGAAGCCGGCCGTGCCGAAGCCGGCTACGGGTTCGATCACCGGCACGGTGCTATTCGAGGGGGAGCCGCCGTCGCGCGACGAGATCGTGCGGGACAGCGACCCCTACTGCGAGAAGGTCAAGAAGACCACCGAGGACGTCATCGTCACGAAGGGCAAGCTGAAGGACGTCCTGGTCCGCATCAAGAACGGCACCGGCGGGACGTTCACCGCGCCCACCACGCCGGTCTTGCTGGATCAGAAGGACTGCATGTACACGCCGCGCGTCGTCGGTGTCATGGTCGGGCAGAAGCTCGCCGTGCGGAACAGCGACGGGACCTTCCACAACGTACGCGGCACGGTCGGCGGCAAGCAGCTCTGGAACAACGCGCAGCCCAAGAAGGCCGCCGATCTCTCCCTCGACGCTGGCCCCAAGGCGGGTGATGTCGTCGATCTCGTGTGCGACGTGCATCCGTGGATGCATGCGTACGCGGTCGTGCAGGACCACCCGTTCTTCGCCGTCACCGGTGAGAATGGGGCCTTCACGATCGCCGGGCTCCCGCAGGGCTCGTATGTTCTCGAGGCGTGGCACCCGCAGCTCGGCAAGAAAGAGCTGAAGGTGAAGATCGGCAAAGGCAAGAAGGCCGCTGTCACCGCGCGGTTCTCGTACAAAGCAACGGAGTGAACTGATGGGTATGGATGCGATCCTGTGCTCTCTCTCCCCGAAGCGTCTCGCGATGCTCCAGGAGGATCCCGAGGTGCTCAGCGATCTGATCGAAGCGCGCCTCGAGTCCGAAATCCCCGGCCTCCTGGATCTCGGCAACACGTGGCACGCCCTCGACGTGCTTCTCGGCGAAGGCAAGAACGCCATCCTCGGAGATGCCGTCCTGATTCGCACTGGCGAAAAGCTGCCAGGCTCGCTCAAGGCGCGCCTCATGCCGCCGGCTCGCGTGGCCGAGGTCTCCAAGGCGCTCGGCACCCTCACGCCAACCCACGTCCGCGACAAGTTCAAGACGCTCGCCGGCAAGGGCGTCCACGGCAACTACGGGGACGACCCGGGCGCTGACGACGACCCCGCCTACTTGAAGGAACAGGTCTCCAAGCGCCGGAACGAGGAAATGAAAGAGCTCACCGAGGCGTTGCGCTCTCTGACGGCGCTCTATGCTGACGCCGCCAAGGGCAAGCACTCGATGTTGATGGTGATCGTCTAGGTCGTGCGCAAGAAGCAGCGGCGCGCGCTGGTCGTGCTGACCGCGGTGCTGGTCGTGACGACCGCGGCGGTGGTGGCGGCCGTGAAGTGGCCGCGCCGCGCCCCACCGGTGCTGGCCCCGTCCTGCGGCGGTGCGACGGTGAAAGGCATCGACGTCTCCTACTACCAGGGGACGGTCCAGTGGCGCCGGGTCCGCAAAGCCGGGGTGGTGTTCAGCTTCGTCCGTGTCTCGGACGGAGCCACTCTCGCCGACCCTCGCTTCGCGGCGAACTGGAGGGATGCGAAGGCGGCCGGCGTGTTGCGCGGTGCGTACCAGTACTTCCGGCCCAACGAGAACCCAGAAGCCCAGGCGGACCTCCTGATCGCGGCGCTGAAGAAGGACCGCGGCGACCTGCCTCCGGTCCTCGACATCGAGACCTCCGGCGGCGTGAAGCCAGCAGTTCTCGCCGAGCGCGCGCAGCGCTGGCTCGAGCGCGTGCGGGATGCGCTCCACGTCGAGCCGATCGTCTACACCGCGCCGCTCCTCTGGCGCGACCTCGCCGGGAGCGGCCGCGAGTTCGGCAAGCAACCGCTCTGGGTGGCGCACTACACGGACGGCTGCCCGCTCGTCCCCGCACCGTGGACCGCATGGCACTTCTGGCAGTACTCCGATCGTGGCGAGGTGCACGGTATCGACACTCCCGTGGACCTCAATCTCTTCGCCGGGACATACGAGGAGCTCGAGCACTTCGCGCGTCGCACGCGCATCGCGTATGACTGAGAATCTCGCCTGTGCGCGCCGGCGAAATGGGCCCGGGCGAAATGGGCCCGGGCCGTAGGCGAAATGGGCCAGGCCCATTCTGCGGCGGCGAGGCCCGGGCGAAAAGGGCCAGGGCCGTAGGCGAAATGGGCCAGGCCCCTTCTGCGGCGGCGAGGCCCGAGGCGAAAAGGGCCAGGCCCATTCTGCGGCGGCGAGGCCCGAGGCGAAAAGGGCCAGGGCCGTAGGCGAAATGGGCCAGGCCCCTTCTGCGGCGGCGAGGCCCGGGCGAAAAGTAGGCGAAATGGGCCAGGCCCCTACGTGGGGTAGCGGGACCGGAGCGCTGCGATGGAGGGGGTGGGGTCGGTGAGGCCGAAACAGGCCGTGAGGAGGGCGGATAGCTCGGCGTCGGTGCCGGACTGGACGGCGGTCCGGAGGGACATGGCCTTGGGCATGAAGGCGGGATCCTTCATTTGATCGGCGAAGTGAGCGGTCGCGGTGGCCGCCTCGGGGTCGGGGAGGGCGAGGAGGGTGGAGAGGACGGAGGAGGCTCGTGTCCGGTCGCCGGACATGATGGCCGCGGCGAAGTCGCGGAAGGTGAGGGCGGTGGTCACGAGGAGGAGACTCCGCCGTCGACGGTGAGGACGGAGCCGGTGGTGTAGGAGGAGGCGTCGGAGAGGAGGTAGAGGGCGGCGCCGGCGATCTCGTCGGGGGTGGCGGGGCGGCCGAGGGGGGTGCGGGCCATGATGGCGTCTTTGATCATGGGGGTGTTGATGATGGCCGAGGCGAAGCGGGTGTCGACGAGGCCGGGGGCGATGCAGTTGACGCGGATCTTCGAGGAGGCGAGCTCGTAGGCGAGGGTGCGGGTCATGGAGATGACGGCGGCCTTGGTCATGCCGTAGGTGCCTTGCATGGGGGCGGCCTGGGAGCCGAAGACGCTGGCGATGTTGACGATGGTGGCAGGGGCCGTGCGGCTGCGGGCGTGACGGACGAGGGCGCGGGTGGCGTAGAGGTAGCCCTTGATGTTGACCTCGATGGTCTTGTCGAGGGCGGCATCGGGGGTGTCGAGCATCGGGCCGAAGTAGGGGTTGGTGGCCGCGTTGTTGACGAGGCCATCGATGTGGCCGAACTTGGCGGCGGCGGCCTCGAAGAGGGCGTCGACGTCGGAGGCCTTGCCGGTGTGGCAGGCGAGCGCGAGGACACGGTCGGGGGGGAGGGCGGCGGCGACGCGGTCGAGGTCAGGTTGCTTGCGGGAGGCGAGGACGACGGAGGCCCCGGCGCCGAGGGCGGCGATGGCGATGGCCTCTCCGATGCCGCGCGAGGCTCCGGTGATGACGATGACCTTGTCGGTGAGCTGCATGGGCAGCGAGCCTACTCCGGGCGGTGCGGTGACGGGGCGACGCGGGTGAAGCTGCCAGAGGTATCGAAGTAGAGGGCGTCGGCGGTGGGAAAGAGGTGGTTGGCGGCGCTCGCGAGGTCAGGGAGCTCGACCTGGATCCAGCCACGGTCGTCGCGGTGGTACATGGCGAGGGAACCGAGGGCGTAGAGATCGTCGGGGCTGGTGCCGGCGATGAGGTCGAGAGCGCTGACGGGATCGAGGACGTGGGTCCAGGCGCCGTTCACGATCTCGAAGAGGCCGGCAGTGCCGACGGCGAAGGCGCGTCCATCGGGGAAGGCACGCACGGAGAAGAAGGCGGACGTCGGCGGGAGGCCGAGGTTGCTGAAGATGACGGTCTGGCCGTCGTAGTGTCCGATGGTGCCGCTGGGCCCGACGAAGTAGACATCGTCGGGGGCCGCGACGGCGAGGTCCGTGAGCGGTGGCAGGGTCACCGGGACCTGCGACCAGGATGTGCCGTCGAAGTGGTGGAGCTGGGTCGGGGGCTCGGTCAGCGCCCAGACGTCGGAGGCGGAGCTACCCTCGAGGTCGGCGAGGCGATTGGTGCCGATCGGATAGGTTGCGCAGCCTAGACGCGTGCAGCGATTGGTCGTCGGGGCGCCGTTCTCGTTGCCGCGTACGACGAACACGATCGGCCCCTCCTCGGGATCGACCGTGCCCCACGCGAGGCTGCGCTTGGCTGGATTGGCATCGAGGACGGATTCGTTGAGGAACAGCATGTCGTCGCGGTTGATCCACACGGCGTCGTCGGTGGCCCACAGGATCCTCTCGGACCGATCGCTCACGCGTAGGGGCGCGAGCTGGAGCTTCTGGCCACTCGCCAGGGTCATGCGCCCGGCCATCGTGATGCCGGCCTCGGCGATCTCCGTCGTGCTCACGACGCTCGGCGTGCGGAGCTTGGTCCAGGTCAGGCCGTCGTACTCGTAGGCGTCAGCGAGGTTGGTGAAGGCGAGGAAGCGGCCGTCGCCAAGCGCGCGGATCCGACTCGCGGCGATCCGTGGCGACTCGATCACGAGCGCGCCGTCGCGGATGCGGTAGATGGCGTCGCCGACCGCGAACGACGTCGTGCCGTCCGAGGCCACGTCGGTGATCCTGGTTCCGCCCGGCGGGGAGATCCAGGTGCCGCCGTCGCGGATGACGAGACCGTCTCGGCCCACGATGAAGATCTCGTCGTTCGACGCCGCCATGCGGGCCGCGTTGATGTCGCTGACCGAGAGCGTCCAGCTCGTTCCATCCCAGGTCGCGACCTTGAGGAGTCCAAGGTCCATCCCCTGGACCACCACGCGTGTGGGCGAGGTGACCGTGATCAGCCGGTGCGTGTCGAGGCCAGTCGCGACGGGCGCCCAGGTCGCGCCATCGAAGTGGGCGAGCTGACCGTCTGTCACCAGCCACACATCCGATCGGCTGGTTCCGGCGAGCGTGCCCTCCGCGCTGCCGACGAGCTGCGGCCACCGGTTCAGCTCGCCGGTGGTGTCGACCTCGATGACGTCTCCACCCTCGAGCCGCAGGAAGTATCGGTCGCCGAGCCAGGTCGCGCTCACGATGGGCGCATCGGCCGTGTACGCGACCTGCCACCCGAGGTCGAGGCAGGGGGCCTTCGATGGCTGACAGTCGCTGCCGCAGCTCGCGCGGCCGAACGACGAGCCGAGCTCGAAGCAGCTCGTGGTCGTGGAGCCATCGCACTGCTCGACGGGATCCAGCGTGCCGTCGCCGCAACGGCCGGTACAGCTCGACGTATCGAGCCCGCATTCCGCGGAGCACGCGAGCTCACCGCCGTAGAAGCCTTCGCTCTGACACGTGGCTTCGCCGAGCGCGCTGCCGTCGCACGTCTCGCCGTTCGCGAGGAAGCCATCGCCGCATCGCAGGTCCGACGTGGTGCAGCGGCCGTCGCCGACACAGACGTAGCCGACGGGACACGTGGTGACGCCGTCCGCGCAGACGACGAGCTGATCTTCGATGCAGCCGCTGACGGCGACGAGCACGAACACCGCGCGCAGCATGCGTTCGAGGTTATCGCGTGATCGCACGCCGCTGCAGCAAGAACAACTCGCCTTCCTCGAAGGCCCACTCGATGTCGTGCGGGCGACCGTCGGGGTAGGCCCCATCGCACCGCGTGGCGAGGGCATCGAGCGCACGTAGGTCAGCATCGTTCAGGCACGGCGCACGCCGCTTGGCTTCGGGGACGGCCACTTCCTCGGTATGCGTGCCGGCAAGACGGATCGCGATCGCCTTGTCGGCGATCACCCGTTCGATCACGGCTCCTCCGCGCGCGACCCGGAAGCGATCCGGATCGACGATGCCCTGCACCACCGTCTCCCCGAGGCCCCACGCCCCCTCGATGACCCGCACGTCCTGCGTCGTCACGGGACAGCGCGTGAACATCACGCCGGCGCAAGTGGCATCGATCATCCGCTGCACGACCACGCCGACGCGCGGAGCGCCGCTGACGCTCAGCTTGGCGCGGTAGGCGAGCGCACTCGGGGCGTGACCGGAGTCGCGCACGGCCACGATCGCCGCGATGAGCTCCTCGGGGGTCTGGACGCCGAGGATCGTCGCGTGCTGGCCGGCGAAGCTCGCCGCGGCGCTGTCCTCGCCGACCGCACTCGAACGCACCGCGTACCGGCCGTCGAGCACGAGGTCGCACCTGCGCTCGACGACGATCCGCTCGACCGTCTCGTGATCGAGCGCCCAGCCGCCTGGGACCGGCAACCCCGCCCGCAGCGCCGCTCCCAGCTGCACCGCCTTGCCGCCGAAGCGGCCCTCATCGCTGGCGTCGATCAGCATCATGCGATCACGCGTACCGTGCCGGCATCACCGTCGAGCTCGACCATCGCCCCGTCGGGGATCCGCGCCGTGGCATCGCCGGCGCCGACCACGGCCGGGAAGCCATACTCGCGGCTCACGATCGCCGGGTGCGAGAGCAAGCCACCGCGATCGGTGACGACGCCGCCGAGCAGCGGGAGGATCACGTTGTAGACGGGGGTCGTGATCGGCGCGACGAGGATGTCCCCCTGCTCGAGGCGCGCGAAGTCAGCCGCGGTGCGCACGAGGCGCGCGCGCCCGATCTTCTTGCCGGGGCTCGCGCCGAGGCCCTTCACGACGTCGGCTTTCGCCGTGGCCGGGGCGCCGCTCGACGTCTGACCGAGATACACGCCCAGTGCGCGCTGGACGCGGGCCGCACCGGCGGGGAGCCACTCGGCCGGCGGGGGCTCGCTGGGCGTACCACCGATGACGGCGGGGGCCTCCTCGATCGTGGTGTCCCGGCGCGCCTTCGCCCGGGAGGCGAGCGCCGCGGCCGCTGGCCCGTTCCCCTGGATCAGAGCACGCACCTCGTCGGGTGTGCACTCGAACACGTGCGTCGCCTCCTGGAGGCGTCCTTGCCCGACGAGCTTCGTGCCGATCGCCAGCAAGCTACGCCGCAGGACGCTGAGGGCCCAGAAATCGATCCCCGTCCGCGCATCGCGCAGGGGATAGGCCGCCCGTGCGTCGGCGAGGAGATCGTCGAAGCGCGCGCGGTCTGTCATGGGCACCCGCTCGCGCAGCGTCGCGGCCACGCGCTCCGCCGTCGCCCGCGCATCATCGGCCGTCGCCGGTGTCCTCACGTGGGCGCGCAGCGTGGCCACGGCGAGCCCCGGCATCTCGACCAGCGAGAGGTCCACGAGGTCGTGCCCGCTGATCGCGACGTCGCCGTACCGACCGAGCAAGGTCTCGACGGCCGGGCCCGCGGGTGCAGGCATCGTACGCAGCGTCGCGAGGATCTCGGTGGCGGGCCGATCCGACATCAGAACGTCGCGCGCGGCCGGTAGGGCGGCGATCCCGACGGCCGCATCCACCATCGCCCGTGTCCCGCCCGTCGACGCCGGAGAATGGCCACGCAACGCGCCCAGGGCTTCGCTCGGGGGTGCTCCCGTCCACGTCTGGACGTGCGCGAGAAAGTCACCGACCGGCACCATCGTCGCGGAAGCGAACGTGAAGTGCTCGAGGATCCGCTGCGCCGCGAGCGCGTGGCACGACTCCCAGTGGGCGACCAGGGCCGCGTCGTCGAGGGCGGTCAGATCGACGTCGGCGAGCGCGGTGATGCGCGCCTCCGCGGCGGGAACCTCGCGCCAGAACTTTGCGATGTCGGTGCGCCATGGCCGCTCGACGAACACCTCGGTCGCTCGCTTGCAGCGCTTGCGCAGCGCGGGATGGAGCGCGACGAGCAGCTTGAAGATCAGCTTCGGGGGCGTGCCCTTCGCGTCGGGAGGTGCGCCGAGCGGACGGACGGCGAGGTACGGGAATCCACCGATGGCCGCGTACTCGATCGTGTCGAGCAGGGCGCCATAGCGGGCAAAGCCGGCCCGGAAGCCGGCGGTGTACTGCGCGCTGAACAGCGCGTGCAGATACGTGCTGCGCGGGCGCTCGCAGTGCCCGTGGTCGAGCATCCATACGCCGGGCCGCGGTGCCGTGAACGAGGTCCCTGTCATCACTCGTGTCCCTCTCTGGCGAGGTTCGCCGCCTCGAACACGGCCGCCCGGCTCGGGATGTGCCGGTAGATGGTCGGCTCCGAGCACTTCGCGCTCGTGCTCGTCACCACGTCCGCATCACGCTCCCTCGACAACGCGACCACGGCGTCGACGATCCGCGGCCAGGTCCCTGCGGCCTGCTCCGAACGAAGCGAGTTGCCCTTCGACACCGCGTCACTATTGGCAATACGAATCATATTGTCAAGACATGAAGCCTATCCCGATATCATCTCCTCGGGAATCGGGACCTTGTGCTCCGCGAGCGTCTTGCGAACGAGGGCCCAGACGGCGCCGGCGTCGGTCGTCAGATCGTCCCAGCGGCCGGGGAAGCGACCGCAGAACGACGTCTTCAGGACCTCGGGGAGCGCGCGCTTGCCATCGTCGGCGAACAGCGGGTGCTCGAGGTACACGCACGCCTCGTCGGTCGCTCGCACCGAGAGGCTCCCGGGTAGATCGCCCGCGCGGCGGATGGCATCGGCGACTGCGATCACCAGCTCGAGCGTGCCCTTCGGCACCGACGGGTGCCGCTTCGCGAGGATCCCGAGCTCGGCGGTCGGCGGCGGGTAGTCCATCTGCAGCGGCGCGAAGCGATCGAGCTGCGCGGCGTCGATGCTGAACGTGCCCGTGAACTCGCGGCCTCGGTTCACGGCGGCGATGAACTGAACGTTGTCCGGGATCGGGATGAACGTGTTCTCGATCGGGTGGAACACGCGGCGCGTCGAGTCCAGCGCCGGCATGAGCGCGTTGCGTGCGCTCTCCTGGCACCGGTTCAGCTCGTCGAGGAACACCAGGAACTTCGTCTCGGGCCGGTCGCTGGCACGCTCGAGCGCGAGCAGGATGTCGGTCTTCACGAAGTCGGTGACCGGCGCACCGGACTCGGACGCCCGCACCTGGATGCTCACGAAGAAGTCGCTCGCCTCGACGACGGCACCGCAGTTGAAGAACACGAACTCCATGCCGAGGCTATCGGCGATGGAGCGCGCGAGCACCGTCTTGCCGCAACCCTGCGGACCATCGAGCAGGATGTTGAGCCCGCCCTCGAGGAGCACCTGCAGCTTCTTGCTGACGACCGGATCCAGGTACACGCCTTCGATCCGGAACGGGGCGCGCCCCATCCACTCGACCTCGATCCGCCCGCGGTCATCGCGCTCGGGCTTGTGCACCGCGAGGATCCGCACCGTGCACGGCACACCGGGGACGATCCGATCGTCATTCGACAGCACGACCTTCGGCGCGCGCCGTCCGTCGAGGTGGGTCGCGCGCAACTTGAACGCGCTGCCCTCCACGTCATTCGGCCAGAACGTCGCCTCGACGGTCCGGCCCGGCGTCAGCTCCTCGACAGTCCACTTCGTCGGCACGCGCCGACTATATCTGTCTCAGGGCTGCGGCGCGGCCAGCTCGAGGTTCGCTCCGAGGCCGAGGTAGCCGCTCGTCGCCGTCGCCGGCTGGCGGGTGACGAGCTCGAGCATCGAGTTCATGAGGCCGGGAGCGATCTCGCCGAGGCCGAGCGCATTCAGATCGGGCAACGGCAGCTCGATGCTCAGGTTCTCGCCAATGGCGCCGAACAGCTCGGGCCAGACGAGCTCGGCGACGAGGCCCTCGACACTCTCCGTCGTGAGCGAACCGCTTCCGCGCTCTAGCTCCCATGCGTGCACCGTCGGCACCTCCTGGATCTTCAGCGAGACGTTCGAGCCGTTCACGACCACGCGCGCCCCCGCGGAGGCCGAGATCGCGAAGCGCTGGCCGAAGTCGGGCAGCCCGACCTCGACCTGTCCGAGCTGCAGGATCAGATCGCAGCGCTCGCCTTCGAGCACGCAGTTCGTGGCCAGCGGGGTGGGCAGCACGACCGGTGAGAGCTTCGCGGCCACCATCGCCGTGAGGCCGCCGACCGTCGTCTGGCCATCGAGGAGACCGCTGTTCCAGAGCGAGTGAAGGAGGGAGTTGAGGAGATCCTGAGACAGTGCGAGGTGGAGCGCGGAGCTCGCACCCGACGGACGGACCGGACTCGCCTCCACGCGTGGCGCGCCGCGCGACGTCATGTGCAGCGGCTCCGAGAGCGTGCGGACTGCGAGATCCTGGCGCACCGTCACGTGGCCCGGCGAACCGCCGACGGGCGGACCGGCGACGACATCGAGGCCGCCCACGAGCCCGTCGAGCTGCAGCGTCACCGGGGTGCCGAGGGTCGCATCGAGCGTGAACTCGACGTTGTCCAGCACCGAGTTGGTCGCTCCCAGCAGTGACTCGAGCAGCGGCGGCACCATGTCCGTGAACGCGGGCACGAGCTCTTGCACGACGAGCCCTTCAACCAGCGTGCGGAACTGGCTCGAGCCGAGCGTGATGAAGGCGTCGAGCTCGTCACCATCGGGGCCCGTGAACGCGGGCACGAGCGGCCCGACCGTCGCCGTCACATCGACGGCTTCGACGGCGATCTCGCCGGTGACTTCGTCCTGGCGCAGCGTGAGGCGTGCGGAGGCGTGCATGTCGGCGGAGATGCCGCCGTCGATCTGATACGTCGTGTTCTGGAAGACGAACTGGCCATCCGTCGCGAGGAACACGCCGAGCAGGTCGATCTCGAGATCCAGCGATGAGACCGGCGAATTCACGATGGTGCCGTCGACGATGATCTTCGCCGGCGTGGCGTCCGCGATCATCAGGTCGAGCTGCGCGGCGCCCTCGCCGAACTGGATGCCTTCGGCCGGCAGGAGCTGCGCGAGGTTCACGTGGTAGAGGACCAGCTCGAGCACGGCGGCCAGATCGGTGGCGACCACCGGATCCTGCGTGATGTCCAGCGTCGTACCCGACAGGCGCCCGTCGAAGAACTTCTGCCCGAGCCGAAGCTCGAGGGCGCCTTCGAGATCGAAGCCCGTCGTCCCGGCGAGCGGCGGCAGATACGCCGGGGCCCACATGACATCGAGCTCGCTCGGCACCAGCGGCCCGGTTCCATCGCCGCCCTCGACGACGATGTGGTTGATCCCGAGGCTCGGCTCGATTGCGTACGAGAACGAACCGTCGGCGTCGAGGATCACCGGTCGGCCGTTGACCCAGCCCTCGAGCGTGCCCTCGGTGCTCGAGGACTCGATCTTTCCGGTGACGATGATCATCGGCGTCTCGTCGGCGAGGAGCTCTTCGCCGGCCGTCGGCGACGTCACGGTGACGGTGATCGTCGCCGGCATAGGCAGCATGTCGTCGGCGTCGGCGCCGTCGGCATCGGTGGACGTGTCATCGCCGCCGCACGCGGCGAGCAGGGCGAGCAGTAGGTAGCGCTTCATCTAGCGAACTCCGAACGCGCCGGTCAGCACGTAGTGAGGAGAGGTCGTGGATAGCTGGGGATTGAGGATACCGAGCTCGGCGCCCGCGGGCAGACCGTAGGTCGCCGCCGCCGGGGGCAGCGTGAACGTCGGGATGGGGAACGCGGGCAGACCGTCGTTAAGGGCGCTGCCGAGCACGTCCTGGAGGACGTCTCGAAGGAGCCCCTCGAGCGCGTTGCGCTGCGTCTGCGTCAGCGACACGTCGAACGATACGAACAGCGTATCGAGCACGAGGTTGCCGAACGCGAGGTCATCGCCGGAGAGGCTCACGTTGGCGGTCGCGTTCCCGCCGAACGTCACCGCGATCGGATCGTTGATGACGCCGGGGATGGTGATGGTCGCGCGGACGCCGCCGAGCATCAGCTTCGCCTGGTTGTTCGTCGTGATCGCCGCGACCGGGGGCAGGGCGGCATCGATGGTCGCCGTCCCGCTTCCGAACGACAGCGTTCCCTGCATGAAGCCCCCGCGCCAGAGACCGTGCAGCAGCTCGTTCAGTACACCCTCGTAGAACGCCAGGCCGACCGGTCGCGCCGTGGTCGTGCCGGGCGGATCGAGGAGCGGCGTGGCCGTGCGGCGGGCGACGCCGAGGCTGGGGCGCGAGTGCGCCAGCTGCCCGGGCGTGAAGAGCGTGCCGATGCCCAGCAGGAAGCGGGTGGGCGTGATGCTCAGCGACGAGAACGCGAGGCCAAAGCCCAGCGACACGTTGCCCGTCCCATCGAGGCGCGGCACCTGGAACGTCGTGCCGAGCGAGTTGATGTCGAGGCTCGAGACGACCTGATCGAGCAGCGGGCCGAGGTTGCTGTTGATGAAGCTGGTGAGCGCGTCACGCACCGCGCCCCGCACCGTGCCCGTCAGGAAGCCCTCGATGACATCGATGAGGAACCCGCAAAAGCCGCTGCCATCGAGGGCGACGCTGCCCACGGTGACGGTCGGGCTCCCCGCCAGCGCGGCGCGGAGCTGTCCGCCCTGCAGGTTGAGGTTGAAGTTGATGGTGGCGGTGATGGAGCTCGTCGTGACGACGACGTTCGAGCCGCCGATGCAGCACGTCGTGCCGCACGCCCGGACCGTGAGCCGGACGTTCGGCAGGGTCACGGTGGTCGTCAACCCGCCATCGCGGAGCGCAACCGTGCTGGTCGGGGTCCCCCACGAGATGCTGTTATTGTTGTAGTCGACGTCGGGCTCGCAGGCGAAGACGCCGCACGAACCGTTGTTGATCGGGTTCGCGGCGACGAGGCCGTTGTTGACGAGGGTGCGGAGCTGCGGGCTCACCAGCACGGCGTGCAGGATGTCGTTGAGGCTGTTGATGGGACCGGTCGTCGTCGGGTCACCGACCGCGCGGTTATCGAGCCGCAGGGCAAGCGCGCCTGGCATCGTGGCGTCCTCGGCGGTGTAGGCCGATGCGGCGAGGATCGTGCAGGTGGTGCTGTTCTCGGCCCCGAGCGTGTCGGTGGCGACCACATCGATGAAGTTCATGCCGAAGCCGATGGGCACCGCCGCGCGATAGTTACCGCTCGCGCCATCGAAGGTGGCCGGGACGCCGGCGATGGTCACGCTCCCCACGTCGAAGGTGTCCTCGACGCGCACGGGCACCAGCAGCGAGCCGGGACCCTGTTGCAGCATGTAGGCATCCGACACGGTGCCGGGCGAGTTGGCCTGCATGCAGTTGATGAGCGGGCCACGCGTGTTCACGAGCGCCGTGACGGAATCGTCGAGCGGGACGCTCTGGTAGGTCTCCGAGGTGATGTTGGCGCCGAGCTCGAAGGTGCCGTCGTTGTTGAACCGGAAGCGCGAGAGGGTGGGCGAGGGGACGGTCGGCGACGCCGCGTAAGCGTAGGTCGCGTCATCGACCAGGTTCGCGAAGCGGTCCGTGGCCTGCGCCACGACGGCCACCTCGTCGGAGATCGCGTAGAACGGGCGCTCGGGCGACAGGCTCACCGCCAGTGACGACGGCAACGCCGGCAGCACGAGCAGGAACGCCGTCTCGACCTGGCCCGCGCCGGACACGACGCACGAGACCTCGTAGTCCCCGACCTTCTCGGCCATGACGCTGTCGGCCCCGATGGTGCTGCCGGTGGTCGTCGGCGAGAGCGCGAACGTGTACTCGAAGACCGGCACGGGATTGTCGAAGGCATCGAAGGCGATGCAGGTCACGCCGACGGGGTCGCCGGCGCGCGTCTGGTCGGCGGCGAGCTGCGTGAAGACGCGGGCCGCGGTACCGGGACCGATGGTCAGCTCGATCGGCTCCGAGGTGAGCCCGAGGCTCGGGGCCTGGCACCGCACGGTGGCGGTTCCGACGCGGCGCACGATCACCTGGTCCTCGTCGTCGCGCGCGAACGAGTCCTCGTGCGTGTAGACCACGGTCATCTCGGTCGTCGACGCGATCGGGTTCATGTTCTCATCGAGAATGGCCTCGCCGTTCTCGTCGACGATGTCGCACGTCGCGTTCACGCGATCGCCCGCGGCGAGCGTCGTCACCGGTACGCGCGCGATGACCCGCGGCTCGCCAGGAAATGGCACGCCGTCATCGGTAGGTGGAGTCAGGTTGTCTCCGCAGCCCGCCGTGAACGCGAGCGCGGATAGCAGTACGAATCGCATGGACATCGCCTCTCCCCGGGAGGTGGTGTAGCGGCGACGATACTACGAGCCGCGGAAGACGCGGCGCGGCATTATCGACGGCCAGCGGGGGGGCGTGCGGGGCGGCGGACGCGACCTGCGTCACGAACCCAGTACGCGGCGCGCGAGATCGCCGATCAAGCGCCCGAACTTTGCGACTGACACGTCGACCTGCGCGTCGTCGAGCAGGACGTGGTGCGGGAAGCAGTCCTCCTCGATCGGCCGCACCGCGACCTGGGCGCAGACCACGCCCTTGCGCTTGGTCAGGGTGGTCGCGAGGGTCTTCAGGGCGGCCACCGAGCACTCCGTGGGCAGCCCGTCGCTGATCATCACGACGACCTTGGCCTTTCGCTTCGAGGTCATCGCGGCCGCGGCGGCGTGAAAGAGGGCGGCCGCATCATTGTTGCCGCCCTCGGACTCGAGCCCGGTGACATGACAGGACTGGGCGTCGCCCGCGTCGTAGATGGTCGAGTCGGTGAAGCCCCAGAACCGTGCATCCACGCCCCGCAGCGGCTTCACGGCCTCGGCGATCAGGATCGCGAACTTGCGGGCGCGCTCCAGGTTGTTGCCCGCGGCCATCGAGCCCGAGCAGTCGATCACCGTGCCGAGGAACAGGTCGGTGCGGCGAATCGGCGTGCGGGCCTGCAGGATGCGCGGATCGCCCCGTGTGACGAGCGGACGCAGCCGCGTCTTGTCGATGGAGCGACCCTGGATCCGCGCGCGTGCTGGCTCCCAGCGCAGGCCGAGCTCGTCGAGCAGCATGCCGAGGCGACGCGAGTGGCGCGCGACCTCGTGCGCGAGCTTGCCGTGTTCCTCCGGGTTGCCGCGCACCTTCCGGACGTCGTGGATCCGGTTGAACTCCGCGTCGGGGTTCACGTTGATCTGGAGCCGGTCCGTCGGCCCCAGGCGCCCGGTCTTCTTGCCTCGCTTCGGATCGAGGATGCGCTCGACCTCGCGCTGGAGAATGTCGTCGTCGATGCCGGCGCCGAAGACCTGCTCATCGCGCTCGCTGGACGAGAGCCCCTCGGGGCCGCCGAAGACCTTCGCGAGCGCGGTCGCCCCGCCGAACAGCTGCGCGAGCTGCTTCGTGATGGCGTAGAGCCCGGGCATCTCCTGCTTGCGGAGGTCGCGACAGAGAGCGAGCGCGTGCTCGATGACGGGATCCCGGTGGCGATTACCGAGGCCCATACGCAAGGCGCGGGCGAACCGCGCGACCAGGTGACCTGCCTTGTCGAGCTCGGCGAGCACGGCCCCACGGCGAATTCGCACCGCGTCCTCGTCGAAGGCGACGTCGAGTGGCGTGGTGACGAGGGCGCGCGCCGCGTGGGCCCGCAACGAGTCGAGCAGGTACGACACGTTGATCTCCTGCGGAGCGTGCTGGAACGCGTACGCATCCAGGCGCTTGAGCCGGTCGCCGTACTCGCCGTTGAGCGCGCGCAGGTTACGCTCGAGGTGCTCGTCGGCGATCAGGTTCAGCAGGTGGCCGAGGCCGACCTCGTGCGCCTCCTTCCACAGGGCCCGGTCGCGCTCGCTCGCGTGATAGACGTGGTGGCCGATCTCGTGCAGGACGAGGCCCTCGACGATGTCGCGACCATGCGGCTCGCCACGCAGCATCGGCAGGGCACTCACGAAGATCTGGTTGCCGTCGAGGTACGTGTGCCCGAGGTCCGCTTCGCCCGCGGTGAGGTGCATGCGCAGGATGCGTCCGGACAGCTCGAGCCCGCGCCGCACGCCCCACGCGAACACCTCGGCGACCTGTGTGATGCGCTGGTCGGTGGTGGCCGCGGAGACGACGAACGGCACGGCTTCCTGCCGGGCCGCGCTGCTGGTCGCTTCTTCGAGCAAGCGAGTGCTGAGCGTACGGTTCGTGTCCTCGCCGAGGCGAGCGAACGTGCGTAGCTCGGAGAGCACGTTCATCATGCGGCGTTCGGTGCAGCACAGATGGCCGCCGACGAGCGCGGCGTCGACGATGCCCTCCGCGAGCGCGGTCGCGAGTGCGGCGGGGAGGACGACGTGCGGGACCTCGCCCTTGGCGTCGATCAGCTCCTCGAGGATGATCGGGAGGCCCGTGAAGTCGCCGCGGCCATAGGCGAGGTCGCGCGCCACGGTGCGTCGCAGCTCGATGGGACGCTCGGCGTCGATCTCGAGAAAGCGGCGCAGCGCATCGGCGGCCACGGCGTCCTCGGCCGGTCTCGCGAGCAAGACGTCGACGCTGCGCTTGTAGGCATGGTGATGCGGCGACTCGACGAGAGCGAGCGCACACGAGAGGGGATCCGCGTGCGCGACGAGCGTGTCCCAATCGGCCCGGCGAAACCACGTCTGGTCCGGTGCCCGCGCGGCCGCAAGGGCGCGGTCGAGCTGGCCCCGATCTCCGAGGACGTGGAGCGCGAGGGAGAGGTGGTACTGCCACGCGTTCGGCAGCGTGCCGCTCGCCGCGAGCTCGCGCGCGATGACCAGGGCCGACGGCGCATCCCACAGGATCACCGTCTGCACGACGGGCAGCGGCGCGAGCAGCTTGTCGGGGTCGCGCACCAGCTCGGCGAGGCGCAGCTGTCCGCCCTGACCGAGCATCACGAGGGCGAGCGCGGCCTCCTGCACGATCGCCGGCGACGGCTCGTGGCACCACTCGACGAGCTTGTCGAGATCGCGGCACGCGCGGATCTGGTCGACGACACTCGGCGGTGGCGGCGGCTGCATGATGCGCGGTGGCTCCGGCATGCCGTCGAGACGAATGATCCGGGCGAGCTGCTCGCGGGTCTCCGCGCTGGCATCGGGCGTGCGCTCGAGGAGCTCGGCGCGAACCTCGGCGAGCGGTACCTGCCGGCCTTCGACGGCGTGCAGGATGATGCGGGCGGCCGCGCGGCCGATGTCACGATCGACGCGCTCGCTGCAGTAGCGCGCAGCGGCGATCGTGGCGTGGCGTTCGAAGGCGGGCCGATCGCGATAGCGCAGGAGCGCGAACGCCTCCGCGAGGCCATGCCACAGCGTGCGCGCGGCGAGGCGGCCGGGCAGTTGATCGGCGAGCTCGAGCGCCGCCTGCAAGCCTCCCGCTCGCTCCATCCAGGCGAGCAGCGCGAAGCCGTGCTGCTCCCAGCGCCACAGTCGGGCATGCGCGAGGACCGCGATGTCGCGCTCGTACAACCAGCAGGCGGACGCAGCCTGGCTGAGCTCCTCGTCGAACGCCGGATCGACCCGCGCGAAGCGATCGAGCTGCCGTGCGACCTCGGGCAGGTGATCGGCGCAGCCGAGGAGGGCGACACACGCCTCGAGCGAGATCGAGGACGAGCGCTCGCGGAGCGCGGCGGTGAGGCCCGTCACCGAGGTCGAGAGTGCCGGCGCGAGGGCGGTCGGCAGATCGCTGCGCGACGCGGAGACGATCGTCGCCCGTTCCGCCGAGGTCAGCTCGCGTTGACCGGTCTCGCGCGGCGCCACCACGGTGGGAGCGGGCGCCGCGGGCTGCGTGATGCGCTCGACCCAGTCGGCGATGGCCGGCTCGGTGCGCACCTTCCAGGCCAGGGCGATCGCGAGCTCCCGGCTGCGCGGGACGGGCTCCGCGTCGAGGAGCTCGATGAGCTGTTCGGCCTGCCGATCCGTCAACGTCTCGACGGCGACGCCGAGGCCGCGCGGCTCGAGCTTGCGCACCATCGTGAGCGCGAGGGCCACCCCCGGACCCTCGAGGATGTGCCCCAGCGCGGTGCCGATGGCGGCGAAGTTCAGGTGCGATGCGACGGCCTCCACCAGGTCGCCGACGGAGTCGACGTCATGCGAGATGGGGCGGGCCGCGAGCTCGACGAGGATCGGCCCGTGGTGCTGGAGCACCACCATGAGCTTCTCGCGGCGCTTCGGCGCGAACTGCAAGAGCGCGGTGGTGGCGAGCTGCACGTAGCGCGGGATGTCGTCCATCATCGCGAGCCACCGGAGCTCGAGGTTGGGAGCCTCCGGGGGGAGGTTCAGGATCTCGCGCCAGCCGTGATCGGACGCGCGCAGCGCCTCGAGGATCGCGGCCTGTCCGAAGCTCTTCGCCAGCGTCTTCAATCGCTTCGCCGGGAGGTGGCCGGCGATCGCCGCGCCGAGCGCGAGATCGCTCCGCACGGCCGGGAGGGCGAGGAGACGCTGGAGCTCGGGCACGCTCGGCCGCACGTACGCCGCGAAGCCCGGCATCCCGGGTCCGACCCAGCGCGTGAGTCCGGCGATCGCCGCGGGGATGTGCTCGGAGGTGAAGGCCGGACTCTCGATGGTCATCGGCACGAGCGCGAGGTAGGCGCCCTGCATGGGCGCGGGGAGCGTCGTCCAGCCCAGCTCGCGAAGACCCGCCGTGATCCGGTCGAAGATGACCCGGTCCGCCACGGCGAACTGCATGATCGCGGCGAGCGGCTCGCCGTACGCCTCGGCACCTACGATCGCGCGCAGGAACTGGCGTGTGTGGAGGCCGGTCTCGTCGGCCTGCAGCGTGGACTGCACCTGGCCGCGCTCGCGGGCGATCTGATCCGCGAGCTCGGAATCCGTGAACGCACCCTGCGCATGGAGATCGAGGGCGAGCTCGAACGGGCCGGCGAACGGGATCGCCGCGGCGAGGTCCGCGCACGCAGGATCGGCGCGGAGATAGACCGCGAGCTCCGTCGCACTCGCGGGGACCTCCGTGAGGGCCAGGCGGCGTACGTCGAGACGCTCGTGAAACAACGCATGCAGATAGCGTCGCGGGGCATCGAGGGCGGTGCGGCGGAGTGCGCGCACCCCCGCGGCGCGCACCCCGGCCTCGTCATCGTCGAGGGCGGCCACGAGCACCCGGACGCCCGGCACGCCCCGCACACCCGCGAGCGCGTCGAGGGCAGCCGCCCGCAGGCGAGGATCCTCGTGCTGGGCCAGCGCGACGAGGCCGCGGAGGAACGGCGCGCGCCGTGTCAGCGATTGGATCGAGAGCGCGACGATCTCGCCAGGCTCCACCGAGCCTGTCGCCAGTCGCCGCCATAGATCCAGATCGCGCATCGAGAACGTGCCGCCGCAAGAGTATCGGCGTCGCGGCCCAACTGCAGCGCGGGGCTGGTCAGGATGTGGCTCGGAAGTGGCACGTCGGACGGGTGCTGTCCTCGATGCCGTATGAGCCGTCATCCTGGCGAGCCCGCGCCTCCGCGGCGGAGTCGCTGACCCGCGACGTTCACATCGTCGGACCCTCTACCTTGCGGTAGCCACCGATGACACGAGGTCTGCGGGCAGCGAAGTCGATGGCGCGAGACGGTGGTGACCCCGAAGGCACCGCTGATGGAAGGGGGCGCAGTGCCGGGTCTCGCGCCCGTCTGCTCCCACCAGAGGAGTCGTCGCGCAGGCGCGCGTCTAGCCGGCGAAGGGCCGGCTAATCATCATGCTCCGTTGCGGAGTGCGGTCAGGCCGCGACGCGTGATTCATGGTGAAACCTAACGACGAGCCGTCCCTTCTAAAGGTCTATCGACGATGGCTCAAGCAGAAAGTCGCTTGACGCATCGCATCAGGACGGCCATAAATGAATGACGGTTCATTCACCATGGCTACTCGAACCCACGAGCGAAGCGAGTACCGGGGCGTGGACCTGGGCTGGCGGTGCGGGCGGCACGAGACATCGAACCGGAAAAAACACCGATGAACCAGAACTACTACAAGGCCAACCTTCGCGACCTCTCCTTCCTCCTGTTCGAGCAGTTCCACCTGGAAGAGCTGCTCGGCAAGGAGCCATACGCCAACTGGGGTAAGGACGAGGTGAACGCCGTCCTCGAGGAGGCGTACGGCTGGGTGCAAAAGCACATGGGCCCGTACAACGCGAGCGGCGACAAGGAAGGCTGCCGCCTCGAGAACGGACAGGTGAAGGTCCCCTCGGGCTTCCGCGAGACGTGGAAGGCGCTGTTCGAGGCCGGCTGGCGCACGCTCGCCGTCGAGGAGAAGCACGGCGGTCAGGCCGGACCGTTCACCCTCGCGATGATGGTCGAGGAGTTCATGTGCGGCTCCAACACGTCGTTCAACATGTACCCGGCGCTGACGCAGGGCGCGGCCGACGTGATCGTCGCGTTCGGCACCGCGGAGCAGCAGGCCACGTACGTCCCGAACATGTTCAACGGCACGTGGGCGGGCACGATGTGCCTGACCGAGCCGCATGCTGGCTCGGACGTCGGTAGCGCGAGCACGACTGCCACCCGGCGCCCCGACGGCAAGTACGACCTGCGCGGCACGAAGATCTACATCTCCGGCGGCGATCAGGACATGACGCCCAACATCGTCCACATGGTCCTCGCCCGCACGCCCGACGCGCCCGCCGGCACGAAGGGGCTCTCGCTCTTCATCGTCCCGAAGGTCCGTCCCGACGGCACGCCGAACGACGTCGCCGTCGCCGGCATCGAGCACAAGATGGGGATCAAGGCGTCGTCGACGGCCCAGCTCGTCTTCGGCGAGAACGGTGGCTGCATCGGCGAGCTCGTCGGCACCGTCGAGAACAAGGGCATGTCCCAGATGTTCCACCTGATGAACTACGCCCGCATCGGCGTGGGTCTGCAGGGCCTCGCGCTCGCGTCGTCGGCGTACCTGAACGCGCTCGACTACGCGAAGGATCGCAAGCAGGGCAGCTCCATCAAGCAGTGGAAGGATGCCTCCGCGCCCCGCGTCGCGATCGTCGAGCACCCCGACGTGAAGCGCATGCTCCTCGACATGAAGTCGCGCGTCGAAGGCATCCGCGCCCTCGCCGTGAAGCTCACGATGCACATCGATCGCGAGAACATGCTCGCGAAGACCAATGGTGATCAGGCCCAGCGCGACTACCACCAGGGCCAGGTCGACCTGCTCGTGCCGCTACTCAAGGCGTACGGCTCGGACCAGGCGTTCGCCATCTGCACGACGGCGATCCAGGTCTACGGTGGCGCGGGCTACCTCAAGGACTGGCCGGTCGAGCAGTACGCGCGCGACTCGAAGATCTTCTCGATCTACGAGGGCACGAATCACATCCAGGCGATGGACCTCGTCGGTCGCAAGCTCATGCAGCGCGGCGGCGCCAACGTGCAGGCCTTCGCGAAGGACGTCACCGCGTTCGTCACCGCGAACAAGGAGCACGCGACCCTCAAGGACTCCGTGCTCGTGCTCGCGCAGGCGCTCGAGGCGCTGAACGGCACCGGCGCGAAGTTCGCGATGTGGTTCGGCGGGGGCAAGATGGAGATGGTCCCGACCGTCGCCAATCGCTTCCTCGAGATGATGAGCGAGACGGTCCTCGGCTGGCTCCTCCTCGAGCAGGCCGTCATCGCCGAGGCCGCACTCGCCAAGCTCGGCGCCGATCACCACGACCGCCCATTCTACGAGGGCAAGAAGTTCGCGGCCGTCTACTTCGCGAACAACGTCCTCCCGGGGGTCGCGGCGAAGGCCGCCCTTGTCGCGCGCGAGGATCGCAGCGCGCTCGATATCCCCATCGCCGCGTTCGCTCCGTAGCCCGCTTAGAGCGAGCCGGTCATCGACGAGCGCAGCACCCATCCGAGCGCGACGAGCGCGACGAGCGCGATGACGAGCAGCACGCCGAAGGGGACGCGGTCCCCGAGCGTGCGGCGTCCGAAGAAGCGACCCGCCGAGCGCTTGTGAATGAGGCCGGTGACATCCTCGACGAAGGTCTCTCGCGCACGCGCCTTCTGGAGACCCGAGAGCGCGTCGCGCGTCTCCTGCATCTCGGCGTACACGCGCTGGTACGCCGGGTCCGACTTGAGCTTCGCCTCGATGGTCGACTTCTCGTCGGGCGGCAGCACACCGTCCAGGTAGTCGGAGACCTTCGCGATGATCTCGTCGTCGGCGTCGTCGATGAGCTCAGACATGGCGTTGCAGCTTCTTTCTCAAAGCGAGGCGGGCGCGGTGCAAGCGCGACTTCACCGTGCCGTCCGGCAAACCAGTGATGTCACAGATCTCCTCGATGGACAGATCCTCGATATCGCGGAGCACGACGACGATGCGGTGCTCCTCGTCGAGCGTCGCGACGGCCTCCTGTAAGAGGACCTCCATCTGCGCGCCCTCGACGGCGCGATCCGGCGCCCGCGTGAGCGGCGGACTCGCATTCACGCCATTGCCCGAGTGCGCGGTCTCGTCGAGCTCGTCGCGGTCGCGGTCGTGACGGCGGGCGAGGTACTTAATGCGGTTCTTGCAGTGATTGACAGTGACTCGATAGAGCCACGTCGAGAACTTGGCCTCTTCCCGGAACGTATCGATCGTCTTGAAGACGGTGATGAACACTTCCTGAGCGACGTCCTCGGCCTCCGCGCGATTGCCGAGCATGCGAAACGTGATGTTGAACACCCGATCGCGGTGCTCGGAGATGAGCTCGCGAAACGCGCGTTCGTCTCGCTCTCTGAGCCGGCGCAGGAGCTGTCGCTCGGGCTCAGTCATGCGTCGCCAGCATACTCAAGTAGCCGATCGGACACCGATATCGCCGTCTGGTTTCCCGTTTTTCCGGTAGTGGATCCGCGATCTTGTGGCGCCGCACGAAGATCTGGTGGCGTTCCTTTTCGGCCAGGAGTACGTTCGACTACGTCACGCTAGTCACCGTTCGTCGGGTCTTGTCCGGTGCTCAGTGGGTACGTGGTTTCCCCCAGAACCCGCTTTGAAGCACCATGGCCCCCTTCGGGGCGGGTTGACTGCGCACAGGGCCAGATCGAGCACGAAGGCATGAACACTCGTCTGTACGTCGGAAATCTCTCGTTCAACACCAATGCTGATGGCGTTCGCCAGGCGTTCCAGGAATTTGGAACTGTTAGCGACGTCCACCTTGTCACCGATCGCGAGACAGGCCGCTCGCGCGGCTTCGCCTTTGTGACCATGGGTACGCCCGAAGAGGCGACCAAGGCGATCGAGGGCATGGACGGTCGTACCCTCGACGGTCGCCCGCTCCGCGTCAACGAGGCCGAGCAGCGCCAGCAGCGCGGCGGCGGTGGCGGCGGCGGCTTCGGCGGTGGTGGCGGCGGTGGTTATCGCGGCGGTGGCGGCGGCGGTCGCGGCGGCTTCGGCG
>JALHPV010000025.1 GCA_022842285.1 Kofleriaceae bacterium
GGCGACTTCCGGCTGATCGACCGCAAGATCATCGACGTGATCGTGAAGATGCCGGAGCGGCACCGCTTCATGAAGGGCATCTTCGCGTGGCCCGGCTTCAAGGTCACCGCCGTCGAGTTCCAGGCGAACGTCCGCGCGAACGACACCGCGTCGACGTGGAGCTTCTTCAAGCTGTGGCGCTTCGCCCTCGACGGCCTGTTCTCGTTCTCGACGGCGCCGCTCAAGATGTGGACGTACGTCGGCGTGCTGACGGCCGTCGGGGCATTCGCATACCTCGTGGTCACGCTCGTGCAGAAGGTCGCCTTCGGCATCGACGTGCCCGGCTACGCGTCGCTGTTGATCCTGATGCTGTTCTTCAACGGCATGCTGCTCGTCTCGAACGGCATCCAGGGCGAGTACATCGCGCGCATCTTCGAAGAGGTGAAGGGGCGCCCGCTGTACGTCGTCGGGCAGACCTTTGGCTTCGATGAGGCGGCCGACAAGCCGGCGGGTCTCGCGGCGCCGATCGCGCGTCCGACTGCCGAGCCCACGGCCGCTCCGCGCGAACCTTCGTGAAGCTGTCCGCGCGCGTCAGTGCCGTCCTCGTGGCTGCCTACGCCGCGCTGACGGCCCTGCACATCGCGTACGTCGTCGCGCACGCCCCGTTCACGTTCGATGCGTGGAATGTCGCGATGGACACGCGCGGCGAGAGCTTCTCCGTCGGGCGCCTGCTGGCCTTCTGGAGCGATCAGTACGTCCACGCCAATCCGCGCCTCGGGCAGCTGCCGTCGTATCTCGGCTACAAGCTGACCGGCTTCGCCGAGGTGATGACGCCAGTCGCGTTTCTCGCGCTGACCTATGCGGTGACGGCCCTGGGCCTGGGGCGCATGCCCCGCCGAGGCCGCGACCTCCTCATGTGGATGATCGCGATCGGCTGTGCCTGGTTCGCGCTGCCGCAGATCGGGCGCAACCTCTGGTCGCACGCGTACAGCGCGAACTACGTCTACACGGCAGCGGTGCAGCTCTGGTTCCTCGTGCCGCTGCGCCTCGCGACCACCGAGCGCGCGCCGCTCTACGGATGCTTCGGGGTCGTCGCGGGCATGTGCAACGAGCACACGGGCCCGATGCTGCTCGCCCTGGCCCTGCTCGCGGCCTGGCAGCGTCGTGACGCGGAGCGCCGGTTCGCGCTGGCAGGCGCCGTCGGGGTGGCGATCGGCTTCGCGCTCATCTTCTTCGCGCCGGGCCAGGGCGAGCGCTACGGCGAGCTCGCGCAACAGGTCGGACTCGTGACGCGCTTGCTGCAGCGCGGAGCCGGTGGGCTCCTCGACATCGTGCGGAGCTACATCGTCTATGCGGCCCCGCTCCTGTTCCTGGCCGTGCTCACCGCGTGGCGCTCGCCGGCGAAGACCTGGAAGTGGTTCGGGCTCGCGATCGGGGCCGGCCTGCTCGTGACCATGACCCTGTTCGTCTCGCCCAAGCTCGGCTCGCGCTTCTTCATCGTCCCCATGGGCCTGTTGCTCGCCGCGGTCATTGGCCTCGTCGACGACTCCGACGAGCGGCCGTGGCTGGCGCTCGCCGTGGTGGCCTCGCTCTATGCCGTCGTGCGCACCGTGCCCACCTATCGCGAGGCCGGCGCGAAGAGCGAGGCGCGCCTGGCGATGCTGGCCGCCGCGCGACCGGGCAGTGTGGTCGTGGCCGACGCCTTCGGTCAGGTCGAGGAGAGCTGGTGGTTCATCGGCGACGACTTTCGCGACTGGCGGAAGCGGGATGCGATCGCGCGGTACCTCGGACTCGAGCGCGTGGCGTTCATTCGCCCCGACCTCGATGCCCCGCTCGGGGTGGCGGGCGTGCGGCTCGTGCCGCTCGTCGACGGGCAGGAGGATCCTGGCTTCGACCTCGCCATCAAGGACGGCTTCGACCTCGAGGGGATGCGCACCTCCGCGCGCGATGCGGTCACGCGGCTCACTCGCACGCGCGCCGTCACGACGTTCGAGCTCCGCGCCGCCGTGCCGAACATCGAAGCGATGGGGTTGCCGCGGGAGCAGCTCGTCATCGCGCGCTGGGAGGCGGGCTCCCTGACATCGCACGTGGGCAAGGTCACCCGGTCTGGCCGCTCGACGGCGCGCACGGTGAAGCTGCCCGATGGTGTGCCAGGCCTCGAGCTCTACGTCGCGGCCGTCACGGGGGGCTCGGAGCCCGCGCGGCAGCTGGCGGCAGATCTCACGTACACGCCCTGGCGACGGGGGACGTACTGGATCCTCGCCTGCGACGCTACGGAGTGCTGGGTGGTAGCAGCGACGCGTCAGGGTTCCTAGCGCGTCGGATCAGCATCGCGGCCGCGAGCACGGTCATCACGACGAGCCAGTGCGAGTAGCGATAGTCGCGGCTGGCGGCGAGCGGGTAGAGCGTGAATTCCATCAGGATGCCGCTCGCGAGGAAGGCGAAGACATCGCGCTGCTTGCGGGCGACGACGAGCAGCCCGCACGCGATCAGGAGGTAGATCCACGGCGTGAAGAGCGGGGTGTGGCGCCAGAGCCAGGTGAGGCCAGCCGTCGCGTAGATCTGCGCCGGCAACCATTCGACGAGGAGGCCGCGCTCGCGGGCGTAGTCGGGATACTTCGTCTCGCGCTTGGGTACAGCGCCGGCGGGCTTGGCCCCGATGGCGAGCGCGCTCCCGAACACCTTCGCGCGGTGGATCAGGTAGGCACCGGGAAACTCCGTGACCGTGTCCCACCAGGCGCGCCCGATGGCTTCGCGCTGCGGCTCGGGGGCCGGCGTCTCGCCGTAGATGGGCATCGTCCACAGGGCGTCCTCGGGGTCCGTGATGATCGGGATGAAGTCGCGCGGGTTGTAGATCTTGCGCATCGCCGCGTGGACGTTCTTGTGGACCTGCACCTCGGTGCCGGCGAAGCGCGCCTCCAGCTCCGCGTCGGGCACGGTGTCGTCGACGTTGGCGTACGTGCCGACGATGTCGAAGAGCGCGAGCGAGCTGTGCCAGAGGTGCATCTGCCGGTCGGTGAGCGCGGCATTGAGCAGGAGCGCCGCCATCGCCGTCGCGAGCCACGCCGAGAGGGCGATGCCATAGCGCTTCCACCGCGCGATGCCGGGCCGCCATTCGAACAGCAGCATGACGAGCGGGAAGGTCGCGCCGAAGGCGTTGTAGCGGAGCGCGGTCACGATGGTGATGGCGAGCAGGGCCACGATGCGCAGCGGGCGCCGCGTCGAGAGCAGCCCGGCGATCGCGCTGAGGAGCAGCCCCGCCATGATGCAGTCCTTCCAGACGACCGCCATCGGGGCGAGCACGGGCGGGAACACGAAGATGCCGAGGGCCATCCACGCAGCCCGCTCGCGCGAGAAGGCGCGCTTCAGCAGCACGTACAGGCCGAGCAGGAACGTCGTCGTCTGCAGGATCAGTACGAGCAGCGGGCCCTTCACGAGCGAGTCGCAGAGCCAGAACAGCGCCGGCACGATGGGCGGGTGCCCGTCGGTATAGAAGCCGGTCCGCGCCTGCTCGAAGTGATCGAGCGTGTCGGGCGTGAGCTGCCCGGGGTAGCCGTACGCGAGGATCAGGCACCACGCGCCGAGCAGGACTGCGTGCGGATACACACGGCGCAACCAGTCGGGCACGGGACAGCACTGTAGCTGGTCACGTCGCGAGGCGAAACGCTGGCGCCATCCGCTCCTGCTCGGTACGTGGGAGCTTGGCCCGCTTGGCCTCGGCCGGCCACGTCGCGACGGCCGCGCGCACCTCGGCGATGATGGCCTTCGCTCGTGCGGCCTTCACGCGGAAGTGCTCCGCGACCTCGGTGACGAGCCCGAGGTCCTGTGCGTTGTCAGAGTCGCTGATGTTCAGCGCCAGGCCCGCTCCGTCCGGGTTGGGATTCATGTCGTAGGCAGGTGCGAGGCTCCAGGCGTCGCCCTCGAGCAAGAAGCCATGATTGCGGAGGTGATCGTCGACGTTCGAGACACACACATTGAACACGACGCGACGCCAGAGCTGCTCCAGGTCTCGTGAGACGTGCGCACCGGATCGAGTCAGGAACTCCGCGATATCGACATAGCTCGCGCCATCGTCCCCGTCGCGCCGGTCGAGCATCGTCATCGCCGACGCGAAGTGAATCCGGCCGGTGGCCCGTGAGCGATCGAAGCGCTTCGTGAGGAACGTGTACCGGCGGCTGCCGAAGGTCTGCCGACGGGCCTCGGCCGTCGAGACGCCCGCCCGTGTGGCCAGACCGTGGACCACGCTCTCCCATCCGCCGACGTCGACGTCGTCATGCGCACTCGGAAACTTCGCGAGCCACAGCTGTCCCTGCGCGTCCACGACGCTGGCTTTCGGACGCGCCCCACCCAGGGAGCGGCCTGGTGCGATCAGCATGCGAAGCCATGCTCCATACTTCGGGTCGTCCTCCGCCCCGTCCTGCTCGAGCGCAAGACTCGCTTGTTCGAGCTCGCGCAGCGACGCCCACGGTGGCGATGCCAGCTCCTCGTTGTCATCGAGGAAGGGCCCGGCCCCGATGCGATACCGCAGCCCCCCAAGGCGGTGGCCGTCGAAGACCCCCAGCAGATAGTCGACGTCGCCGAGCCTTCGCGGCGGACGCCTCGCGGCGCGCGCGAGCAGCGCCTCGCGCCTCTGCATGAGCACGCGGCCCCAGCGATCGGGCGACGAGTCGAGAAGGACCCCGAAGCTCTCCGTCCCCGACCGAGGGTATTGAGGCCCCCGCACGGGTTGGAGCCCAGGATCGAGGACCAAGGTGGGAGCCGTCGCGAGCCACGCCGGGTCGAGCTCGATGCCAAACACCTCCTTGCCACGAACCGGGATCGCTCGCAGGACGCCAATGCGGGTGGATGGTCCGGCAGAGATCCATCCGGCGTGCACTTCGATCTCGGAACGCTCGGGCGCCATCACTCACCGCTTCCGTCGGGCGGCGCGGGGGGACGCCTGCAGCCGAGCGTCCTCGAGCTGGTGGCCGAGCTCGTCGGTACGGCCGACGCCGATGAGGTCGTCGACGAGGCCGAGGCTGTTGAGCACGTTGGCGATCGCTCCGATGGTGACGGAGGGGTCGCCGCGCTCGATCGCCCGCAGCGTGGGGCGGGACATGCCGGCGCGCTCGACGAGCAAGCCCGCCGACAGCCCTCGGCGCAGCCGTGCGAGCCGCAGGTTGCGACCCAGCTCGGCCAAGGCGCGGGTGACACGAGGAAACGGGGCGGAGCTTCGGCGCGGCAAAGTGAATCTATTGTTTCCACTAAGTGGGCTGTGTGGCAAGAATAGTTTCACTACGAACCGGTCCGATTCGGCGGTGGACCGGCCAGCGGTCTTGCGTCCGCCGCGCGGACAGCGACATAGTCCGGTCGTGATCACCGAGGAGCTGCTGCGCCGGTTACCCAAGACCGATCTGCATTGCCACCTCGACGGATCCCTGCGCCTCGACACGATCCTCGACCTCGCGCAGCAGCAGGGCGTCACGCTGCCCACGACGGATCGGGCCCGGCTCGAGGCCATGCTCGTCGCCGGCGAGCATGTCGCGTCGCTCGAGGAGTACCTGCGCGCGTTCGACATCACGCTGTCCGTCATGCAGACCGAGGACGCCCTCGAGCGCTGCGCGTACGAGCTCGCCGAGGATGCGTGGGCCGAGAACGTCCGCTACCTCGAGGTGAGGTACTCACCGGTGCTGCACACGCGCAACGGCCTCCGCCCCCCGCAGGTCGTCGAGGCGGTCCTGCGCGGGCTCTCTGCGGCGAACCGCGCCTTCGGGATCCGGTACGGGGTGATCCTGTCGGCGATCCGCGGCCTCGGACCCGAGTCGTCACTCCTGATCGCCGAGCTCTGCGTCGCCTTCAAGAACCGCGGCGTCGTGGCCTTCGACCTCGCGGGCGCCGAGGCCAACTTCCCGGCCAAGGATCACCGGCAGTCGTTCCAGCTCGTCATCGACAACAACCTCAACTGCACGGCGCACGCCGGCGAGTCCTACGGCCCCGAGTCGATCCATCAGGCCCTCCACAAGTGCGGCGCACACCGCATCGGTCACGGCACGCGCCTCGTCGAGAACGGCGACCTGATGAACTACGTCAACGACCGGCGCATTGCCCTCGAGGTGTGTCCGACCTCGAACATGCAGACGCGCGCCGCCGAGTCGTGGGCCTCGCACCCCGTGAGCTTCTACGTGGACTACGGGCTGCGCGTGACGATCAACACCGACAACCGGCTCATGTCCGCCACGACGGTGACGCGCGAGCTCTGGCTCTGCCACCAGCACTACGGCTGGTCCCTCGAGACGCTGAAGAAGATCATCCTCGCCGGCTTCAAGAGTGCGTTCTTGCCGTACCGCGAGCGCAGCGTGCTCCTCGCTGCCGTGTCGCGCGAGCTCGACGAGCTGACGCGGTGATCGAGCACGTGGTCACCGAAAGCACTCGTTCGCGATGAAGTTACGCACCGCGGTGCGCTGGGCCGGGATCGGCTGGTCGATCAAGAGGCGGGTGGTCACGCCGATGTCGGCGAGCGAGCGGCGGCCGTAGGCGCTGGCGACGGCCGTCGGCGTGCCGCTGGCCACGTACTCGCCGAGCTCCGGGCTGTGGATGTTGCCCTCGCCCGGGCCGAGGTCATAGGTCAGCAGCACGTCAAGGTCGCTGTCGTCGTCACTCACGTGGCTGATCGGAGAGGCCACGCGAAAGCTGTCGGCGAGTGCGAGCTTATGGGTCTCGGGGGCGGCGTAGTACTCCTCGACGGTGAGCCCGTACAGCCCGGTGATGCCCTCGTCGGCGCGCCAGCCGTCGGCGCCGAGCAGGGCCTCGACCTCGCCGATATCGAGGGTGGGTTGCGTGTTCGAGAGCGCGACGCACGGCACGCGCGTCGACTGCCCGGATGGAGACGCCGAGCCGTCGCCGAGATCGTCGTGCAGCGCGAGCCACATCGAGATGCCACCGCCGGCCGAGCCCCCGGTGAGCACGACGCGCTGCGCGTCCACACCGAAGCTCGCGGCACGCGCGCGCAGTTGCTGCAAGGCGCGCGCCCCATCCTCCATCGCCACCGGATAGTCCCCCGTTTCTCCGAGCACGAACGGGAACTCGCCGCTCAGGCGATAGTTGATCGTGGCGTAGGCGTAGCCGGCGGCGAGGAAGTACTCCGGTGCGAAGAGTGGCGACGTGTACGCCGAGGACTTGTCGCCCTGGAGGTAGCCGCCCCCGTGGACGTAAATGACCAGGGGCGCGTCCACCGCGTCGAGCGGCGCGTAGAAGTCGTAGACTTGCAGCGGGTGGCTCCCATACGCCGCATCGACCTCGCATGCGTAGGTCTGGCCACCGAGCACACAGGTAGGCACTTCTGCGTCGAGCGGCGCGTCCACCGGGGACTGGGTCGGATCCATCGCGTCGGGCGCCTCGGGATCGAGGGGGGGAGCGTTGTCGGCGCTTCCGCACGCCGAGACGAAGGTAAGAGTCACGCCGAGGGCGAAACGCGAGCGCGGGGGCATGCCCTCACCATGCCGGTGCAGATGGGCGTACGCGATGACGCGTCGATGACACGCCTGGAAGGCCACCCGGGCATACCGTCGCAGCGCCGGTCGCCACCCGTGTTAGCGTCGCGAGGTGTCGACGTGGTACGCGGTCACCAGCGATGGGACTGCACGACGCATCGGGGCGTTGGGACTTGTCGTGGGGCGGGCGACGAGCGCGGACATCGTGCTCCAGGACCCCGCGTCCAGCCGGCGCCATGCGTTGCTTCACGCCTCGACCGACGGGGGCCTCGAGGTCGTGCCCATCCCGGGGGCGCCGACGAAGCTGAACGGGGCGCTGATCGGCAGCCCCACGCGAGCTACATCGGGCGACACGCTGGAGTTCCCGGGCCGCATCCTGGTGACGCTGCGCCAGGATGCGAGCGTGCGCGCGCCCGAGCTGGTGTGGAGCGTGCTGATCGACGGTCAGCGGATCGGCCTCCGCAGCGACGCCGTCATCGGGGGCGCGGACGCCGACGTGATCGTGCCCGGCTGGCCCATGCACGTGCTGCACTGGTCGGCCAGTCCGATCCACGGTGCGCAGATCCTCGTCCTCGCGGCAGGCGTATCCGTCGACGGCCAGCCGCTCGAGGTGAGCACGACCCATCACGTCGCTTCCGATCAGCAACTCACGCTGGCGGGGCGCACGATCACGTTTCAGCAAGTCCCGGAGACGGCCGAGGCCACGCGGCGCGACGACATCCTGCAGCGCATTACCCTCGAGATGCTGCCCACGGGCGGGCAGCTGACGCTCGAGCTCTCGGGGACGCGGTCGAGCGTTCTCCTCGCCGAGCGCCGCTATGCCCTTGCCGCGACGCTCCTGGCGCCGCCCGCCCCGTACCGACCGGGCGAGCTGATCCCCGACGATGTCGTGCTGGCGGCGGTGTGGCCGCGCAGCGAGACGGCGGATCGCGGCGATCTGAACCAGCTCGCATTCCGGTTGCGCGCCGACCTGCGCGGCGCGGGCCTCACGCGTACGCTCGTCGAACGGTTCGCAAAGGGTGGGGCGACGCGCTTCATCACCGAGGGGGCCGAGGTCGTGGTCAAGCGGACATGACCGCCGACCTCACCCTGCCGCTGCGACCGTCGCTGCCGCCGAAGTCCGGAGATCGGATCGGCCGCTATGTCCTCACGGGCCGGATCCTCGGGGCGGGAGGCTTCGGCGCCGTCTACGAAGCGACCCATCCCGAGGTGGAGCTCCGCGTCGCGATCAAGGTGTCCGAGCCCCACCTCGACCCTGGCCTTCGTCAGCGAGCGCTGCGCGAAGCGAACGCGCTCGCCCGGATCCAGCATCGCCACGTCGTGCGCGTCTTCGATGCGGGCGAGGCCCCGGACGGGCGGGTGTACCTGGCGATGGAGCTGCTGGCGGGCGAGCCCCTGTCAGATCTCCTCGAGCGAGGGCCCGTGGAGCGCCGCCGCGCGGCCGTGATCGTCACCGCCGTCGGCAATGCCCTCGACGCCATCCACACCCGAGGCCTCGTTCACCGCGACGTCAAACCAGGCAACATCTTCCTGTGTCGCGATGATGACGGCGAGGTCTACCCGAAGCTCATCGATTTCGGGATCGCCAAGGATGTCGCCGCGGGGGCTCCCAAGGACCTCACCCGCGAGGGCGCGTTCATCGGCACGCCGACGTACAGCTCGCCCGAGCAGTGCAACGGTGCGGCGGACCTGGGGCCACGCTCGGATATCTACGCGCTCGGGATCCTCGCCTTCCACCTCGTCACCGGTCATCCGCCGTACGAAGGCGCGACGTTCACCGTCGCGCATCACCACGTCCACGCCCCCATACCCAGCGCCGGAGATCCGGCGCTCGATGAGGTGCTGCAGCGCGTGCTGGCCAAGCTTCCCGAACACCGCCCGGCGACGGCGGGAGAAGCAGGAGAGCTGCTCGCGGCGGCGCTGCTGGCCGTGCCGGCCCGGCCGTCCCGTCGCCGAGCAGGCGTGCTTGCTTCCGTCGCGATCGCGGCCGTCCTCGGCGGCGGCGCGGTGGTGCTGGTGGGGCGCGGTTCCGGCGAGGCGGCTCCCCTCGATGCACCTGTGACCGAGGCGCCGGCCGTCGAGGGTCGGGTCGACGCGGCACGGGAACCCGATGCGGCCGTCGATGCGGCCGTCGATGCGGCCGTCGCCGACGCGCCTGCTCTTGACGCCTCCCGGTCGCTCGACGCGGCTCCGAAACCTCGTCCCCAGAAAAGGAACATCGACGATGTCGAGAGCCTGGATTCTGACTAGCGTTCTCGTGACGAGCGCCTGCGCTGATCTTCCGGAGGTCACACCGGGGATGTGCGGCAACCGCGCCGTCGAGAGCGACGAGGACTGCGAGGCCGATCAGGATGGGCTCACCTGCGTGCAGTGCCGCTTCGTATGCAGCCCGCAAGAGGCGGCCCCGGCGTGCCCCGACGGGTGGGGGTGCAGCACGGCCGGAACCTGCGCGCACGGCGCCTCGACGTTCGTCGCGACCGCCCCCGTCTCGGCCCGGTTCCCCGGGGCGATGGTCACCGCCAACCTGGTGAACGAGACGGCCGACGAGCTGGTGCTGACGGACGTCGTGGACGCGGGCTTCACGCGGGTCAGCGGCAGCGGGCGCACGCTCGTCTTCGACGAGATCCAGGGGGTCGGCACCGACGTCATTACCGCCGGCGACCTCACGGGAGATGCCTATGACGAGCTCGTGCGCACGATCGCGCAGGGCGCGGGGAGGACAGCGCTGTTCGCTCAGCGCGGACAGGTCGACGACGCGCTCGCCATCGTGCCCGCGCTGTCGCCGCTCGGGGACAGTCCCGAGACCGTGAAGCCTCGGTTCGGGTTTCTCTCCGATGACGAGAAGACCGCAATCGTCGCCTGGAAAGACGGGACCACGGTGTCGGCGCGCATAGGCAGGTATGTGGGGAACGCGGTCAACGTCACGGGCGGCGATCTGTTGCCCGTCGTGATGGGCGCGGTCGTTCCCCCGCCCATCGCGGAGGGGAGCACGCAGCAAGCGATCACCGCGGCGGACGGCGGGTCGATCGTCTTCGTCGTGGGACTCGCCCGACCCGGCGAACCCGGTGAGTCGATCCTCGCGCGCCAGTTAACGTTTTCGCTCGGTGCGATCGTTGATGTCCGCGTCGCGGACATCGACCTCGACGGCCAGCCCGACATCGTGGTCGCCACGTCCGACTCGGTCTACAGGTACACGGGCAACTTCCTCATGAACCACACCTGGACCCGGCTCGGTCCGGTCGTCGACGATCTGCGGGGCTCCGAGTGTGTGGAAGGCCCCGGAGCCGTACCGCTCGCATCGGCGGACCTGGATGGAGATGGTTCCACCGACTACGTGACGCGGTTCGGGGTGATGCGCGGAGACGGACCGAGCTCGTGCCTCGAACATCGGCTCGGCGACTCCGCGCTCACTCACGCCGCCATCATCGATGTCGACAACGACACCCACCTCGATATCGCCACGGCTGTTGCCGGCGCGCGGGCGCTCACCTTCTTGCGCGCGTACCGCGGCGACTTCGTGCTGGATGTCATACGTACGACCGATCCGGTCGTCGACCTCCTCGGCGCCGACCTGGATGCCAACGACTACAAGGATCTGGTCATCGCGACGTCCGTCTCGGGGCGCGATCAGACGCGCATCGCCTTCCTGCGAGGCAGCAACCTCGGGTTCGAGGACGATCCGACCCCGGTGGTGGAGATCCCGACGGTGCTCGCCATCCTGGCGGTGCCCCGCGCGCAGAGCGACGAGCTCGCCGTCGCGGGGCTGGTGAACGGCAGCCTGTACGGAGCTCGCATCGGGATCGCGACGGCGTCCTCGATCGCCTTCTCGCAGGTCTTGATCGCTGGCGGCAAGGTCACGGGGCTCGCGATCGGCGATGCTCACGGCGACGGCACCGCCGACGATCTGTATGCGATCGTGCAACGACCTGGGATGCCCGACGAGCTCCAGCTGCTCGGGGATCAGCGGGGCTACCTCACGACGATCGACTCGATGCCCTTCGTCGAGGGCGGCGAGCTCTCTGGGCCGCTGCAGCTGCTCGATCTGAACGGAGACGGCATCGACGAGGCCGTGATGGCGAGGGGCGACACGGTGAGCCGCTGGGATCCCGTCGGGGCGTGGACGAGTCTCGTCGTGCCTGCGAGCGCGCAACGCGCCGTGGTTCGCGGTTCGACAGACTGCCTCGCCTTCAGCGACGCCGCGGGACTCTCGCTCCTGTGCGGGAGCGAGGCGACGCAGATCGGAGACGAGGCCGCGCTCGCCATGATCGGGGTCGAGGTCGACGCCGATCCGGACCAGGAGCTCGCGGTGGTCTTCGCGGACCGGGTCGCACTCTATGACCTGACCGAGCAACGCTGGATCACCGAGTTCGCGGTCGACCTCGCGGGCCCGCTCGCCCAGCTCGCCGCCGCCGACCTGGATGGCGATGGGGTCGCGGATCTGGCGGTGGCGAGTGCGGCCCCGACCAGCACTGACGGCACGCTCCAGATCTTGTGGGGCGTGACGGCGCGAGGTTCGCTGTGATGCGACAACTGGCGGCGGTCGCGCTCATCGTGGCCGGGACCCGGGGCACTGCGACCGCGCAGGACGCCGACGCGATGCATCGGGCCGGCGAGGCAGCTTACAAGGCGCGAGAGTTCCGGGCGGCCGCGACGGCCTTCGAGTCGGCGCGGACCGCGAATCCGCGCCCCGCGACCATCTTCTCGCTGGCCCAGTCGTATCGCCAGCTCTACGTCACCGACCACCAGCCCGCGGATCTGCTGCGCGCCGTCGAGCTGTATCGCGAGTATCTCGCGGCGGCACCGCGTGGTCCGCGGAGTGAGGACGCGCGCGAGTTGCTATCGAACCTCGAGCCTCTCGCGGAGCTCGTGCGAAGCCGCGAGCCAGCCCTGCAAGCCACCCAGGCCGACCCGGGGACGCGGCTCTTGCTGTGGTCAGCGGCAGAGGGCGCCACCGTGCAGGTGGACGATGAAGCCCCGCAGCCGATGCCATTGCTCGTGGAGGTGACGCCGGGGGCGCATCGAGCCACGATCACGGCTCCCCATCACGACGAGGTGAAGCTGGAGGCCACCGCCGTCGCCGGTCAGCTCGTCCCTGTCGAAGCTCGGCTCGAGCCGCATCCGGCCACCGTCACGATCGGCGCGCCGTCCGGCAGCCAGGTCGTGCTCGACGACGTGCCGCGCGGTTCGGCGACGGTCCTGTCCGCGCCGCCGGGGCAGCATCGGCTCTGGGTCGGCGCGCGCGGCACTCAGGGCGTCGAGAGGACGTTCGTCGTGCGGCCTGGCGACGCGCAGACCCTCACGTTCGATCTGCCTCCATCCCCGCGGCGGCCGGTCACGCGTGCGGTGCTCGTGGGTGGACTCACCCTGCTCGCGCTGGGCACGGGTAGCCTCGTCTACGCTGGCGTTCAGCATCACGAGGCGAGCGATCTGCTCGCCGTCCAGCGTGAACGACCCTGGACGGCGTCCGAGCTGGATGACTACACCCACCACCGTGACTCGTACGGCACCTGGAGCAGCGCCGGCATCGTCGCGGTCTCGGCGGGCGTCATCGGCATCGCGGTGGCGGCCCTGCTTCACTACACCGACGTGCCCACGCCCCGCTGACGCCGTCATCGTCCTGTCATCGGGGGCTGGCCGCTCACCTCCGATGCTGAGCGGATGAGACGAGCCCTCGCTGCCCCCCTGGGATTGACCTTCTTCGCGGCCTGCACCGGCCCACCGGTTGACGTATCGGTTGATGGTCCGGGCGTCGACGCCGGCGTCGAAGTCGATGCTCCGCCGGACCCGGCGCCGGGTGCGAGGTACGTGTGGGCCCGGATGCTGAGCGGGCCGTCCGACGAAGACGAGGTCGATGCCGTGGCCTCCGATGCGGCGGGCAACGTGTACATCAGCGGCAAGTTCGAGGAGAGCCTCACCATCGAGGGGCACCCGGACGTCCTCGTGAGCCGCGGCCGGGCCGACATCATGGTGGCGAGCTACACGCCCGACGGCACGTTGCGGTGGGTGCGGCACGTCGGGGGCGCGGGCGAGGACAACATCTTCGACGCGGCCGTGACGCCCGAGGGCGATCTCGTGCTGAGCGGCTACTTCGCCGGTCGGCTCGTGCTCGGCGATACCGTGCTCGAGTCGAGCAGCATCGATGATCTCGACATGCTGGTCGTGAAGCTCGACAGCAACGGGAACCTGCGCTGGGCGATCCGGGCGGGCGGTCCCGGCTCGGATGGCGGCAACGAGGTGAACGTCGCGCCCGACGGCACGATCGTCGCGCTGGCAGGCACGAGCGGCGCGTTCGCCGTGGAGCCCGGGGTCCAGGTCGCGGCGACGAGCGGTCCCCAGCAGGCCGTGGTCGTGACGCTCGACGGGGCGACGGGCGCAGCGAGGTGGGCCGCGGCGGTCGGAGGGACGGGCGGGGCGCGGGCGAAGTGTCTCGCGGTTGCCCCGGATGGCAGCATCTTCGCGGGCGGCGACTACGCCGGCGACGTCGCGGACCGTGCCAGCGGCACCACGGCCGAGTTCCCCCGCTCACGCTCGCTCGACGCGTACATCGTCGCCTACTCCGCCCAGGGAGCGCGGCGCTGGTTCAAGACGTGGGGCGGAACGGACCTGGACCTCTGCAAAGGGGCCGAGGCGAGCGAGCCCGGAACGCTCTATCTCGTCGGGTACGCGAGCGACGGGGCCCGGTTCGATGCGGAGGCACCGCCGATCACGGGTCGCGATCTCTTCGTGTGGAAGCTCGATACGAACGGGACGTCGCGGTGGCTTGCTCACGTGGCATCCGACACCGACCTGACCGGCGCGGAGGTCACGAGCGCGCCCGCTGGTGGCATCGTGTTCGGCCACGCGATGGACGCCCGCGTGGTGTACGGCGCCGCGGCGGGGGCGCCGCTCACCGTCGAGCTACCGGTGGCGGGGACCCAGTGGCCGAGCTTCGTGCGCTACACCGCGGACGGTGAGGTCGCCGAACAGCTCTTCCCGGCGCAGAGCGGAATGGCCGCGAACATGGACGAGGTGAGCCGGAGCGGCATCCGCGTGTACATCGACGTGCCCATCTTCGCCGGTACGTTTCAGTTCGGCAGCGACGTCCGCCAGGGCAATGGGACGAAGGACGCGCTGCTAGTGGCGATCGATCTCTGAGCTGACGAGCTGCGCGAGGGCATCGCACTGGGCGGTGCGATAGTTCGCGCCGGCGGCGATCGTGTCGTCCAGCGTCAGGTGAGCCTCGGCGCTGGTCGTGAAGGGAGTCCACAGGGCGAGCTGCGGGGTACCGCTCGCCGCGAGGGCGCCCCACGCCTGGCCCATCGCGCTCGCCACCGCGGCGTCCGCCGGCCCGGCGGCCGACCCGAGCGCATCGAAGACGTACGCGAGCTCGAGGCCGTGGAAGGCGCCCAGGGCCTGCACACTCGGGGCGGCGTTGTCGGGCACCTTGCCGAACACGTACCGAAAGACGGGCTCGCTCTGGGCCGCGGCGAACGTGCGCAACACCTTCTGGCTCGGGCACGTGAACTTCACATCGGTGAGCAGGGCAACCATGGCGTCGCGGGGCTGGGGATACGAGCTCACGGGGTAGAGCGCAAGAAGGTCGTCCGCGAGCTGCGGGGCGCCGAGGCTGGTCGCGTAGCTCTGCACGGCCGCCTCGTACTGCGGCTCCGTCATCTGGCGAGGCACTTCGCGACCCTGCTCCTCGGTATTCGACCCGATGATCATCGGGACCCGGTTGTGGGTTCCGTCGGCGATCAGCTCGAGGGGCGCGCGCGTCAAGGCATAGCCATCGATCACGCCGTCGAAGGTCTGCCTCAGCGAGCCGCCCTCGAGCTCGGGCGTGCTGCCCACGATCATCTCCACCGACGAGGCGCGCAGACAGGTCGCGTCCGTGCAGCCGATCGACGCCGCGATCTCCTCTCCGATCTCCTCGGCATCGGCGAGCGAGCGTGCGACGCAGGCCCCGCTCTCCATGATCGCCGCCCCGAACAGACCGGCCGCGAGCGGCGACGCGACGAGCCGGCACACGCTCACCGCGCCCGCCGATTCACCGAAGACGAGCACGCGTGATGGGTCCCCGCCGAACGCCCTCGCGTGATCTTTCACCCACTCGAGCGCCGCGATCTGGTCGAGCATCCCGTAGTTCCCCGAGCCGTGCGTCGACTCCGCCGACAGCGCGGGATGCGCGAGGAAGCCGAGCGCCCCGAGCCGGTAGTTGAGCGTCACGACCACCGCGCGGGCCGTGTTGGCCAGGCGCGCGCCGTCGTAGATCGCGACGCCGTTCTGGAGCTGCGACGTCGAGCCGTTCTGGTGACCACCGCCATGGACGAACACCAGCACCGGCAGGGCCTCGCTCCCGATCGCGGCCGGCGCCCATACGTTCAACTGCAAGCAGTCTTCCGCGCCGACAAACGTCCCGTCCTCGAGCTGCGGGCATTTCGGCCCGAACTGCGTGGCCGGGCTCACCCCGGACCGACACGGGGGCGGCTGGGGCGGCTGGTACCGGAGCGCACCCACCGGGGCCGCCGCATACGGGATGCCGAGCCAGTGGGTGCCGGACGAGTCGGCGGCGCCCTGGATCACGCCCGACGACGTGACCACCTGACCGGCGCCGAGCTCGATGCCCTCCCCGCACGACAGGGTCGCCGGTGCATCGGGCATGGCGGCATCGGGGTCGGGTGCTTCGCCGCCGTCGTCGCCGCAACCTACGAGGACCATGAACAGAATGCCGCCCAGTAGCTTCATGGCCTCGTTATCCTCCAGGGGTGCCGGGGCCCCGATGTCATCCCGATGACGTGCCCTGGAATCGGCCTGTCATCGGCGTGGCGGGGCGGAGGCCCGAGAGTGAATGCATGACGCTCGCATCGTTTCGGTTGTCCGTCATCGTCGCGGCCCTCGGGGCATGCGGTTCGCCCGCCACTGACGAGGATCCCGAAGCCGACCCGCCGGATGCCCCGGTCGTGGCGGCCACCTGCGGCGCGTCGACGCTCGCGCTGGCCACGACCGCTCGCTACCGGGACGACGTCGGACCGGCGGATCTCGTGAGCCTCGACATCTTTGCTCCCCCCGAGGCCGAGCGCGGCTGCGCGCGACCGGTCCTGGTGTACGTGCATGGAGGCTCGTGGACCGTCGGCGACAAGGCGAACCCGCCGAGTACGGCTGGCAAGCTCACGCTCGCGGCTGACGGCGGGTACATCTACGTGAGCATCAACTACCGGCTGAGCCCCGCGGTGATGCATCCCGCACACATCTCGGATGTCGATGCGGCCGTCGACTGGGTCCGCGCTCACATCGCCGAGTACGGGGGGGACCCCACGCGGGTCGTGCTCATCGGCCACTCGGCGGGCGGGCACCTCGTCGCGCTCGCATCGACGCATGCTCGCTATCACGCCGGGGCCGTATGCACGGTGGTCATCGATAGCGATCAGTTCGATCTCTCCCACGGGATCGAGTTCGGCGGCCCCGACGAGCAAGCGTCCATCGAGCAGGCGTTCGGCACCGATCCGGCGACGCTGCAAGATGGCTCCCCCCTGCGGCAGGTGACCGCGAGTGCGCCGCCTCCGCCGATGCTCGTCATCACGCGTGGCAGCGAAGCGCGGATGCAGCGGGCGCACGAATTCGCGGCGCTCGTGAACACCGTCAGCGAGGCCGACGTGGTCGAGGCCGGCGCGGTGTCTCACGAGGAGGTCAACAACCAGCTCGGCACCCCGGCCGATGCGATCGCCACGCCGGTCGTGGCCGACTTCCTTCGCTCCTGCGCCACGCTCAGTAGATCGTGATCGGCACGTCGAACTCTTTTACCGAGCTGTAGACCAGCAAGCGGTACTGGCCGGCCGGCACCGCGCCCACGCGCTGCGGCTGGCAATCGGCGTCGTAGGTCTCGAGCCGGCCGTCCACGACGAAGGGGATACGCAGGGTGCCGGACGGCCGCAGCGTGAACGTCACGGTGCTGCTGCTGCAGCCGCGCCCCATGCCGCACTGCGGGCCCGTGATGTCGACTCGATCCCCGTTCGCGTCCACGATGACCGCGCTCACCTCGCTCGCCGCTCCGCAGGAGTCGTCGAGGCTGACCTCGACGTCTTCGCGCGCGGTGTTCCTGAGGACGATCGCCGACCGGCGCGTGGCCCCTCCGTCGACCGTCATGGGCGAGGCGTCGAGCTCGATGTGGACCACCTCGGGGATGGCCTCGTCCCCGCCGTGGTCGGCGCAGCTCGCCTGCACGGGGCCGATCTGGAGGTTGCTTCCGCGACAGGGCTCGTCGGGCTCGGCCGGCTTCGCCACGACCGCGGGCACCGGGGCGGGCGAGGGCGGGGTGGGCCCGCGCCAGCACCCGCTCACCGCGAGCAGCCAGAGGGCGCGCATCACCCGAGGCGCTCGATCAGCTTCGCTGCCAGATCGGGCTGCATGTCGGGGTCGGGCAGGGAGCCGTAGATCGCGCCGATGTCGCGGAGCGGGGCGTCGTCGTTGCCAATGCCCGTGCCATAGCGGCCATAGGGCTCGGGCTTGCGGAGGGAGACCTCGCCGCCGGAGCGCGGGACCTGCGAGATGAAGCCCTTGTTGAGCGCGGTGCCGACGCGGGCCGGGCAGCGACACGGGTTCATCGGGTTGACGTGCTCGCAGCGCGGGGCGAGGTAGTCGCCGACCTTCTTGCGCGCGCGAGACAGGCGGACCTTGTACGCACTCTCGGTGACGCCGAGGCTCTGGGCGGCGGCACTGTCTGACAACTTCAGCACGTGGGCGACGACGAAGGCCGCGCGCTCGCCCGGTGGCAGGCAGTTGATGACCGCGGTCATGCAGCCCTGCTTGAGCTCCCAGAGGAGGAAGTCGCGTTGCGGGTCGGTGAGCGAGCGGACGACGTCGGTGCGCGTGGCCTCGTTGCGGAGGGTGTCGTCGAGGATGTCGAAGTTGACCTCGGGCTGGCGAGGCAGGCGCTGCTCGAGCAGCTGGTTCGCGAGCCCCAGGAGCCAGACTTCGCGGTCCTCCGCCGGCGCCTCGGCGAGCTTGGAGACCGCGAGCGCGAACACATCGGCCAGGTAGCGCTCGGCCCGGTCGCGGTCGAGCGTCAGGCGAAAGATGAAGTTGTAGAGCCGCTGGCAGTGCGGCTCCACGAGCGCTCGGACGCTCTCGCGGGAAGTCACGCTCCCATCGTACACCGTGCTACCGTCGAATCGATGATGCGCGCGCTCCTCGCCGTGGCGCTGGCGCTGGGAGCCGGCTGCTACAACGAGCCCCGCCCGGTCTGCGGGTTCTTCTGTGGGCCGAATGCCTCGTGCCCCGACGACTACTCGTGCAATGCCGAGGGCCGCTGCGTGCTCGTCGGGACCCCGGCCTCGACGGTATGCGCTGGCCTCGACGCCTCCGTCGATGCCCCGCCCGACATGGTCGACGCGCCGCCGGTCGATGCGCCGCCCTCCGACAGCGACGTCGACGCGATGATCGATGCCCCCGTCGATGCGGACGTGGATGCGATGGTCGATGCGGACGTGGATGCGATGGTCGATGCGGGCGTGGATGCCATGCCCGATGCCATGGACGACGCGGGCGTCGACGCGCTGTAGCTACCGCTTCCGCGGGCGCGGAACCGAATCGACGACGTCGTCGCACCGTTTCATGGCGGTGCGGGCGAGTCCGGCTTGGGCGCGCACAGGACCGGCTCGATCGTGCACGCACGCTGATGAAACTCGGTCGCGCGGGTCGGGTCCTGGGTGACGCCCGAGGTCGACGAGCGCAACATCTCCTCGGCGGCGAGGCACGCCTTGCCCCAGCCGAGCCCACAGGCCTTCTCGAACGCGGCGAGCGCATCTCCGGGGCTGGCCGCGACGCCGTCTCCGTCGCGCAGCCGGAGGCCGAGCGCGTGGCAGGTGACCGGTGCGCCGCTATTGCAGCCGGTCTCGAGCACCGCCCGCGCCTTCGCGGGATCGGCCTTGACCCCCGTGCCCTTGAAGTACGCGGTGGCGAGCTGCGGACACCCGACCTGCCCGCCCGACAGCGTGCACGCGGTGTCGAAGTGTCGATTCGCGTGGACATGATCCGACCGCGTCCGCTCGCGCAGCCCGAGTTGGTAACAGCCAGTCGCCGAGCCGAGCGCGCAGGCGCGGACCACCAGCCGCTCGATCTCGGCGTCCGGGCGCGGCTGATCTCCGACCTTGGCGCTGGCCGCACCCGAACATGCATCGGCATCCCCGGCGGCGCAGGCCCGATCGAAGTAGCTCTTGGACCGCGCCTGATCGACGGGCGTACCGATGCCGTGCGCATGGAAGGTTCCGAGTGTCCCGCAGTACGCGTCGCCATGTTGTTCACACGCCGCGTGCGCCAGCGTGAACGCCTTGGCCGGATCGGGCGGACCGACCAGGCCGCGGAAATGGCCCAGCGCCAGCGTGTTGCACCCCGAGGCGTAGCCCCGCGAGCAGCCTCGTTCGAGCAGTTCCCGGCCTCGATCCGGATCCTTGGCGACGGCCATACCCAAGAGGTGCAGCTCGCCCAGCTCCGCGCAGGCCTCGACCGACCCGAGGTCGCACGCGCGCAGCATCAGGGGGCCCGCCCGCGACGCATCGGCGGGGATCCCGAGGCCCTGCAAGAACACGTGGCCTGCCACCCGGCATGATTGCCCGTCCCGGGCGGCGCAGCCTCGCTCGGCGGTACGCAGGGTCTCGGCCTCGAGCCGGGCTGCTTCGGCGACATCGCGCTCGACCCCGAGGCCGTGGCGCAGGGTCGACGCGGCGCTCTGGCATCCACCCGCCGCGCCGAGCTCGCAGCCGTGCTTCCAGTAGGGGAGCGCCGCGCCACGGTCCGGGGCGCCGAGCGCGCCTCGCGCGATCGCGTCGCCAAGCAGGTCACAGCCGAGCGCGCTGTTGCCTCCGCACGCGCGCTCGGCATACTGCTTCGCGCGCTGGAGGTCTGCGCGCATCCCGTTGCCCTGCAGCAACATCCACGCGGCGTGGGCACAACCTTCCAGCTCGCCGGAGTCGCAGGCCGTCGTCATCCGCGCGAATACCCGGGTCAGATCGGGGTCGCTGGCGGCGCTCTCCCGCCGGCCGAGCGCGTAGCAAGCGCGTCCGGAACGCTGATCGCACGCCTGCGCGAGCTCGGCATCGCTCGCGCGGTCGAGGTCGAGCGCGGGAGGCGTCGTACGACCTCGCAGGACGACGAACCCGATCACGGCCACGGCCAGCGCCGCGCACATGATCGCGACGACGACCAGGGCCGTGCGGCGCCGCGGAGGCGCCGCGAGCGTGCCAGCCGCGGGCGAAGGGGGAGCGCTGGCGGTGGCGAGCGTCGCGTCCGCGACCGACGGCGCGGGTCGGGCCGCGGAGTCGACGGTGGCGGCGAGCGCGCCCGGGCGCGAGTCGATCGTGTGATCGAGCGCGACGGGCAGCGGGCCGGGCGCCTGCGTGGCCTCGAGGCCCGGCCCAGGTCGGGTCTCGCGTCGGGGACTCGTGTCCGCGCCGATCGCGAGCGCGCCAACGACGTCGTTGGCGGTCGCGGGGCGGTGTTCCCGCTCCTTGGCCAGCAGCTCGAGGATCAACACCTCGAGCCGCGCCGGGATCGCGGCGTTCACGGATCGAGGAGGTGTCGGGGTCGAGTTGAGGTGTTGATCGAGCAGGTCCCCCAGGGTCGGGCCCCGAAACGGTGGCGCCCCTGTCACCATCTCGTACAGCACCACGCCGAGCGCGTACAGATCGGCCCGGTGGTCGACCGGGCCGCGACGCGACGTACACTGTTCCGGCGCCATGTAGACCGGCGTACCGATGATCGCACCGGTGACCGTGAGGCCGAGCTCGTCCGTGACCTTGCCGGTGGACTTCGCGACGCCGAAATCGAGGAGCTTGACGCGGAGGCCGGACCGGGTCGCCGGATCGGGCACGAGGAACACGTTCGCCGGCTTGAGATCGCGATGCACGACCCCGGCGGCGTGCGCGGCGGCGAGCGCCTCGGCGATCTGCAGGCCGAGGTCGGTGGCGAGCTCGATCGGCAACGCACCGCGCACGAGCCGCTCGGCCAGCGACTCGCCGTCGAGCAGCTCCATCACCAAATACGTGCCGCCGGCAGGGCGTACACCGAAGTCGCTGACGGTCACCACGCCGGGGTGGCGGATCCGTGCCGTCGACTTGGCCTCGTGGAGGAACCGCGCGGCCGCATCGTTGTCGTTCGGATCACCGAGCACCAGCTTGATCGCGACCTGGCTCTTGATCTGGACGTGCTCGGCGAGCCAGACCTCGCCCATGCCTCCACGGCCGAGTGGGCGGACGAGTCGGTACGAACCGACGAGCTCGTCCTTCGCCCCAGCGAACATCGCGGTGCGAACCATAGCAGGTCCTCGGACGGAGGCCGATGCGGCACTGGCGGTCGCGGTAGCAGACGGGCCGCGTCGCGGATCTACCGCTTCCGCGGGCGCGGAACGGCGTACTTCTCGAGCTTGTTGACAAGCGTCCGGCGCGACACGCCGAGGAGCTTGGCGGCGTGGGTCTGGTTCCCGTGGCACTGGTCCAGCGCATCGAGGACCTTTTGCAGCTCGGGATCCGGTGGCTCATCGCTGACGATGACGGACGGCATCTGCGCCGTGACCCGCGGGGGCGTCGTCGACGAGCGGGTGCTCTGCATCCGGCCGAGTGGCAGGTCGGTCGCCTCGATCTCGTCGCTGTTCGCGAGGATCGCGGCGCGCTCCATCACGTTGCGAAGCTCGCGAATGTTGCCGGGCCACGGATACGCCTGCATCGCCGCGAGGGCGGTGGGCGCGAGCCGTAGCGATGGTCGCTCGAGCTTGAGCCCGGCCGCGGACAGGAACTGGATGGCCAGGGGCTCGATCTCGGCGATGCGCTCGCGGAGGGGAGGGATGAGGATCGACATCGCATTCAGGCGATACAGCAGGTCGAGGCGGTAGGTGCCCCGCTCGACCTCGGAATCGAGGTCACGGTTCGTCGCGGAGACGACGCGCACATCGATCGAGCGCGGGACGACGGAGCCGACGCGCAGGACCTTACGCTCGTCGAGGACGCGGAGGAGCTTGGCCTGCGTGGCGAGGGAGAGCTCGCCGACCTCGTCGAGAAACACCACGCCACCTTCGGCCACCTCGAAGAGTCCGGGCTTGCTCTGCAGGGCGCCCGTGAAGGCCCCGCGCTCGTGGCCGAAGAGCTCGCTCTCGAGGAGGGTCTCGGTGAGGGCGGCGCAGTTGAGGCGAAGGAAGGGCCGATCGGCCCGGGCGGAGAGGCGGTGGATCTGCTCGGCCACGACCTCCTTGCCGACGCCCGTCTCGCCGAGCAGGAGCACGCTGATGTCGGCGGCCGCGACGCGCGCGACGAGCTGGTGCAGCGCCGACATCTTCTCGTCGGCGACCACGATCTCGGACGAGACGGACACGGGCTGGCCATGCGCGCGGGCTCGCGCCCGGGCCGCGAGAGTGGCCGCCTCACGACTGTCGCGCGGGTACCACGCCGAGCCGGTCTCGAGGTCGAAGCCGAGCATGCGCAGCTGCTGCTCGACACGTCGCACGACGGGGAGCCCGTGCTCGGCCGTCGTGTCGAGCAGCATGAGCTCGAGCTCGCCCCGACCATACGGGGCCACCACATCACCTTCGCGCAGGCACGCCGCGGCCGCATCGCAGCCCTCGCTGTCCGAGCCGCCACTGCGCAGCACGATGTGCACGATGCCAAAGCTCATCGCGTGGCGGGCCCCGCGCGCGCACTCGTCTTCGATCCGACTCTCGAAGTAGTCGTGGCTGCGCACCCGGCGGGTGCGACTCCGATGGTGCCGCCGCTGGACGACGATCGTCACGGCGCCGACGCGGACCGCTTCGTTCAGCTGCAGGGCGGCGGGCGTGTTGGGCGCCAGGCGCTGCTCGCGGACGACGGTTCCGTTCGCGCTGCCGAGGTCGACGATCGAGAGCGGGTCGAGCACGATCTTCGCGTGCGTGCGCGAGATCGAGGCGTCGTCGATCCGGACGTCGCAGTCGCTCGCGCGTCCGATGATCGCCTCGCCCACGCCGGGGAGAACCTCGGTGGTGTGCACGTCATCGCCGATGACGAGCAGGACCAGCGGATCGCTCGCATTCGCCGAGGTCTCGCGGGTCGCGTGCGTGGCCTCGGGCGTCGCGGTATCGCCTCTACCGCGAGCGGCCACGGCTCGATTTGATCACGGTGGCATCCTCGGAGATGTGGAGCGGAATCTCTTCTTCGATCATCTCGGCGATGACCTCGTCGACGCGAATCGTATGATCGGCGCTGGCCAGCTCGCCGAAGAGGCCGAGGAGGGTGGCTTGCTGGAGTGACTCGGCCCCCCGGTCGATCGCGTCGCCGAGCGACTCCCCGGGGGCGGGCGCGAAGAGACTGATGGCGCCATCGAAACACTCTTCGCGCAGCGCCATCGCCGCGCGGGCCGCGGTCATCGCGCCGGCCTTCCCACTCTCGGGCGAGGCCATCACGACCGAGCCGTCCTCGAGCATGAAGCTCTCGAGGCCGAAGCGATCCGAGATGCGCTTGACCGAGCCGGCTGCGTCGGCGGGTTCCTCCGCGGGGGCCTCGGAGGCCTCATCGTACTGCGGCATCACCGAGAAGAAGATGTAGCTCGGTCCGTCCGGCGGCGGCTTCGTGCCGCTGGCGGCCCGCGGAGGAACCGCGACGGTGGGCCCTTCTTTCTGGCCCCCGCGCCGCCGCTTCCCGTCGATGATCGGGGGGAGGGCGCGCAGCCACGCCGCCGCCAGGTCGCCGGTCGGAGGACGATCTTGCGGGCGCTTGCTCAACATCGCGTGCACGAGGTCCACGAGCGCCGACGGTGCTTCGGGGCAGTGGGTATCCAGGCGCTCGGGCTGCGACATGAGCACCTTGGCGCGCACGGCCTCGGGCGTCCGTCCGGCGAACGCCTTGCGCCCGGTCAGGGCCTCGTAGAGCACGCAGCCAAGGGCCCAGACGTCGGCGTTCGCGTCGATGACGACCGAGCCTCGCGCCTGCTCGGGAGACATGTACGACGGCGTTCCGATCAGGACGCCAGTACGCGTGAGCACGCCCGCATCTGCGGCCAGTCGGGCGATGCCGAAGTCGACGAGCTTGATGCGGTCGACCTCGCCCCGATCGAGGATCAGATTTCCTGGCTTCACGTCGCGATGCACGATGCCGAGGCGGTGAGCGGCCCCGAGGGCATCGGCGATCCCAATCGCCATCTGGATGGCCTCCGTCGGAACGAAGCCAATGGTGACGAGCTGCGTTCCCACCGTGATGCCGTCGACCCACTCCTGGACCAGGTAGTGGATTCCGTCGGAGACCCCATGGGTCACGTAGCGCACGACGTTCGGATGGTGGAGCTGCGCGAGCATGGCCGCTTCGCGCTCGAACCGCGCGACGTCGGGGCGCCCGTCGAGGGAGAGGACCTTCACCGCCACCTGAGATCCCGTCGTCAGGTCGCGAGCGCGCCATACCGAACCCATGCCTCCTCGGGCCGCTTGCTGGGTCAGCTCGAAGCGCTCCCCGAGGACTGTGGGACGCACGCTTCGAGTATACGGGGTTTCTGCTACCATCGCTCTCTCGGCCAGATGGGTGATTGGGACGAGTCTACCCAGCTCCGCGCACTTCCGTTCGTCGGGACCGATCGGATCCTGGTCGCGGAGGCGGACCCACACGTGCGCGCATGGCTCCGCGAGATGCTGGCCGGTCACTTCGGCGTCGAGGAGGTCGAGAGTGGCCGGGCTGCGCTCGAGCGCCTCACCGTGGAGCCGCCGCGGGTGCTGGTCGTCGGTGCGCAACTCGCCGACATGAGTGGAAGTGTCCTGCTTAGCCATGCGGCGCGCCATGGCCTGCTCTCGGCGCATACCGGCGGCCCGGTCGCGTTCACCGTCGCGAACATGCTCGGGCAGGCCCCCGAGATCGACGAGAACCTCGTCCCCGTCTTCTACCGCCTCTCGTATTCGCTCCTGCCCGAGCAGGTGCGCGAGCTCCTCACCCAGGCCATCGCGCGGTTGCCGCCGGTGGTGCAGAAGCGTCCCACCGAGGAGGACGCGAAGCTCACGCGGCAGGTCATCGAGCACGCGAAGCGCCTCGGCACGCAGCCCGATCTCAAGAGCGCCACCCGCGTCGCCATCGCCGCCGTGATCGAGCTCGCGTCGGCGGATCGCGCGCGCTGCCTGTTCTACGACGAGGAAGGGGGCACCCTCTGGTCCGAGACGGATGGCGAGGACCTGACGCATGCGTCGGCGGGACTGGCGGGTTTCGCCGTGCGTGCGCGCTCGGGCGTCGTGCTGCCCGATGTCTCCGCCGACCGGATCTATATCCGCGAGATCGATGATCCGCAGGGGACGGGCGGCGAGCGCATGGTCGTGCAGCCGGTGGCCGACCGCGACGGCCGTGTCCACGCCGTCCTGATCGCGGTCCGGCGCGCGAAGTCGCCGCAGTTCTCGGAAGCCGACCTGCGCAAGCTCGAGGCGCTGGCCGAAGCGTGGGCTCCCTTCATCCATCAGCTCGCCCAGCAGCAAGAGGCCGCGCACATCCTCGAGCAGCGCGAGGGCAAGAACGAGGTGTTTCGCCAGGAGGCGATCGACCATCTGGTCCGGCGCGGTCAGCGTGGCGACGTGGTGCGCGTGCATCCGGGCTGGGTCCACGCGGCGTACTGGCTGCTGATCCTGTTCGTCGTGGGGGCCGGTGCCTACGTCGCGTTTGCGCGGGTGTCGCAATGGTCGGAGGGGCCGGCCGTGATCCGCGTGATGGGGCGAACCGACATCCGCGCCGTCGAGCCGGGGACCGTCACCGCACTCGAGGTCGCGCCGGGAGAGTCCGTCACCGAGGGGCAGATCCTCGCGCGTCTCCACGACTCGGAACAAGCGGGCCGGCTGCGGGCCCTCAACACGGAATTCGAACGGCGCCTCGTGGCCTACCTCCAGACACCGGCCGAACCGTCCGTGCGACAGGCGCTCTCCTCCTTGGTTACCGAGCGCGAGAGCGCGCAAGCGAGCGTGGAAGCGCGTGCGTTCCGCGCGCCGCATGCGGGCATCGTCAAAGAAGTCCACGTCGCGAATGGACAGCTCGTCGAGGCCGGCAAGACCATCATCTCGCTCGTCGAGACCGGGGCGACCGAGGGCATGTCGGTCCTCGCGTTCTTGCCCGGCCAGGACCGCCCCCGGATTCGCGTCGGCCAGCGGCTGCGCTTCACGCTCCCCGGGTACCGCGGTGCGCACATCGAGCTCGACGTCCGCGCGGTCTCGGCCGAGGTGATCGGCGCGGCCGACGCGCGCGAGCGTTACCTCGGTGATCGCTTTCGCGAGGCGCTGCCCATTCAAGGCTCGGTGGTCGTCATCGAGGGATCTCTCGTCACGACCACGTTTCGCGCCGACGACGAGACCTACGAGTTGCACGACGGCATGACGGGGTTCGCCGAGGTCCGCCTCCAGTCGCGCACCATCCTCGAAACCCTGTTGCCGGGGGGCTGATGAGTATTCCCCGCGACAACGATCCCACCGACGCTCCCACCACCAGTCCGGACGCCGCGGCCGAGCTGTTCCCCTCGCTCGAGCGCCTCGCGGCCGAGCGGAAGGGCACCATCCCCTACGTCCAGCAGCTCGAATGGACCGACTGCGGTCCGGCGAGCCTCGCGATGGTGCTGAAGTACCTGGGACGCGACGTCACTCTCGACGAAGTACGGGAGGTCGTGGGGAGTGGACGCGAGGGTTCGGATGCGCTGGCCCTCATGAAGGGAGCCGAGTGGTACGGGCTCACCGCGCGCGGCATCTCGCTCGACATCGAGCACTTTCGCTTCCTGCCGACGGGCTCGATCCTTCACTGGGAGTTCGACCACTACGTCGTCTTCGAGAAGAACCTGAAGGACGGCATTCAGATCGTGGATCCGGGCCGGGGTCGGCGCGTGATCCCCCTGAAGCAGCTGCGCACGGCATTCACCGGCGTGGCCCTGGTCTTCGAGCGGACCGACAAGTTCGTCGAGCGCAAGGCGGGCTCGGGGCGGTGGTCCTGGTACATCTCGCAGATCGCGGGCCAGCGCTCGCTCGTGACGCGCGTGATGGTGATGTCGCTGCTGCTGCGCGTGTTCGCACTCGCGGTTCCGCTGCTCACGGCCGTCATCGTCGACCGCGTGATCCCGCGCGGCGACTACACCCTGATGCTCGTCGTCGTGGCTGGTCTCGTCGGCACGATGGCCTTCCAGATCTTGACGTCCTTGGTCCGCACGCACCTCCTCCTGCAGATGCGAACGAACCTCGATACCCGGCTCACGCTCGGCTTCGTGGACTACCTCACCCGTCTCCCGTTCGACTTCTTTCAGCGTCGGTCGACCGGCGACCTGATGCAGCGTGTGAACAACAACTCGACGATCCGCGAGGTGCTCACGACCAGCGTGCTCTCGACGCTGCTCGATGGGCTGTTCGTCACCCTGTACGCGGTGCTGATCTTCGTGATCTCGCCGCTGCTCGGCGCGATCGTCCTGGGACTCGGAGCGGTCCAGCTCATCGTGCTCGCCATCGCGCGGCGCAAGTATCGCGATCAGCTCGTCCGGTCGCTCGATGCGCAGGCGCGCTCGCAGTCGTACCTGATCGAGATGTTTGCCGGCATGTCGACGTTGAAGGCGTGTGCGGCCGAGAGTCGCGCCGTCGAGCGCTGGAGCAACCTGTACGTCGACGAGCTCAACGTCTCCCTGGAGCGCGGGCGGACGGCGGCGCGTGTCGACGCGATGATGACCGTCCTCACGAGTGGGTCGCCGCTCCTGATCTTCGTGATCGGGGCCGTCCAGGTCGTGGACAACTCGATGTCGCTCGGCACGATGCTGGCGGTGAACTCCGTGGCCATCGGGCTCCTGACCCCGCTGGCCGCTCTGGTGAACAGCGGGCTCCAGCTCCAGCTCCTCGGCGGCTACATGGATCGCGTCGAGGACGTACTGAACACGAAGCCGGAGCAGTCGGGGCAGGACGCGGCGCGCGTCCCCCAGCTCACGGGTCGCGTCACCCTCCAGGACGTCTCCTTCCGGTACAGCGAGCGGGCTCCCCTCGTCGTGCGCGGGGTCTCGGTCGATATCCGCGCCGGCTCCTCGGTGGCCATCGTGGGGCGGTCGGGATGCGGCAAGTCCACGCTCGCGGCGATGATCGCGGGCCTGTATCGCCCGGTCGAGGGTCGCATCCTCTTCGACGGCAATGACCTCATGCGCCTCGACCTGCGGTCCCTCCGGCGTCAGCTCGGCATCGTGTTCCAGCAGCCGTATCTGTTCGCGGGCTCGATCCGCAGCAACATCGCGCTGACCGATCCGTCGATCCCGCTCGACCGCGTGATGAATGCGGCGAAGGCGGCGGCGATTCACGAGGACATCGAGGCGATGGCGATGGGCTACGACACCCTGATCGCCGACGGTGGCTCGTCGCTGTCTGGTGGCCAGCGCCAGCGCATCGCCCTCGCCCGCGCGCTCGTGCATCGACCGTCCCTCTTGATCCTGGACGAAGCCACGAGTGCGCTCGACTCCGAAACGGAGCGTCAGGTCATGTACAGCCTCGCGCAGATCCGCTGCACGCGAATCATCCTCGCCCACCGGCTCAGCACCATCGCGAGCGCGGACCAGATCCTCGTCATGGATCACGGCGAGGTCGTGGAGGCGGGCACGCACGACGAGCTGATCGCAAAGGGGCAGCTCTACAGCCGGCTGGTCCAGGCCCAGATGCGGCACGCCGCCCCGCCGCCCCGGGGGCCGACGTGAGGCGCGGTATCTGGCTGGTCGTGCTCGCCGCGTGCGGGCGCGGCGATGGGGGCGAGCCGGTGGGCAGTGGCTCCGCGGCCGAACCGACGCCGATCACCCGCATCGAGCGGCGCGCGGAGACGGCGGAGGCCTCCGGCTGGGTCGGCGTGCTCACGCCGCGCGAGACCATCGAGGTCACAGCGCCGTTCACGAGCAAGGTCGAGAAGCTCTACGTGCAGCTGGGCGAGGACGTCGCCGTCGATGCACCGCTGGTGCTGCTCGATGCGCGACCGCTCAAGGACGAGCTGGCGACGGCGAAGGCGGCCTACAAGGAAGCGTCCGTCGCGAGCGCGGCGGCCGCGTCGCGCTACGCCCGCGAGAAACGGGCGCTCAAGGAGAAGGTCGCATCGAAGGCGGATGTCGATGCGGCCGCGTTCGAGGCCAGCCAGGCGGCGGCCGCGGTGGGGCAGCACAAGACGAAGATCAGCCAGATCGAGGCGCGCCTGAAGGACACGCGACTCACGTCGACGATCACCGGGCGCGTGGCCCTGCGCTACGTCGAGGAAGGCGCCCGCGTGACCGAGGGCCAGCCCGTCGTCCGCGTGATCTCGTCGGGCCGGATGTTCATTCGCTTCGCGATCCCCGGTGCGGAGGCCAAGGCCGTCGCTCCCGGCGCCGCGGTCGAGGTTCGCTTCGACGGGCTGAACCTCCAGGGCGTCGTGAAGACGGTCGCGCCCGAGCTCGATGCGGTTTCCCAGATGGTGCTCGCCGAGGCGGAGCTGACCGGGGATGCGAAGGGACTCTCGCCCGGTCAGGTCTGCCGGATCGTCGCCGCGTCCCCGAAGTAGCCGCATGTAGGCGCGACGCGCACTTCACAGTTTGTGAAGGCCCATCTGCACAATTGGTAAAGGCGCGACCGGAACCCTGTCGCAGGACCTGACTGATCACGAGGAGATCCGGAGGCCGCGGATCCGGCACGCCGCGTGCTCTAGAGAAAGCCCATGAAGCGGACCGGCGTACAAAAGCTCGAGCTCAAGAAGCTGACCGTGAAGCAGCTCTCCGAGGTTTCAGGCGCTGGACACAAGATCGGAACCCGATGGTGCTCGGGAACCTGCATCTGCGCCACGACCGGTACTTGCGTCGACGTCAAGGACGAGGCTGGGTACAACGAGTGCGACTACCAGGCCCTCGGCATCGCCGGTTGTGATGGGAGTTGTGTACAGCCGCAGGGCGGCGGCGGCGGCGGTTGTGGCGGTGGTGGCGGTGGCGGTTGTGGCGGTGGTGGTGAACGCCAACTCGTTTGCCTGGTCTGACCGCACTACGCACGAGTCAGGAGTCCGACATCCAGTAGCGCGTCCGCGATCTCGACGGTTGTCATCGCATCAACCTCGGTCGCGAGCACGGCCAGGATCTCGCGCAGCGGCGCGAGCGTCTTGAACGCCTCCACCACGCGCGCCAGGCGGGCGTCGCTGCCCGCCATGACCGCCTCGCCATCGGCGGTGCAGATCTGAATGGCGCCGTCGACCTCGCGGCTCGCGACGCCCGCGAGGAGCTGGTACTGCGCCTCGAGGTCGCGACCAACGGTGACGACGGGGGGCGAGCGGACGTCGATCGGGGGTAGCTCCACATCGGCGAGCGAGCCCGCCAGGATGCCGGCTCGCGAGAACCGCTCGATCGTATCGGCCACGGCAGCGAGGCTGGCGGGGATGTTCTCCAGCACGACCTCGCCGGCCGCGAGCTGAGCGAACAACGCCCGCTGCGCATCGTCGAGGGGGGTGACGATCGCGACCTCGGCCGGCGTGGTCCAGATCACGGCACAGCCGGGGCGGGCGGCAGGCGGGGAGGTGCGGTCGCGGCCGACGAACCAGCGCGCGATATCGGCGGTGAGCTCGAGCACCCGAACGCCGTCGCCCACGCGCAGGGGGCCGTCGCGGGTCGGGACCCCGATGGGAGGCTGGTTGAAGAGTGCCCATTCGAGTGTGGCCACCTCGGCGAGCCACGGCCGATCACGTGTGACGTCGTGAGTCAGCAGATACGCGGCGAAGCCGTCGCCGGCCGGCGCCCAGTCGTACGCGCCCCACGGCGTCGTGCGGTAGTAGGCGGCGGCGAGGGCCGGCCAGGCCTCGCCCACCACCTGGGCGCACGCCGGAAACGCGAGGCGCAGCTCGCGTGCCCGTCCAGGCTCGAGCGTGTCGTACAGGGCGAGGCGCCGGCCATGGACACCGGTTGCCGCCTCGCCGTAAACGGCCTCGGCCGTCTCCTCCGGGGTCGCCGTACCGACGAACATCGGCCGCATGTGGGCGAAGAGGTCGTGCAGTTTCACGGTGGCGGGCTCCGATGGAGTGGGGTCAAATCACGAGATGAGGCCGCTCGCAGGCGTAGGGCTCGGGCTTCGCCACGATCACGTGAAGTCGCTCCTCGCGAGCGAACGGCCTGTCGACTTCATCGAGATCATACCCGAGAACTGGTTGCGTCCTCGGGACCGCGCGGCGCTCGCTCCCTGCATCGAGCGCTGGCCCACGTCGCCACACAGCGTGCATCTCTCGATCGGCGGCCCGGACCCGATCGATCACGAGTTTCTCGCCGCGATGCGGGCCGCGGTGGCCGCCTGCGACGCCCCGTTCTTCTCCGACCACCTCTGCTATTCGTCGATCGGTGGCATCCAGACGCGCGAGCTCCTCCCGCTGCCGTTCTCCGACGAGGCGATCGAGCACACCGTCGCGCGCATCCACGCGGTGAAGCGCGAGCTCGACGTGCCGCTTGTCCTCGAGAACGCCACCTACTATGCGGTCATGCCGGGCTCGACGATGGACGAGGCCCGCTTCGTCACGACCGTCCTGGCCGAAGGTGACTGCGGCTTCTTGCTCGACGTGAACAACGTCTTCGTCAATGCGCGCAATCACGGCTACGACGCGCGGGCCTTCATCGATCAGATGCCCCTCGAGCGGGTCGTGCAGCTCCACGTGGCCGGGCACCACATTGATCAGGACCTCGACACCCTCGTCGATACCCACACCGCCGTGGCGCGCTCGGAGGTGTGGGAGCTCTTCGAGTACACGCTGCGCCGCGCGGGGCGGATGATCCCGACCATCATCGAGTGGGACGACCCGACCCCGCCGCTCGAGACGCTACTCGACGAGGTGGAGCGGGCACGTACTCACGCCGCCCACGCGCTGGCTCAGGGACAGCCGGCCGCGTCGTTCGGCACCACGGCCTGACCCTCGAGCCGGTACGGGAGGCGGCAGCGCACGAGCTCGGCGAGGTCGCGGGGCGTGATGTTCGAACGGTCCGCACGCCGGACGTCGAGCATCGTGTCGTCGGTGGTGACGAGGTAGCGGCTGGTCGGATCGAACGCGGCCGCGACGGTGCCGGGCGGAGCGGCGATCCGATCGAGGGGGCGCCAGGTGCGGGCGTCCCAGACGATCACGATATCGTCCGCCCCGACCGTCGCCGCGAGCTCGCCGTCGGCACTGATGGTGGTCGAGAGGACGTACGAGCTGTGCGCCGCGATCCGGGCCCGCCGCGTGTAGCCGGCACCCTCCGCCGCGAAGCGCTCGAGCGAGCCATCGGTCTCGCCGACGATCAGCTCGGTTCCCGAGGGATGCCAGGCGACGTCCGAGGCGTTCGATCCGAGCGGCAGCCGTGCGAGCTCGCGGCCGTGCACGTCGCGAACGTGAAGCTCGGCCCCGTGGCCGATCGCGACGCGTGATCCGTCCGGGGCGAGGACCGCGCGGGACACATCGGGCAGGGTGGCGCGCAGCGCGAGGTCGGGGCCGAGGAGCCAGGCCTGGCTGGGCGCGTCGTCAGAGACCGACACGGCGACGATCACCGCGTTCGACCTCGCCCACTCGAGCGACGTCGCCACCCCCGGGAGGGTCACCCGCGCGAGCTCGGTGCCATCGTCGCGATAGGTCACGAGCGAGCGATCACGGCCCGCCGCGAGGAGGGTTCCGTCCGGCGCGAAGGCCAGCGCGCTGATGCCCGCGGTCGCGCCGGTCCACGTCGCGCGGAGCTGCCCCGACGCCGCCACCACGCTGATGGTCCCGGCGGCGTCACCGACCGCGACCCGCTCGCCGGTGGCCGTGACGGCGCGGCACGTGGCGACCGTCGCCGTCGCCACCCGCGTGACGGCGTGCGTGCCCAGGGACCAGAGCTCGAGGCCACTGTCCGAATGACGGACAGCAAGCTCCCCCGGCGCGAGGAGCGGCGCGGGCACGTACGGGGTTCCCGTCGGTGCACCCGGCAGCGTGTGGACGGTCTGGCGCCCGAGGTCCCAGACCTTTGCCGTGCCGTCCCAGCTCCCCGACACCATGCGTCGCCCCGTGAGGTCGACATCGACCGCGAAGAGGTAGCCACTATGCGCGAGCTCGGCGAGGAGTTGCCCGCGCGCCGGATCCCAGACCCGCGCGGAGCCGTCCGCCGATACCGTCGCGAGGCGGTCGTTCGCCAGGTACCGCACGCGATTCACCTGAGCGGTGTGTCCCCGCAGCACCTGGACCGCGGTGCCCGTCTCCGGATCCCAGATCCGCACGGTGCCGTCGACGCTCGCGGTGGCGACGCGGGTTCCATCGAGGTTCCACACGGCATCGCGGATCGACTTGTCATGACCGCGCAGCACCGCGCCGGGGCGTCCAGTCTCGGCATCCCAGATCCGCGCGGTCCCATCGACGCTGCCGGTCACGACGCGCCTGCCCGTGGGATCGAAGGCCACGGCGACCACCCCTGCCTCGTGCCCGACGAGGGTGCGCGCGCGGGGCGGCGTCGTCAGGGACCACACGGTCGCACTGCCGCCACCCGTGGCGTCCTCGACGATCCCGACGGCGACCGCCCGGGCGTCGGGGGCGAACGCCGCGACCGTGGACGAACCGGGAGTCTCGGCTCCGAGATCGACGCCCACCCCGGACGCGAGGTTCCACACGCGCACCTGGCCCGCGGTCGTCGCGACGAGGACATGCCGGCCGTCGCGCGTCACTCCGAGCTGGTTCACCGGCTGCGAGTTGCCCGCGAGCTCGCGGCGCGGGGTGCCCGTGGCCGCATCGAGCAACTTCACCGTCCCGTCGGGTCCGGCGACGGCCAGCTGCGTATCATCGAGCCACGCCACGAACGTCATGCCCTCTGGCACGGCGACGGTGCGGGTGGCTTCGCCCGTCGTCGCGTTCCAGACGCGCACGCTGCCGTCGTCGGCGGCGGTGGCGGCGCGCGTGGCGTCGGGCGAAAGCGAGACGGCGAACACCTGCCCGGTGTGGCCGCGCAGGCGGGCCAGCTCGGGCGCGAGAGGCTCGAGGGCGCGTCCGATCAGGTAGCGCACGGCCACCGTATCGCCGCCGCCCTGCAGCGCTTGATCGAGATAGAGCAGGGCCTCGGTCGTCCGATCCTCGACGAGTGCGCGGCGGCCTTGCTCGATCTGGCTCTCGAGCAAGCTGCGGCGGACCTCGCTCTCGCTCGCGATCGCGCGCGCCGAGCTGGCCTCGGCGACGACCCGGTTCGCATCGGCCTCGCTGCGGAGTCGCGCGAAGATCACGAGCGCGACCACGAGGCCGAGCAGGACGGCCCCGAGCAGGCCCCGCCGCCAGCGTCGACCGCGCGCCGCGTCGGCCACACTCGCCGCGCCGAACGCTTCCTCGACGGATGTGAGCGAGCCGGGATAGCGCGCGCGCCAGAGCCGGTACTCGGTGAGCGCTTCGCCACGCCACAGGAGACCGCGCGTCTCGCCCTTGTCGTGCCACTGCCGGGCCGCCACGCGAATCTGATCGCGCAGACGCGCGCCCTCGGCATCCTCTTGCCGCCAGCGCACGAGGCGGGGCCACGCCGACAGCAGCGCTTCGTGCACCACCTCGATGCTCTCGCCCCCGGGCGTCTCCATCGCCACGAGCAGGCGGCCGGTGATGAGCTGCTCGAGCGCCGTCTCGGCGCGCACACCACCGGAGACTTGCAGCAGCTCGGCCCGGCTCAGCACGGCGCGGGTGCCCTCGGCGGTCACGAGGTGCCGGAACATCTCGCGCACCATCGCCTGGTCCTCGGACGGCATCGCGGCGAGCGTGCTCTCGGCGTGCTGGGCGAGCGCGCCGCCGACGCCCCCGAGGGCGCGGTAGGCCTTGCGGGTGAGCTGGCGAAACTGCCGATCGCGGTACTGCCAGAGCTGGTACGCCGTGAACGACACGAGCGCGAGCGCGGCTGGCTGGGCGGCGACCTCGGCGACCATCTCCTCGGCGAGCTTGCCGTCCTCGAACTCGTAGCCCGCGCGGCGCGCCGGCTCGACGAGGATGCGCAGCAGGTCGGCCGCCACCGGCGTCGTCAGGAGCTGGAGGCTCGTGGCGAGGCGCTCGCGAAACACCACGAGCTGCGCGGCGCGCACGAGGAAGTCGTCGCGGAGCGTCACCACGACGCGTACGGCATCGTCGTCGGTGCGCGCGGCGCGCACGAGCGCATCGGCGTAGACCTCTTGCTCGGTCGGATCGAGGCAGAGCGTGAAGAGCTCCTCGAACTGGTCGATGACGACGAGCAGGCTGGCGCCCTGCGCGCGCGCGTGGGCTCGCAGGGCGGCGCCGAGGGCATCGCGATCGGCGCGCAACCGGTCCGGGGTGAGCGTGATCCCGAGGTCCGCGTCGATGCGTGCGCAGAGCGTCGTCAGGGGCGTCGCGCCGGGGCGGGCCACGAGAGAGCGCCACGTATCGCCGAGCGCCGGCAGGACACCGGCGCGTACGAACGAGCTCTTGCCCGCGCCCGACGGACCGACCACCGCGACGAGCGGCATCGCGCGCAGGCGGTTCACGAAGCCCTCGACCTCGCGCTCGCGACCGAAGAACAGCGAGGCGTCGGCCTCGGTGAAGGTCATGAGCCCGCGATACGGGGCCGCCTCGTCACCATCCTTGCGGGCTGCGGTGTCTCCGTCGGCCCGCAAGCCCAGGCGCGGCCATGCATCGAGATCGCCTCGCGTGAGCCGACCGGGCAGGGCGAGGAGCCGCGCGCCGCCCTGGCGTCGCGGGCCGTCGAGCCAGAACACCTCGGGGGGAGCACCCGGGGCCGGGGCCCCGACCTGCGCGACGGGGGCGAGATCCGCGACGAGCGCGCCCTGCGCGTCGACGACGATCACGCGGGCCGCCTCCGTGCGCTCGACGCTCGCTCGCACCGCGATCGGGGCTCGCACGGGTCGTCGCACGCCGCTCCAGTGCTCGCTGCGATCGGGATCGATCACGACCAGTGGATAGCTGGCGAGGAACTGCAGCGACCGCAGCATCGCGCCCGCGGCCGGGATCGCCGCCACGAGGTACGCGTGGAGCTCGTCGGCGCTCGCGGTCGGGCCGGGATCGGCGACGGCGAGGAGCACCTCCATGGCGGTACGCAGGGACGCGCCGCGCTCGAAGAACAGCGCGATCAGCTCGGGCATCGGATGCGCATCACCGATCGTCGCGAACGGACGACCGAGCTCGCGCGCGAGCTTCCACCAGCCCGCGGCATCGAGGCCCTCGGCGCGGACCTGCTCGAGCAGCGCGACGGTGGCCGGCGCGGTGGGCGGGCCGGCCGCGCGCAGCGCACACGCGAGTCCGACGAGCGCGACGTACTGCGCGCACGTCTTGGTCGCCTGCAGCAGGGCCTCGCGCGCCTGTGCTGGCGCCCGCGCGACATCGAGGGCCGCGACCGCCTCCGCGATCGGCTGCGGCGCTCGCATCACGAGCTCGTCGCGCGTGAGCTCGTCGAGCTGCGGCAAGTTCACCGAGTCGAGCGACACCCCCGACGCCTGCATGAGCGCCTCGCCGAACGCCAGCGCCGTCGGAAAGCGCTGGGCCGGCTGCTTGGCGAGCGCCTTCGCGATGGCCTCGTCGAGGCCCGCCGGGAATGCCGCCCCGAGGGAGGGGGGCTTCGCGCGCGCGTGCTTGGCCGCGATCTCGAGCGGACTCTTGCCGAGGAATGGCGGTGCACCCGTCAGGAGCTCGTAGGCGACCGCTCCCAGGGCGTAGACGTCGGCGGGCGGGCCGATCGGGATCCGTCCCCCGAGCCAGAGCTCCGGGGCCATGTACAGCGGCGTGCCCGTCGGCTTGGCCACGCCCGCCACCGTCGTCGCCGGCGCGCGCAGATCGGCGGCGATGCCGAGGTCGAGCAACTTCGGGAACACGCTGCCCGCACGCGAGACGACCATGACGTTCGCCGGCTTGAGATCGCGGTGCACGATGCCCTGCTCGTGGGCGGTGTGGACCACCTCGCAGAGCCGGCGCAGGAAGGGGATGGCGCGCTCCAGCGGCAGCGGCCCTTGCTCGGCGAGGAGCACGTCGAGCGGCGTACCCCGCACGAGCTCCATCGCGATCCACAGCAGGTCATCGGCCTCGGCGCCGAAGGCATACACGTGGGCGGCGAACGGATGATCGATGCGCGATGCGAGCCGGGCCTCGGCGAGGAACCGCTGGGTGGCTTGCGCGTCCCCCGCGGCCTCCGCGCGTGCGACCTTCACGACGGCCTCGCGCTCGAGCGTGGGCTGCTCGGCGCGAAACACGAGGCCGAACCCACCCTCGCCCAGATGCTCGCGGAGCACGAACTCGCCCAGGCGTCGGCCGACCAGCTCCAACGGTAGCGATGGTATCGTGAGTTCGTGAGCGATGGACACTGGCCGCCGATCCTCACGGGACCGGTGGCCAGCGCGGCGCGGGCTGCGGCCCGGGCCATCTCCGACGATCTCGCGCGCGAGACGATCGCGGTCGAGGCGGGCGACACCGCGGCGGTGGCGCTGTTCTTCGCCTACGCCGCGGGCGAATGGGACGACGACGCGACGAACGCGGCCTACGCCCGAGCCGTCGAACGCCTGGTCGCGCAGCTCGATGGGGAGCACTCGTACCTGCACCTCTTCGGTGGTCTCGCGGGCGACGGCTGGGTGCTCGCGCACATCGCGGGCGATGGCGCGGGTGATGCGCTGGCGGCGATCGATCGGGCCCTGCTCGACCAGCTCGCGAGCACGCCGGCCTACGATCTGGGGGAAGGTCTCGTCGGATTCGGGGCCTACTTCGTCGAGCGGCTCGTCAACGACCCCACCGCCGCCTTGCCCCGCGAGGGCCTCGCCCGCGTCGTGAGCCAGCTCGTCGCTCGCAGCCGCGCCGTGCCCGAGGGCGCCGCCTGGGAGACCACGCGCAGCGGGCGTACGGTCCTCGATTGCGGCGCCGCGCATGGTGTGGCGGGCGTGATCGCCCTCCTCGGCAAGGCGTTCGACTTCGGGGTCGCTGGCCCGCCCGAGCGAGAGCTCCTGGCAGCAGCCGTGACCTGGCTGTGGGCCCAGGCCGGGCCGGTCACGCCTCGCGGTCGGTTTCCCGCGCAGGTGAGGGCGCCCGATCCGAGCGACGCGGGCCCGGGGCACGCGCCTCATCCGACACGCACGGCGTGGTGCTATGGCGATCCGGGCGTCGCGGTGCTCACCTGGGGGGCGTGTGCGCGCACCGGCGCGAGCATCGCCGACGCGCGCGAGCTGATGGCGCTCGTGGCCGAGCGTGACCTGAAGGCCACGGGCATCGTCGACGCCGGGCTGTGCCACGGCGCGAGTGGCCTCGGGCACTTGCTCGGTCGAGCCTACGCCGCATCCGGTGACGTTGCCCTGCGCGCCGCGAGCACGCGGTGGTTCGAGCGCGCGCTCGCGTTCCGCCGCGAGGGCGGCATCGGAGGGTTCTGGTCGCCGCCGCCCGGTGGCCAGACGGGAGACTGGTCGCCCACCCCCGGGTTCCTCGAGGGCGCCACCGGCATCGGACTCGCGCTCCTCGGCGCGCTCGGGACGGCGGAGCCGGCCTGGGACCGGCTCCTGCTCGTCGACCTCCCACCGGCGGGGCAATGAGCGACCGCGACTTCGAGCACCGCCCGCTGTCGACCTGTGTCGCGCGTGTGCCCCTGCTCCCGATCGAGACGCTCGTGACCTGGGTGGGCGACGCTGCTGCGCTACGCCCGCAGCTGCGTGCGCTCGTCGAGGATCCCGTCGTACGGGAGGCCTTGTTCATCGCGTCGCCCGTGCTCGTCGGCGAGCTCGCGCGCTGGATCGCCAATCCCGATGATCCGGAGACCCGTGGGGTCGAGCAGTCGCTGGTGCGCTACCTCGCGCGCATGGCCGCCCGTCCGACGCCGTTCGGGCTGTTCTCGACGCTGGGCGTTGGCCGCGTGGGGGGCGCCACCCAGCTCGCCATCGGACCGCGAGCCACGGCGCGCCGCCACGTCCGGCTCGAGAACGACTACCTCGCCCGCGCGGCCACGACGCTCGCCGCCGACCCGGATATCGCGGCGACGCTCGTCTACCGCCCCAACAGCAGCCTGTATCGCGCGGCCGGACGCCTGCGGTACGCCGAAGTACGCGAGGAGCCGCAGCGGGCGTATCACCTCGTCGAGCTCGAGCCGACCGACTACCTGCTCGCGGTGATCGCGCGGGCCGAGGGCGGGGCGACGCGGGCGGAGCTGGTCGCCACGCTGTGCGCCGATCCCGACATCGGAGCCGATAATGCGGCGGCGTTCGTCGATCAGCTCGTGGCGTCGCAGATCCTCGTCGATCCGCTCGCGCCGCAGGTCACGGGACGGGAACCGACCGACCCGCTGATCGAGCAGCTCGCCGCGGGTGGCAACCCCCGGGCCGCGGAGGCCTTGCGGGCCGCCCGCGATCAGCTCGCGACTATCAGCGAGGCGCCGCTCGGCATCGCCCCGGCGGCGTACGAGCAGGTGGTGACGGCCCTCGAACCGCTCGGCGTGCCCGTGACCCTCGACCGCCTCGTGCAGGTGGACCTGTTTCGCTCCGCCAGCGAGCTCGTCGTCGGTGACGACGTCGTGAAGGAGGTCACGCGCGGGCTCGCGCTGCTCCATCGCATCGGCGCGGGCTCCGACAGCGATGGCATGGGGGCCTTCCGGACGGCGTTCACGGCGCGCTACGACCAGCGCGAGATGCCGCTCGTCGACGTGCTCGACGACGAGATCGGGATCGGGTTCGGGCACGCGAAGCCGCTGGCCGCTCCGCTTCTCGACGTCGCGCCGCCGACGCGCCCGCCGAACCGGCAGGTGGCGTGGAGCGCGCGCGAGACCCATCTCTTGAGTCTGGTCGCCACCGGCGCGCGCGTGCTCGACCTCACGCCCGCCGACGAGGCGGCGCTCGCTCGCGATCCGATGCCCCGGCTCGCCGACAGCTTCGTCGCCCCGATCGCGATCGCCGCCGCATCGCCGGCCGCCCTCGCCCAGGGCGCGTTCCTCGTGCGCATCCTGCCTCCGGACGCCCCGGGCGCGCGGATGCTCGGGCGGTTCTGTCACGGCGAGCCCGCCATCGAAGCGCTCACCCGCGAGCTCGTGGGCGAGGAAGCTGCGCGCCGGCCCGACGCGGCGTTCGCCGAGATCGCACATCTCCCCGATGGGCGCGTCGGCAACGTGTTGCTGCGGCCGGTGCTCCGCGACTACGAGATTCCGTACCTCGGGCGCAGCGGCCTCGTCGAGGCGCAGCAGCTGCCGGTGACCGACCTCCTCGTCTCCGTGGTCGACGGTCGGGTGGTGCTGCGGTCGCGACGTCTCGATCGCGAGGTCGTGCCGTGCCTCACCACCGCGCACAACTACCAGCGCGGCTCGCTCGCGATGTACCGCTTCCTCGGCACGCTCGCCCAGCAGGGGCGCGCCACGCCGCAGTGGAGCTGGGGCGCACTCGGTGATGCGCCGCGACTGCCGCGCGTGACGAGCGGCCGCGTGGTGATCGCCCGGGCGCGCTGGGTGCTCGGAGCGAGCGACATCGGCGCGCTGGCGGCCGCGAGCTCTCTCGCCGCCGGCGTGGCCGCGCTGCGCACCCGGCTCGAGTGGCCGCGCTGGATCGTCCTCGCCGACGCGGACAACGAGCTGGCGGTCGATCTCGACAATCCCCTCTCGGTGGCGAGCTTCGCCAACCTCGTACGCGGCCAAACGACCGCCATCGTGCTCGAGCTGTTCCCCGCGCCGGGGGAGCTCGCGGTCACGAGCGACGACGGCCACTACGTCCACGAGCTCCAGCTCTTCTACTCGCGGCCCGTAGTTGCGGCCCCGGTCGCCCCGGTCCGCGCGCGCCCCGGCGTGATCGCGCGCTCGTTTCCGCCGGGCTCGCCGTGGTTGTTCGTGAAGTACTACGCCGGACCGTCGGTGCAGGACGACGTGCTGCGCCTCCTCGTGCCGGCGCTGCGCGAGGTCGTGGCCGCGGGCCACGCGACGCAGTGGTTCTTTCTCCGCTACGCGGATCCGGACCCGCATCTGCGGGTGCGCGTGGAGGGTGAGGCCGCGACGCTCCTGTCGACCGTGCTCCCCCGGCTCGCCGAGGCGGTCGCCCCCGCCCTCGAGGCGGGCATCGTGTGGCGGACGCAGCTCGACACCTACGAGCGCGAGGTCGAGCGCTACGGAGGAGCATCGTGGATCGAGACCGCGGAGCGCATCTTCGCTGCCGACAGCGAGGCCGCGGCCACGATCATCGAGGCGTACCCGGGCGCAGAGGGCACCGAGCTCCTCTGGCGCGCCACCCTCGTCGGGATCGACCGCATGTTCGACGATCTCGGCCTCGACGAAGCCGCGAAGCGGCGGCGCATCACGAGCCTGCGTGACACGTTCGGTGCCGAAGTCCGCATGGACACCGATCATCAGCGACGCCTCGGCGAGAAGTACCGTCGCGTGCGCGCCGAGGTGGAGGCTGCGCTCACCGAGAGCGAGCCCGCGCTTGCCCCGGCGCGGGCGGCGTTCGCGGTCCGCTCGACGGCGATCCGCGCCCTCGCCCCCGCGCTGGCGGGGACCGACCTCCCCGAGCTCGCAGGGAGCTTCGTACACATGCACGTGAACCGCGTCCTCGCCGCTTCTCCGCGCGCGCAGGAGCTGGTGCTCTACGATCTGCTACGCCGTTACTACGACATGGTGGCCGGTAAGCGAAAGCAGGCGCGATGAGGCTCGCGGCGTGCCCGAGGGCCGAAGCGCCGCCGAAGGGCGGTGCGATGTGATGAGGCTCGCGGCGTGCCCGAGGGCCGAAGCGCCGCCGAAGGGCGGTGCGATGTGATGAGG
>JALHPV010000026.1 GCA_022842285.1 Kofleriaceae bacterium
GCCGGCCGTGGCCGCCGCGCAAGCTCGCGCCGCCTGGACGAAGATCCGCAGCGCCGCCGCGAGCGTCGCCGCCTATGATCGGTTCTGCCTGTATCGCGGCCAGCTCTGGACGCGTGGCATCACCGCCCCGGCCGGCCTCGAGCTGCACAATTTCATGGAGCCGGACTACGACGCGCTCGACGAGCAGCAGCGCGCCGACCTCGTCGAGCAGCTCGCCTTCGACGAGACCACCGCCCGCATGCAGTGGCGCCGTGGGGATCGCGCCGTGCTCGCCAGCCTCGGCATCCGGCCCGCCGGCATCTCGTGGGCGGCGCGTGGTCCCATCGAAGCCCCCGAGCTCGGCCGGACCCTACGCATGTCGAAGTACGACGCCTACATCCACAGCGTCTTCGTCGCTCCGGCGGCCCGCGGCCGCGCCGTGGCGCCCGTCATGCTCGAGCACCTCGCGAAGGAGCTCCGCGCGACGGATACGTATCGCTCGTGGGCCCTCATCGCCGCTGACAATCAGGCGTCGCTGCGCGCGTTCCAGAAGGCGTCGTTCACGCCGGTCTGCGACGTCATCCACGCGAAGCTCGCGACCGCCGACCGCGTGGTGTGCCGTCCGCCCGACCCCGAAGCACAAGAGCTCCTCGGTCTCACGTCGTAGCTGTTACACTCGCTCGTATGATCCGAGTGGGGTGGATGGCGTGTGTGCTTGCGCTCTGGGCCTGTGGTGACGACGCCATCGCGCCGACACCGGACGGGGCGACCGATGCGCCTCGCGACGGGATGGCCACCGGGCCCATACTCGCCGTCGATACAACGTCGCTCGATTTCGGAGTGGTTGGCGTCGGCGATTCGTCGACCGCCACGGTCACGGTCACGAACAGCGGCGACGAGGCGTCAGGGCCACTGACGACATCGATTGTCGGGCCAGATGGTAGCCAGTTCGAGGTCACGACACCCTGCGGCGTGGTCGCGCCGGGCGGGAGCTGTACGCTGCAGGTCCTGACGAGGGTGACCCGCGCTGGCTCCTCGACGGCCACGCTGCGCATCGTCGCGAGCGGCGTCGTGATCGATGTCTCGCTCGAGACGCTCGGGACCAATGTCGACAACATCCTGGTCATGACTCCAGCCCTGTACCAGCTCGAGGTCCTCGTGGGCGAAGCGAGCTCCCCGACGCCGTTCTACGTCACCAACGTGGGCACGACCACACACGGTCCGCTCGTCGTGACGGTCTCGGGCGAGAACGCCAACGAGGTGACCGTCACCAATGACACCTGCACCGACGCGCTGCTCGCCGGTGGCGACGTGTGCACGTTCGACGTGATCGTGCGTCCGCTCTTCGCGGGAACTCACGAGGCGATCGTGGAGGTCGCGGGCGGCGTTCCCAGTCCGCTGATGGCCCCCATCACCACGACCGCCATGTCGCCTCCCGGTGGCCGCGTCCGTGCGCCGTGACGGCCGGTAGTCAGCGCTTCACGCTGAACGTGGCGTCGGCGCCGGTGACCGCTTGCTCGGTCTGGACGACACCGCTCACCCGGGCATCGGGCGGGCCCTTCTCGCACCAGGTGAGGAACGCGGCGACTTTCTCGTCGTCACCTTCGACCTCGAGCTCGACGGAGCCATCGCTCTTGTTGCGGACCCAGCCCACCACACCGAGGTGCCGGCCCATGCTGGCGGTGGCAGCGCGATACGAGACGCCCTGGACTCGGCCCGAGACGATCGCGTGGACGCGTCGCATGCCTGGTCATCCTACATGGAGATCCGAGAGCACGACTGGTAGCGTGGAGATCGAATGGCACGCGTGCTGCGATTACCCGACCACGGTCGGTTGCTCGTCTGCACCGACCTGCAGGGATGCATGCGCGACTACCAGCGCATGGTGCAGATCTTCGAGCAAGCGTTGCTCGAGCATCAGGGCGATGCGCATCTGCTGTTCACGGGCGACCTGATTCACGGGCCCCACATCGACGAGGAAGACTGGCCGGACTTCCTCGGCGAGTACTATCGCGATGCGTCGGGCGAGGTGATGATCGCCTACGCGGGGTTGGCGGCGCAGTATCCGGGGCGTGTGCATGCGCTGCTCGGCAATCACGAGCACGGGCACATCGGCGGCCCACACACGGCGAAGTTCGCGGCCGACGAGGTCGCGCTGCTCGAGCACATCCTCGGGCCCGCGGCCACCGCGCGGATGCGCGGCATCATTCACACGTTCGCGCTCGCGGCCGTGTCGAAGTGCGGGGCGGTGTTCACGCACGGGGCGCCGGCCGCGCAATGCGACTCGGTGGCCGACCTGGAGGCAGCGGACCTGTCGGGGGCGCAGTACGCGAGCCCGCTCGACGTGCTCGACACCCCGGTGGTCGGAAAGATTCTGTGGGCGCGGTCGGCCACCCAGCGCGAGGCGCAGCGGTTCGTGAAGGCCATGGGCGGGACCATGTGCATCTACGGCCACGACGTGGTGCCGGAGGGGTTCGAGAAGGTCGGAGACGAGCAGATCGTGGTTTCCACGAGCTTCGGCGTCTTCGATACGAACAAGGTCTACGTCTCCCTGGACCTGTCCGCCCGGTACAAAGGGGTCCAGGACCTCCGAATTGGCAAAGAGATTCTGCCCCTTTACCCCGATGTGGCCCTGGCGCGTCTGGGTGGGCGGGCCCGTTCGGCCTAGGCCTCCTGGGCTGTTGACACCGCCGTCTGCGCTGCCTATAGATACCGGCCGCCATGAAGGACACCGTCGGTCACCCCCACTACATGCCCGCTCGTATCACCTGCGCGTGCGGGGCTGTCCACAACACGTTCTCGACGCGCGGAGACTTCGGCGTCGACATCTGCTCGCAGTGCCACCCGTTCTTCACGGGCAAGCACAAGGTCATGGACACCGCCGGCCGTATCGACCGCTTCAACAAGAAGTACGCGAACGTCGCTGGCGCCAAGAAGGACTGAGCTAAAGAGCTCGTTCCTTGTTCGAGTCTCAGGGTTTCAAAGACAAGATGACGGCGCTCGAGCGCCGTCTCGACGAAGTCGGAGCGCTGCTCGGCACTGCCGAGGTCATCAACAAGCGCGCCGAGTTCATGAAGCTGTCGCGCGAGCACGCGGATCTCGATCCGCTCGTGCACGCGTGGCGTGCCTATTCGAAGCTCGTGGCGGATCTCGCCGCCGCCAAGCAGATGGCCGATGCGGAGCCGGATCCCGAGCTGCGCGAGATGGCGCGCGAGGAGCTCGCTGCCCTCGAGGCCTCCCGGGCCGAGACCGAGCAGGCGCTCAAGATCCTGCTCCTGCCGAAGGACCCCAGCGACGGCAAGAACGCGATCATCGAGATCCGCGGCGGCACGGGCGGCGACGAGGCGGCGCTGTTCGCGGGCGACCTCTACCGCATGTACACGCGCTTCGCCGAGCGGCACGGCTGGAAGATGGAAGTGATGTCCCTCTCCGAGGGGACGTCGGGCGGCTACAAGGAAGTCATCGTCCTCGTCGACGGCAAGGACGTCTTCTCGAAGATGAAGTTCGAGTCGGGCGTGCACCGCGTGCAGCGCGTGCCGGCCACCGAGGCCGCCGGGCGCATCCACACGTCGGCGGCGACGGTGGCGGTGCTGCCCGAGGCCGAAGAGGTCGACGTCGTCGTCCTCGAGAAGGACCTGAAGATCGACACGTACCGGTCGTCGGGCGCCGGCGGTCAGCACGTCAACACGACGGACTCCGCCGTGCGCATCACGCACCTGCCCACGGGCACGATCGTGGCGTGTCAGGACGAGCGGTCGCAGATCAAGAACCGCGCGAAGGCGATGAAGATCCTCCGCTCGCGCATCCTCGAGAGCGAGCGCGAGAAGCAGGCAGCGGCCGAGGCGGCGTCTCGCAAGGGCCAGGTCGGCTCCGGCGACCGCAGCGAGAAGATCCGCACCTACAACTTCCCGCAGGACCGCGTGACCGATCACCGCATCGGGCTCACGAAGCACAACCTGCCGGCGATCATGGACGGCCAGCTCGACGACATCATCGACGCGCTGCGCGCCCACGATCAGGCCGAAGCGCTCAAGGCCCAGGCCGGCGTCTAGGCGATGCGCGCCGCGCTCCTGGCGGTGCTGGTCGGTTGGCCGCTTGGCGGATGCGCCCAGGAGCGCCCTGCGCTCTCGTCCTGCACCGAGAGCCTCACCGGGGTGTGGACCACGGAGACCGGCCAGCAGTGGATGCTCCTCGAGGGCAAGGGCGCGCAGCGCGGCCAGCTCGAGGGGTACCCGCTCTTCGACGATATCGCCGGCGTACCCGGCAGCGAGGTCTCCCCTCGTGCCCTGGACCTCGCGCGCGACGCGGGCGACGTCCGCGGTGAGGTCACCCGGCGCTACATGCGGGGCTCCGAGCGCTGCGACCAGAAGGCGCCCATCGTCATGACTGCGTGCCGGGGCACCACGTTGCAGGTCGAGCGCCGCGAGATCACGCCGCCCGTGGCGTTCGCTCCGTGCGTGCCCGGCCTCCCCGGGCCGATGCGCCACGAGACCTGGACCCGCCACTGAGCGGCCCGTAGCGGCTCAGGTCTTGGACAGCAGCTTGTCGAGCGCGCCCTGGAGCTTCTTCGACTCGCCCGACGGATCGGACTCGTTGAAGCCCGAGTGCACGTGGCGGACGACGCCCTTGGGATCGACGATGAACGTCGTCGGCATCGTCTCGGCGCCGTAACGACCGGCCGCGCTGGAGCTCGCCGCCGGCATGTACACGAGCGTCATGTTCTTGAGCTTCAGCTTCTTGTGAAACTTCTTGCCGTCGTTGATCTCGTCATCGACATCGAGCGCCACGAAGGTCACCTTGCCCTTGTACGTTGCCGCGAGCTTGTCCCACACGGGCAGCTCCTTCTTGCAGGGCTTGCACCACGCGGCGCCGACCGTGACGACGACCCACTTGTCCTTGTAGGCCTTCAGCTTGAAGGCCTTGCCCTTCGCGTCCACGGCGACATCGAGCTCGGCGTACTTCTCGCCGACCTTCAGCACGTCCGCGGAGGCGGGAGTCCCAACCGTTGCGATGACCGCCAGGACCAGGAGGACGAGCAACGCGCGCATGGGAGTGAGACGGCGCGCCCCCCTCACCGATTCACCGCGAGCTCTTCCTCGATCCACATGCTCATGTACTTCGCGTACAGCGGGCCGGTGTACTTGCGATCATTGACGAAGATGGCGGGCGTGGAGCTGACCCCGGCGGCCTTGCCGTCGTTGCGATCGCTCTCGACCTTGGTGGCGAAGCTCCGGGCATCCGCCTCGAACTTGGCCACGTCCAGCCCGAGCTGGGTGGCATAGAACTTCACGTTCTCGAGGCTGTGGCGCGGGGCGTTGGCGAAGAGCAGCGTGTGCATCTCCTTGAACTTGCCCTGTGCGTTCGCGGCATACGCCGCCGCGGCGGCGATGGGCGAGTCCGGCCAGTTCCCGAGGGGGAACATCTTGAAGTACTCGACGACCGTCGAGCCGTGCTTCTCGACGACCTCGTCGAACATCTCCTTCGCGTCCGCGCAGTGCGGGCACGCGTAGTCGAAGAACTCGACGATCCGGATCGGCGCGTCGGAGGGACCAACCTGCGGGGCGCCTGTCACGTCGACCTTCACGGTCGCCTGGTTCGCCTGGTCCTGGTACTTGCTCGTGTACTCCTTGCGGACGATCGTCTCCGACGCTTCGTCGTCGAGGAGAGCGATGATGAAGCGCACCGCGAACGGCGCACGCTTGCACGTCTGATCCTGCGTGACCGACACGCGGAGCGCGTGGCCCTTGCCACACGGCGAGGTGAGGGAGCCGATCAGCTTGTAGAAGAGGTCCTGCTGCTCGGTCGTGAGCTTGCTGACGTCGACGTTCGGCAGCGGCGTCTTGTCCACTGGCCCGGCCTCTTGGGTCGCGCGATCAGCGGCCTCGACGGCACCGTTGTCGGTCGCGTTCTGGCTCTTCTTCTCGCACGCCCCGCCCATCAGGAACGGCAGCGTGGCTGCGAGAAGTAAGCTCCGTGATTTCCGCGTAATGGACACGACCGGGTTGTAGTGCACCGCGGGGCCAGTTTCAACGCGTGCGGTTCTTGACGCAGCCCGTCACGGAGGGTATCCCGTTGCTGAATGACGATTCATTCAGCGGACGAGCGAGGCCGGACGGGCGCGCGAAGCCGTGCCGAAGGGGACGGTGGTGGGATCGATCGGGGCGACAAGCGCGACCGCATCCTGTCGGCGGCTGAGCGCGTCTTTGCCAAGCGGGGTTTCTTCGCCGCCCGGGTCAGCGAGATCGCGAAGGATGCCGGCGTTGCCGACGGCACGATCTACCTCTACTTCAAGAACAAGGATGACCTGCTCATCTCCTTGTTCGAGACCCGCATGCAACAGGTGAACGATGCCCTGCGCGCCGCGATCGGGGCCGAGCCGGGGCCTGTCGAGCAGCTCCGCGCGTTCATCCGGACCTATCTGAAGCTCGTCCACGACGAGCCCGCCGCCGCCGAGGTCCTCACGATCGAGCTCCGTCAGTCGAGCAAGTTCATGAAGGAGTACGAGAACCCCGCCTTCGTGGAGTTCTTGCGCATGCTCGGCGGCATCGTCACCGCAGGCCAGGACCAGGGCTTGATCGGAGACGACGTGCCGGCGCATGTCGCGGCCCGTATGATCTTCGGGATGCTCGACGAGCTCGCCCTCGCATGGGTGCTCGCGCGGCAGCCGGCGGTTCCGTCGGCAACACCTGGTGTCCGTCCGAAGAAGTTCGATATCGTGCGCGCCGCCGACTGGGTGGTTGCGCTGGTTACTCAAGGCCTGACGAAGGAGCTGTCACGATGAAGATCCTGGTGCCCGTGAAGCGGGTCCCCGACCCGACGCAGAAGACGAAGATCAAGGACAACCACATCGACCTCACCGGTGCGTCCTGGATCGTCAACACATTCGACGAATACGCCGTCGAGACCGCCCTCCGCCTCATCGAGAATGGCGCGGACGGTTCGAAGCATGGCGAGATCGTCGTGGTGTCGATCGGACCTGACGATGCCGCAAAGGAGATCCGCACCACGCTCGCGATGGGCGCGGACCGTGCGATTCACGTCGTCGCGAACGACAGCGAGATCGACTCGCTGACGGTCGTGAAGATCCTGAAGGCGATCGTCGAGTCCGAGAAGCCGGACCTCGTGATCATGGGCAAGCAGGCCGTCGACGGCGATGCGAACCAGGTCGGGCAAATGCTCGCCGGCAAGCTCGGTTGGCCGCAGGCGACGTTTGCCGCGACCATCGAGCTCGACAGCGCCAACAAGAAGCTCACCGTCGGTCGCGAGGTCGATGGCGGCGTCGAGTACAAGCAGGTGCCGCTGAACAGCGTCATCACCGTCGACCTCCGGATCGTCGCGCCGAAGAGCGTGAAGAACGGTGTCACGCCGGACTCGCACAACTACTCCGGCGAGGGCGCTCGCCTCCCGTCGCTGAAGGGCATCATGGCGGCGAAGAAGAAGCCGCTCGAGCAGAAGAAGCTGGCGGACTTTGGCGCCGAGCCGAAGCCGGCCATCGAAGAGAAGTCGGTCGCCCTGCCCCCGCCGCGCGCGGCCGGTCAGTTCGTGTCCGATGTCCCCACCCTCGTGAAGAAGCTCGCCGACGAGGCGAAGGCGCTCTAAGGAGATTCCAATGGGCAACGTCCTCGCATTCTGTGAATACGCCGATGGGCAGCTCCGCACGAGCGCCCTCGCGAACCTGACCGCCTCGCGCGAGATCGCGAAGCACCACGGCGGGGAGGTCGTGATCCTCCTCGTCGGCAAGGGCGCGCAGGCCGCATCCGCGCACGCCGCGAAGTTCGCCCCCAAGGTGGTGGTCGTCGAGAGCGACGCGCTGGAGCACTACCTCGCCGAGACCTACGCGCCCGTCGTGGCTGCGCAGGTGAAGGCCACCGGCGCGACGGTCGTCACCGCCACCGCGACGTCGGTCGGTAAGGACCTCATCCCGCGCGCCGCCGCGTTGCTCGATGCCGGCCAGGCATCGGACATCTCGAAGGTCGAGTCCGCGACCACGTTCGCGCGCCCGATCCTCGCTGGCAACGCCTATTCGACGGTCGCGATCAACACGCCCGTGATCGCCGTGACGGTTCGCCAGTCGGAGTTCGAAGCCGCGGGCGAGTCCGGTATGGGCTCCGTCTCCACGGCCGATGCCGGCAGCGTGAACGCCCTCGGCGCCACGTTCGTGAAGCTCGACGCCCAGAAGTCCGACCGTCCCGATCTTGGCGACGCGAAGGTCGTCGTCGCGGGCGGCCGCGGCATGAAGAACGGCGAGAACTTCAAGGTCCTCGAGGAGCTCGCGGATCTCCTCGGCGCGGCGATGGGTGCGTCCCGCGCCGCGACCGACGCCGGGATGGTCCCCGCCGACTGGCAGGTCGGTCAGACCGGCAAGATCGTCGCCCCGAACCTGTACTTCGCCGTCGCGATCTCCGGTGCCATCCAGCACCTCGCCGGCATGAAGGGCAGCAAGACGATCGTCGCGATCAACAAGAACAAGGACGAGCCGATCTTCCAGGTGGCGGACTACGGTCTCGTCGCTGACTGGGAGAAGTCCGTGCCCGAGCTGATCGCCGAGATCAAGAAGCTCAAGGCGAGCCGCTAACCATCTCACCCCCGCGCAGCAGGGCCTACATCGCGGCGCGTCGTCGTCGGCGATACGATGCGGGTCATGCGTGCGGGGTCGGGGCTTCTCTGCATTGCGCTCGTCGCGAGCGCGTGCGGACGCTTGGGCTTCGATGAGCTCGCGACCGACGACGGCCTGAATCCCGATGCGATGGGATCGGATGCGCCGTTGCCTGCCGGGCGCTGGGCGCAGGTCTCGATCTCGGGCGCCTCGGGCTGCGGCGTGACCACAAATGGCGAGCTGTGGTGCTGGGGCGCGAACTGGAGCAACCATCTCGGTGTTGGGCCAGAGTCGAGCTCGACCGTGCCGCCGTTGCGCGTCGACACACGCACCGACTGGGCGGAGGTTGCGGTCGGCCGCGAGCACCAGTGCGCCCTCGACCGCGAGGGCCTCGTCTGGTGCTGGGGGCTGAACCGGCTCGGAGCCGTCGGCACGGGGCCGCTGGATCTCGTCGCGCCCTCGCCGCAGCACATCGATATCGGCCCGGCGAAGACGATCGCCACCCGCGACTTCACGACCTGCGCGATCACGGTCACCGGCGAGCTGTGGTGCTGGGGGGGGAACACCGAGAATCAAGTCGCGCCGGGTACGCCGACGGCCTCCGAGCCGCCGACCCGCCGGGATGCCGCGACGAACTGGACCGCGATCGGGATCGGGCTCTATCACGTGTGCGGCCTGCAGGGCGACGCACTCATGTGCTGGGGGGACCACGACTCCGGGCAGCTCGGGCTCGGACCAACGAGCTCGCGCGACACGCCCACTTCCGTGCCGCTCGCTCTCGGATGGACCCAGATCGCCGTCGGGGCGAAGCACACGTGCGCTCTCGCCGCGAATGGCGAGTCCTGGTGCTGGGGCGTGAACTGGGAGCGCCGCCTCGGGACGGCCGATTGGGACAACCGGGATACCCCGACGCGCACGCTTGCGCCCGCGCTCGCGTCGATCTACGCGGGCAACGACCACACCTGCGGCCTGACCCTCCAGAACGACCTGGTGTGCTGGGGCCACGCGGGTCGGGGGCGCATCCCTGGCCACGAGCAGCGCGAGCTCGATCCGACGATCGTGCCGACGAGCATGGCTCCCGCTGCGCTCGTGCTCGGTGCCTTCGCCACGTGCCTGTTCGATGACGAAGCCCGCCTGTGGTGCAGCGGCGGAAACTCGGCCGGTCAGCTCGGGACGCCGGCGGGGGAAGTGGCGGTCATGCGCCAGGCCGATGCGCGCACCGACTGGACCGATCTCGACGGCTCGACCAATCACATGTGCGGACGCACGACGGGCGGGACCACCCACTGCTGGGGCACGGGCGCCAGCGGGCAGCTCGGCGACGGTGCGGCGGTCGATCGGCAATCGCCCGTCAGTGTTGGGACCTTCGACTCGGTGCACGCCGGCTCGTGGGCGACGCTCGCCCTCCGGGGCAACGAGATGTGGCTCTGGGGCTACGACATCCACGACGACACGAATCGCCTCGTGCCAGCGCTGCGGAACAGCAACACCCTCGCCGTCACCCAGGGCGGTGATCATGGCTGCTGGATCGTGACGGGCAACGAGCTGCACTGCACCGGCCTGAACGAGCACGGTCAACTCGGTGACGGGACGACGACCGAGGCGACCGACGTGACCATCCCTGGTGTCTGGCGCAACGTCTGGGCGGGCCCGAGCGCGACGTGCGGGACCCGGGACGACGGCAGCACGAACCCGCGCCTCTATTGCTGGGGCCAGGCGTACGCCGCTGGCGTCGGCGCCCAGGACCAGCTCGTGCCGGCGCTCTCGAATCTCCCCGACCTCCCGGTCCGGGAGGTGACGTTCGGCGACGAGTTCGGGTGCGCGATCATCGGCGCAGGCGAGCTGTGGTGCTGGGGCCGTGGCGAATGGGGACGGCTCGGGATCGGGACGGAGGATGATCAGGCCATCCCCGTGCGCGTGGGCACGCGTGACGACTGGAAGACGATCGATGCCGGCGACTGGCACGTGTGCGCGGTCGCCACTGACAAGACGCTCTGGTGCTGGGGACATGGGGATCAGGGCCAGGCGGGCCCGAAGGACGTCGGGTTCTCGCTCCTGCCGATCCAGATCGGTGGCGCGGAGTGGGCTGACGTCGGCCTCAGCTATCACAACACCTGCGCGGTGAAGCTCGACGGAACGCGCTGGTGCGGCGGCGCGAACGACGCCGGCGAGCTCGGAACGGGTACGGCGTGGACCCCTGACCTGGTGGTGGTGCCATGAGAGCAATTGCACTCGTGATCCTCCTTGCCGGCTGCGGCCGGTTTGGTTTCGACTCCTCGGACGAAACCGATGACATCCCATCGGATGACGACATCGCGGACGCGCCCAGCGACACCACCGATGGCGTCGAGCCCGACGCGCCACTGCCGGACGGTCGCTGGCGGGCAGTGAGCACGAGTGCGATCTCGGCGTGCGGCATCACGCTCACGGGCGAGCTGTGGTGCTGGGGCGCGAATGACGATGGCCGCCTGATCGGTTCGGGCGACGGCATCGCCCCGCCTACGCGCATCGGCAGCGACTCGGACTGGACGGCCGTCGCGACCGGGGGCGACTACACCTGCGGTCTGCGCGGCGCGGGCGACCTCTACTGCTGGGGCTTCAACTATTACGGCGCGGTCGGGACGGGCGCGCTCGACGAGCTGTTTCTCGCGCCGACGCGGATCACGGCGGCGCAGTACGCGTCCCTTGCGACGGCGAACTACTCCACGTGCGCGGTGCAGAGCGACCGCAAGCTCATGTGCTGGGGTCGCAACCAGGCCGGCCAGCTCGGACTCGGCAGCCTCACGCTCGCCGAACCGCCGCAGGCCGTCGGCGCCAACGTGCGCACCGTTGCCATCGGGGCCAATCACATCTGCACCACCAACGCCAGCGGCGAGCTGTACTGCGCGGGTGCGAACTGGCTCGGGCAGCTCGGCACGGGCGACGGCATGGATCACCCGACGTTTGCCCTCGTCGGTAACGGCTACGCGCAGGTGATCGCCGGCGACGAGCACACCTGCGCGCTCCGCGCGGATGGCGCCTCGGAGTGCTGGGGCGTCGGCGAACGCGGCCGGCTCGGTACGGGGACCGGCGACTGGTCGGCGACGCCACGCGCGACCGCGGCCCCGCCTCTCACATCGCTCGCCGCGGGCTTGGGTCACACGTGCGGCGCGACGAGCACGGGCGAGCTGTGGTGCTGGGGCCAGGCCGTGCGCGGCGCGATTCCGGGCCAGTCCGCGGAGACCCTCGCGCCCACGCGCATCACCGCGCCGCCCACGACCGCCGTCGCGGCCGCCGGCTTCTCGACGTGCATCGTGGATGACGACGCGCACATCCTCTGCAGCGGCAACAACGCGTACGGCCAGGCCGGCCAGCTCCCCGAGCCAGGCACACTCTTCACGCAGGCGGACACGCGCACCGACTGGGCGAGCATCTCGGCCCAGTCCGACCACGGCTGCGCCACGACGACCTCCAACCAGACCTTCTGCTGGGGCTCGAATGCCGATGGTCAGCTCGGCGACGGCTCGTACCTCGATCGCCAGGATCCCGTTCCCGTTCAGGCGGGCACGAGCAAGCTCTCTGGCCTCGAGCTCGGGTCGTGGTCCAGCTATGGCGTCGACGGGACGACCATGTTCGGGTGGGGGTGGACGCCGCTGTTCGACATGACACTCACCTCACCGGTCATCGTGTCGAACACCGCGGTCTCCGTCGCGTCGGGCTTCGAGCATGCGTGCTGGGTCGAGGCCGGCGGCGAGCTGCACTGCATGGGCGACAACAAGCACCAGGAGCTCGGGCGCGACGACATCGGCTTCTCGACGGACGAGGTCATCCCCGGCACCTGGATCGATGCGTACGCAGGTCGGTACGTCTCGTGCGGCACGCGAACGGATGGCAGCGTGAACCCGCGCCTCTACTGCTGGGGCATCACGGGTCTGCTTGGCACACTCACCACGAGCGACCAGTTCACGCCCGTCCGCGCGGAGCTGCCGGACCTGCCCATCAACACCGTCGCGTTCGGTGTGCAGTTCGGCTGCGCGATCATCAACGGCGGCGAGCTGTGGTGCTGGGGCGCGGGCTGGGATGGCCGGCTCGGCCAGGGCACGTTCGACGACAGCGACGTCCCGGTCCGGGTCGGGGTGCGCAGCGACTGGGTCGACGTCGATCTGGGCGACGACCACGCATGCGCGATCGCGGCCGACCGCACGCTCTGGTGCTGGGGCAAGGTCCTCGACGGTGAGGGCGGCGCCATGACCGTCGCGCTCCAGCCGCAAGCGGTGGGCGGCACCAACTGGGCCGACGTGGCCTGTGGTGACAGCGCGACGTGCGCGCTCAAGACCGATGGCACGCGCTGGTGTGGCGGAGCGAACGAGGACGGCGAGCTGGGCAATGGTGAGGCCTGGCTTGGAAGCCTCTCCGCGGTGCCGTAGCATCGCTGTAACGTGTCGCGCTGATACGATACGCGCGTGTACGAGCTGTTCGTCGCCGTGTTCGCGATGGCGGTGGCGCTCGGCGTCTCGCTGGCCTGGCGCAATCACTGGGCTCCCGCCGTGGGGGCGATCGGCGGTCTGGCGATCGCGCTGCTAGGAGGCGTGGCGACGCCGCATGACGTCGAGGATGCCCTCGGCGACCTGTGGCGCCCCCTCATCGCGATCGTCGGCATCATGCTCACGACGGCGTGCGCCGCCGAGCTCGGCATCTTCACGCGCATCGCGGCGCTGATCGAGCCGACGACGCGTGGCCCGGTCAAGCGGGCCTTCCGCGTGGTGTTCGTGACCTCCGCGCTGACCGCCGCCCTGCTCTCGAACGACGCGGCGATCCTCCTCCTCACCCCGGTCGTGCTGGAGCTCCTGCGCACCGTCTACCCGCGGCGCAACCCGAAGTTCCTCCTGCCGTTCGCCTTCGCGGTGTTCGTCGCCGCCGGGGTGGCGCCGCTCCCGACGGGGAATCCGATGAACCTGGTCGTGTCGTATCGCGCCGGTATCGACTTCAACACCTACGCCATCCACATGATCCCCGTCGCGATCGCGGGCTGGTTCGTCGCGTACAAGGTGCTGGGGTGGTGCTACCGCGAGGTGCTCGCCGATACCGGGCCCGCCCTCGGTCCTGCGCTGCCGAGCCGGCCGCTCGACATCCACGCGAAGCTCGTCCTCGTCGCGACCGGGGCGAGCATCGTCTCGTATCCGATCCTCGCCGCCGTCGGACAGCCGATCTGGCCGGTGGCCGCGACGGCCGCGCTCGCGTGCGTGGCCATCGCCCTGCACCGCGGCGTCGCCGTGCGGGGCCTCGCCTCGGGGGTGAGCTGGGAGCTCGTTCCCTTCCTGTTCGGCGTCCTCGTGCTGGCCACCGCCCTCGCGCGCGCCGGCGTGACGGCGACGCTCGGTCAGCTCTACACGGCCAGCCCGTTCCCGCTCGCGACGATCGGCGCCGTCGCCGCCGCCGGCTCCGCCCTCATCGACAACCACCCGATGGCCCTCCTGCACTCGCTGACTCTCGAGGGCGCGCCCGACGCGCATGTCTTCGCGGCGCTCGTCGGTGGGGACCTCGGGCCGCGCCTCCTGCCCATCGGCTCCCTGGCCGGTCTCCTCTGGACGCACCAGCTCCGCCGGGGAGGGGTGGCGGTACCGCTCGGCACGTTCGTCCGAGTCGGATTCATCGTCACCCTACCGTCGCTGGTGGTCTCGCTCGCCGTGCTGCGCCTGGTGGTTTGAGGTGCTACACAGCCTTCAAGGAGAAGGCCCATGGGATTCGCTGCCACTGCTCGCGAACGTTTCATTCCCGGCGCCGTCGCCACGCTTGGCGTCAGCGACCGCGTCGCATTCCTGCGCAAGACGTACGGGGTCCTCGGGATCGCGCTCGTCGCCTTTGCCGCGCTGACCGGCGGCATCCTGATGTACGCGCCCGAGTTCTCAATGGGCTTTACCCGGTGGGCCTTCGGCGGCCAGCTCAACTGGTTGCTCGTCCTCGGCCTGTTCATGGTCTCCGGCGTGATCGCGCAGAAGCTCGCGCTGTCGGACCGTTCGCGCGGGCTGCAGTACCTCGGCCTCGGGATCGCGGTGACGGCCCAGTCCATCCTGCTCCAGCCGTTGCTCGTGTACGCGATGCTCCGGTTCGGCAGCTCCGACGCCCTGTCCATCGTGGGTCAGGCCACGGTCATCACGCTCGGCATCTTCGTCGGGCTCACGCTGACCGTGTTCGTGACCAAGAAGGATTTCAACTTCATGCGGGGCGTCCTCTCGATGCTCACGTGGGGAGCCCTCGCCGTCATCGTCGCCTCGATGCTGTTCGGGTTCTCGCTCGGCGCCATCTTCATGGGCTTCATGATCATGCTGATGGGCGGCTACATCCTCTATCAGACGAGCCTGGTCATGCGGGACTTCCCCCCGCAGGCCCACGTGGCGGCCGCGCTGATGCTGTTCTCGACGATCGCGACGCTCTTCTGGTACGTGCTGCAGCTCCTGATGAGCCGCCGCGACTGATCATCGCTATACTCGGGGCGCATGGTAGCGCCCGCGCCGGTGAGCTCGACTGACATCGGTGCCGTACGCAAGCTCGAGGACGCGATCGCGACGGTTGTCCGCGGCAAGCCGGAGGCCATCCGCGCCGCGGTCGTGACGCTGCTCGCCCGGGGCCACCTCCTCCTGGAGGACATCCCCGGCGTCGGCAAGACGACGCTGGCCCGCGCCCTCGCGGCCGCGCTCGGCGGGACGTTCCGGCGCATCCAGTTCACGAGCGACCTCCTGCCGTCCGACATCGTCGGCGTGTCGATCTACGACCAGCACGGCAAGATGTTCGAGCTGAAGAAGGGGCCGATCTTCGCGAACATCGTCCTCGCCGACGAGATCAACCGCACCACGCCCCGCACGCAGTCCGCGTTGCTCGAGGCGATGTCGGAGAACCAGGTCTCGATCGACGACGCGACCCACCAGCTCGACACGCCGTTCATGGTGCTCGCCACCCAGAACCCGGCCGAGCACTACGGCACGTATCCCCTGCCCGAGTCACAGATGGACCGGTTCCTGATGCGCATCTCGCTCGGCTATCCGGGCAAGGCCATCGAGCGCGAGCTGCTGAAGGAGCGTGCTGGCGGTGACCCCGTCGCGAAGCTCTCTCCCGTCGTCGACCTCGCGGCCGTGCGCAGCCTCCAGGATGGCGTCGAGAGCATCCGCTTCGACGACGCCCTCGTCGACTACGCGATGACGATCGTCGAGGAGACGCGCGGGCACACGAGCATCGCCGTCGGGGTCTCCACGCGCGGCGCCCTCGCCTGGTACCGCGCCGCGCAGGCCTCCGCGCTCGCCGCCGGTCGCGACTTCGTGGTGCCGGACGACGTGAAGGGCCTCGCCGTGCCCTGCCTCTCGCACCGCCTCGCCCTCGCGCAGACCTATGACTCGCTCTCCCGCGCACGCATCGACGCGGAGCGGCTGATCGCCGACATCGTCGCGCGCGTCGCGGTTCCGACTTGATGAGGGTGGGATCGACCCTCTGGCAGCGGCTGCGCAAGCGCCTGCGTCCGCCGCGGCGGCTCACGTTCACGCGCGAGGGCAAGCTCGTGACCGTGCTCGCCATCGGCATCGGCTTCGCGGCGGTGAACACGGGCAACAACCTGCTCTACCTGCTCCTCGGCTGGCTGCTGTCGTTCATCATCGCGTCCGGCATCCTCTCGGAGCAGACGCTGCGCGGTCTGAGGGTGTCGCGCCGGCCTCCGCCCCGGGTACACGCCGGCACGCCCTTTCTGATGGAGCTGGTGATCGAGAACACCAAGGCCACGCGCGCCAGCTACTCGATCGAGGTCGAGGACCTCGTCGATCCCACCGCATCGCCGTTCGGCGACGCAGCCTCGAAGCGTTCGCTCCTCGGGGCGGTCACGCCGCTCGACAAGCGCTGCTACTTCCTGAAGGTGCCGCCGGCGAAGACGCAGCGCACCAACTACCGCCACACGTTCTCGCGCCGCGGCATGCACGTGCTCACCGGCTACCGGCTCGCGACGAAGTTCCCGTTCTCGCTGTTTCGCAAGTCACGCGACGTCGACGCCCCCCTCGAGGTGCTCGTCTATCCGACGGCCCGGCCCACCCCGAAGACGATGAATCGCGGCGAGACCTCGTCGGCCCGCATCGGCCGTCGCGGCGAGTTCCATGGCCTCCGCGAGCGCCGCACCGGCGACGACCGGCGCGACATCCACTGGCGCTCGAGCGCGCGCACGGGCCGGTTGCTGGTCCGCGAGTACGAGGACGAGCTCGCCCAGCGCGTCATCATCGGTGTCGACAACGCGTTGCCCGAGGCCGTACGGCACGCCGTGGCCGATGGGGCGCTGACGCCGCCCGTCGAGGCGCAGGTGGCAGCGGTGGAGCGGGCGATCAGCGTCGCGTCGTCGCTGGCCGCGAGCTATCTCGAGAGCGGCTGGACCGTCGAGCTCGTCGCGCGCGGGGCGCATGTGCCCGCCGGCGCGGGCCGCATGCACGAGGCGGTGATCGCGAAGGCCCTCGCTCTCCTGCCGTACGCCGGCGATGACGTCGCGTTCCCCGTCATCCCGCCCCGCGTCGAGAGCGTGCTCGTGACGGCGCGCGGCGTGGCCGCTGGCAACCGCCCCATGGCGTCCACCGTGATGGACGTATGAGATGAGGTTCGCCGTCGCTCACAAGGTGACGACGTACATGCTCGTCGTCTTCGCGTTCCTCGCGATGACGGGCGGCGGGGCCGTCGCCGCCCCCCTCACCCTCGGGGGCCTCGCCGCGATCGCCGTGTCGTGGTGGTGGGAGCCACCACTCGTGAAGATCGAGAAGTGGACGTGGCTGTGGACGGTCCTCTCCGTCTTCGCGCTCGCCTACAGCGTGCTCATGGCGATCGCGAGCGGCGACTTCCTCTCGGTCGGCGGCCAGTTCCTGATCTGGCTCGCGATCGTGAAGCTGTTCAATCGGCGCGCGGCGAAGGACTGGCAGCAGATCTACCTCCTCTCGTTCCTGATGCTCGTCGCGGGCTCGGTGTTGAACGCCGAGCTGACGTACGGCATCTGCTTCCTCGGCTTCGTGATCACGGCGACCTGGGCGCTCACGCTGTTTCACCTGCGCCGCGAGATCGAGGAGAACCTGCTCGTCAAGCACGCCGCGGATCGCCGCAGCGAGCGCGTGGAGGTGCGCCGCATCCTCGACTCGCGCCGCATCATCGGCGGGCGCTTCCTCGCCGGCACCGCGATCCTCTCGCTCGGCGTGTTCCTGCTGTCGGCGGTGATCTTCCTCTCGCTCCCGCGCGTGGGCTTCGGCTTCTTTCTGAAGCAGCGCGGCGGGCTCACCCTGTCGGGGTTCACCGATGGCGTGAAGCTCGGCGGCCACGGCGTGATCAAGAACGATCCGACGGTCGTGATGCGCGTGGAGATGGATGGCGTCTGGGGCAGTCGCTCGGCGCCGGCGCTCCACTGGCGCGGCGTGGCCTTCGACAAGTATGCCGACGGGCGCTGGCTGCGCGGCGGGCGCGCCCCCCGGACGTTACAGACGCTCGAGACGGGTCCCGTGAAGGACCGCCGGGTCCTCTTGTGGACGGGCAAGGCGATCCCGGTGACCGCGATCGACGAGCTCGCCGAGCGCACCGTGAAGCAGGAGATCTGGCTCGATCCCCTCGACTCGGACGTCCTGTTCGGCGCCAGCAATCCGCGCATCGTCGAGTACGCGCACGTCGTGCGGCGCCGCAATCCGCCCGAGCGCAACGACGAGATCCGCCTCGAGCACGGCAACACGCTGCACTACACGGTGTGGTCCGAGCTGACGCCACCGCCGGTCGACGAGCTGCGCGCCGCCACGGGCCCGTTGCCAAACGGCTTCGAGGTCTACACGCAGCTGCCGCCCCAGATCACGCAGCGCACGCGCGACCTCGCGCAGCGCATCACCGCGGGCAAGACGAACCAGTACGACCGCGCGGTTGCCATCATGGACTGGCTCCAGAGCAACCTGACGTACACGCTCGAGCTGCGCGACCCGGGCGAGCAGGAGCCCGTCGACTACTTCCTGTTCGACCGCAAGCAGGGCCACTGCGAGTACTTCGCGTCGGCGTTCGCGATCCTCGCCCGCGCGGCCACGCCGCCCATCCCCGTTCGCAACGTGAACGGATTTCTGGGAGGCGAGTGGAACGAGTACCAGGGCTACGTGGCGGTCCGCGCCGGCGACGCGCACTCGTGGGACGAGGTCTTCTTCCCCGGCGTGAACGGGACCGGCGCGTGGGTCACGTTCGATCCCACGCCCCCGGCCGACGAGCTCGGTCGCGGTGGTACCGGCTGGCGCGCCCGCCTCGGCCGCTGGCTCGATACCCTGAAGTTTCAGTGGAGCAAGTGGGTCATCGAGTACGACCTCGTCTCGCAGCTCTCGCTGTTCAAGTCGATCGGCGCCGCGTTGAAAGACGCCGCGAACTGGATCAAGGCCCGCATCAAGTGGCTCGCCCCGCTCGTCGGTGGGATCGTGCTCCTCGTGCTGGGCGTGACGCTGTGGCGGCGGCGGCGCCTGCGCGCCCGGGATCCCGATGCAGCACCACGCCGGGCGCCCCGGCGGCGCACACCGATCGCCGAGCTGTATCTGACAGTCCGCAAGAAGCTCGGGGTGGTCGCCCCCGGCGAGACCCCGCGCGAGCTCGCCGCGCGCCTGCGTGCGACCGATCACGTGGCGGCTACCGAGGTCAGCGAGCTGACGGAGCTCTATTACGCGTCCGAGTGGGGCCGGCGCGCCACGGCGGCGTCCGAAGCGCGGGCGGCCGAGCTCGTCGCTGCCATCCGTGCCCGTATGGCGTCGTAGGGAGTGCCAATGTGGCGCGCGGCCGGGAGGTTGCTGCGCCGATCCTCGCGTGATATCAGGCGTTATTGTTGGCCACCCGCTCGCCCAACCCTTGCAACGAGCCGCGCCGATGCGTCTGGGTCTAGCCTTCCTGATCCTCGTCGCGCTCGGCTCGACGGCTCACGCGCAGCTGAGCACTGGCGCCACGATTTCCTTCGACGAGTTCCGGGTCGAGGTCGATGGCAACTTCGTCATCCCCACCACCGAGGAAGCCCAGCGCTTCTTCCTGAACACCGCGACCTGTGAGTGCTCGCAGGCGGACGCCGAGGAGACGACGATCGCCTACAACATGGGCGTCGAGGGCACGGGCCCGGTCACGCCCGCCGAGATCTGGGTCGGCACGGGCTGCGATCAGGAAGCAACCCGCATGATGACGTGCCGCAAGCTCGACACGGTCGTCGACAATATCTACGACTTCGACATATCCCAGAACGACATCAGGGTCAGCGTGTTCGACCTCGTCAACAGCCGCCCCGGCGACGAGAGCATGAACTGCAAGCCGATCGTGGCCGCCACCCTGTGGGTGCTCGTCGACGAGGGCACGAACGGCAGCTACGAGCTCATCGAGAGCATCGGCGTCGGCACCACCGATACCTCGATGCCCATCAACGGCGGCGTCGACACGACCCCCCCCGCCCTCCCCGAGAACATCGTCGCCAACGCGAGCGAAGAAGCCGTTCGCATCACCTGGGATGTGGCCCTGACGGATCAAGGCATCTTCGGCTATCAGGCCTTCTGCGCGCAGAACGGCGCCGCCGTGTTCGATGCGGGCGAGCGCGTGTCACCGAAGTACCGCACGGCCGGCCTCGTCTGCGGCGCGGCCGTCGAGGCGGATCTCACCGAGTCGCCGGTTGCGGAGGACGACGCGGGTGAGCCGCTGACGGAACCGCTGAGCGCGTTCCGCAACCTCGACGCGACGTTCCTGTGCGGCGAGGCCATCTCGCCCACGGCCGACTCGCTGACGATCCAGGGCCTCGAGAACGACGTGCCCTACGAGGTGGCGCTGGTCGTCGTCGACCTCCACGGCAACTACACGGGGACGTATTTCACGAGCACCGTGCTCCCCAAGTCGGTCACCGACCTCTGGGAGGACATCAATGACCGCGGCGGCGAGATCCAGGGCGGCTGCCTCGGGACGACGCTCCCCGGCGATGGCGGCCCCTTCGGCGGCCTGCTCGTCGGCGGCGCGCTCCTCCTCGGCATGAAGCTGCGCGGCCGTCGCCGCACCGTGCTCGCGGCTGGCGCCGTGGTCGCGACGCTCGCCGGCACCGCCGCTGCCGATGACTTCCGTCCGTACTGGGAGGAAGAGACGCAGATCGACGACGGCACGAACCTCTACGACCTCGGCGACGTGCGCTGGCATGTCGGCATCAAGGTCGGTCCGTACATCCCCGACATCGATGGCCAGATCGGCGTGAACCCCACCACGGGCCTGGGCCCGTACGCGGCGATGTTCGGTGACTGGTACGACATCGAGGAGGGCACCGGGAGGCTCGACGCGCACAACGCGCGCGTCTGGCAGATCCTGCCGATGCTCGACGTCGACTACGTGCTCTGGCGCGGGTTCGGGCAGGTCACGGTCGGCGGCAGCATCGGCTACATGCAGAAGTCCGCGCCGGCGTACCTGGCGGGCACGTCCCCCGACGATCCGAAGCGGCTGCGCTCGACATCCAACGAGACGGTGTTTCGCCTGATCCCGACCCAGGCCAACGTCGGCTATCGGTTCACGTACCTCTCCGATACGTATGGTGTGCCGGTCGTGCCCTTCGTACGGGGCGGCCTCGCCTACTACATGTGGTTGATGAAGGCGCCCAACGGCGAGGCGTCGGCGGTCGGGATGAACACGGCGAAGGGCGGCACCTTCGGCTTCGTGGGCGCGGTGGGCCTGGCCATTCGCGCCGAGAACATCGATCGCGACACCGCGCGCTCGATGCGCGAGACGGGCGTCGATCACGCCGGCTTCTACGTCGAGTGGTCGCTCGGCATGGTCGACGGGTTCGGCGCGTCCGACAAGCTCTCCGTCGGAGACTCGACGTTCTTCGGCGGCTTCGACTTCGAGTTTTAGGGGCGTCTTCTCGACACCAAGCCGCCGCGGAGCCTAGAGCTCGTAGCCGAGCGAGCCGCCGACGTTGGTGAACGCATCGGTGGCGCCGCTGGCCGAGAATCCCGCCATCGGATTGCCGGCGCCGAACGTCCACGCGTAGCGCGTGTAGCTCGCCTCCACCGTGAAGAAGAGCTTGCCGGCGTGGAGCAGGACGCCGCCCCCGAGCTTGAGGCCGGTCGCGCTGGGGTTGTTGAAGCGATCCCCGAAGCCCTTGCCCGAGACCACGATGCGGTTCTCGGCCGCCACGAACGGCTCCAGCTTGGCGAGCTTCACCGAGGCGCGGCCCCCGATGCGCACCGAGCTGTAGTCCGCGTCGGGCACCTGGACGAGCTGGGAGGCGTCGGTCGCGTTGAAGCGATGAATGTCGCGTACGTAGCCGGCCCCGACCTCGAGGGAGGCGAGGTCACCGAGCAGCCAGCGATGGCGCGCGCTGACCTGGAACGTCCGCCAGTACGTCGAGAGCCCCGTCTCCATCTCGTTCTCGTCGAGCACGGGCTGGGAGTTCGCGCCGTGGCCGTAGTGGACGATGAGAGCCAGCCCGCGGAGGGCCTTCACGCCGAGGAGGGTGCCCGGATACACCTCCACGTACGGCCCGACGAGCACCTGGCCCGCCTCGGTCTCGGGCTTCAGCTCCCCCATGGGGTTCTCGTACTTGAAGTTACGGAAGCCGACCGTGACCAGGGCCGAGACGGCGAGGATGGGCCCGGCACGCGGCGGGCCTGGCTTCTCGGGCTCCTCGGTCGGCGTCGGGTTCAGGGGATCCGTGTCGTCGATATCCGGCCCCGGGTCCGCGGGCTCGACGAAGCGCTTCCCCTCGACGGTGACCTCGCCCCCGTTCTCGAGCTCGACGGACTCGGAGTGGACCTCCCGGTCGTCGACCAGGAGCACGACCTTGTGCGTCCCGGGCTCGATCTCGATGCGCGCCGGCGCCGAGCCGCGCGGCTTGTCGTCGATGGAGATCTCGGCCCCGCGGGGGCCCTTGACCAGGATCGTCCCCGAGGCCGCCTCGAGCTTGAAGGTGAACTTCGGCTTCTTGTCCCGCTTGCCGACGTCGACGTTCTCGAGGAGCGAGGTGTAGTTCTCGAGCTCGATAATTAGGGTGTGCGAGCCGACCGGAACGCTGACGTTACAGGGGGTCGTACATAGCGCCCCGTCCTCCTTGAGGTTCAGGTAGACGGTCGCCCCCTCCGGCTCGGTCACGATCTCGACCTTTTTCTTTCCCTGGGCCTCGGCCCGGGCTGGCGTCCCCAGGGCGACCGCACACGCGACTAGTGTGCTGAGCAGACCGCGGGCCATGGCGGGATCATAGCGCGTTCGATTACCATCTCGCCAAGTCGCGATGGACCGGAGCGTGAAGGACCTTCTCGGGGGGTCATTGAAACCCAATGACCCCCGGCGCTTCCTTATCGAAGCCATGGTTGGAGCCATGAACTCCGACGGGTCGATCGACCCGCGCGAGCTCGCCGTCATCGAGCACCAGCTGGAGCAGCACCCGCTCTTCCAGGGCCTGACCCCGGCGGCGTCGCGCACCCTGATCGACCTGTCGAGCGACGCCATCCAGTTCGCGGGGAACGCCCTCGCCCGCGCCCCCATGATCGCGCGCGGCCTCCCCGCCCGCATCCACCGCATCGCCGCCTACGGGATGGCCGCCGAGGTCGCGGTCGCCGACCAGACGATGCACCAGGGCGAGATCGAGTTCCTCGACGGACTTCGCATCGCCCTGCGCATCTCGCCGCTCGAGTCGGAGCAGATCATCGGCTACGCCCACGCCGGCGTGCTCGGTCCGTACCTCGAGGACCGCTACCTCCGGATCAAGAACCTCATCCCGGCGGCCTGCGAGGTGTTTGCCCTGCGGGCCCTCGCGCGCGGGGTCGCGACCGATGACCACCGCTTCCGCGTGCGCGACTTCTTCGCCGCGATGCCGGACCTCACCCTCTCGCGCGACGAGCTCGACGCGGAGCTGTACCGGTCCTTCCGCCGGCCGCGCTCGCCGCATGCGCAGGTGTTCGGCGAGCTGGCGCGTGTCGCGGCGGCGATGCCCGACCCTGTCGATCGCTACTGGATGGTCGTCTACGCCCTCGTCGCCGAGACACCGTCCACCGTGCCGAGCTGGCGCGTGGTCCCGTTCATCGGCGTCCTGCAGACGACGTTTCAGATCTCGGACACCGATATGGGGCTCGCGGTCGCGGACGCACTGACATTCCCGCCTGCCATGCCTCGGCCTACTGTTTGAGGTAGGTATCGGGTCTATACTCGACGCGCTCGCCATGACGTCCAACACCATCGAGCTCGTGGAACGCGTCCGTCGCCATCTGCGCGACCACGAGAGCGTGTGCGAGATCGCCGGGCCCGCGCCCGAGGCGGCCATCAACGCGGCCGAAGCAGCGCTGGGCGTCCCGTTCCCGCCGTCGTACCGCACGTTCCTTCGTACCTTCGGCGGCATCGCGATCCCCAAGCACCTCGGCATCGTCCACGACTTCGTGGGCGTCGAGTCCGTGACGCGGACGCTCGAGGCGCGCGCGCAGAAGAAGCTCCGTGACCACCTCGTCGTGGTCGGCCTTGGCGCGGATCACCAGGAGTGGTTCTGCCTCGATGCGAGCCGGCCCACGGCCAGCGGCGAGTACCCGGTGGTCCTCTTCGACGCCCGCGACAACGCCGTCGATCAGCAGTTCTATGATGACTTCGGGCAGATGCTGTCCCAGGTCATGGACTTCGTCGCCGAGAGCCTCGAACAGCCTCTGGACTGAGCGACTTTCGTCACGCGAACGTCAAACATCGCGTGCTAGGGTCCGCGCCGATGCGCCGGAGCCTGTCTGTTTTTTGGCTGTCGCTTGCCCTGCTCGCAGGAGCCCTCGCGGGACCTGGCTGTAGCTGCGGCGGGGATGATTCGTCCGACGACAACCCCGATGGGGACGAGACGATGGACGTCGACTCGAACCCGGATGACGGGATCCTGCCCGACGGCCCGGAAGCGACGGAGGTGGTCTGCGAGATCATCTCGCCGCCCGCCTCGGGCACCTGCGAGGTGACCGCCGGAGGTGAGGCCAAGCTCTTGAAAGGCACCGTGCTCACCCCCGACACGGTCTATATCGGTGGCCAGGTGGCTCTCGACGCCGAGGGTCGGATCAGCTGCGTGGGCTGCGATTGCGAGGAGGCCGGCCAGACGGTCGTCACGTGCGCGGAGGGCGTCATCTCGCCCGGCCTCATCAACCCGCACGACCACATCACGTTCACGCAGAACCAGCCCTATAACGATGTCGGCATCCGGTACGAGCACCGTCATCAGTGGCGCATCGGCCAGGACGGCCGCCCGAAGATCCCGTCGCAGGGCAGCGCCACGGGCGATCAGATTCGGTGGGGCGAGCTCCGCTTCCTCATGGGCGGCGCCACGTCGATCGTCGGCAGCGGTGGTCAGGCCGGCTTCGTCCGTAACCTCGACCGCGAGAACCTCCAGGAGGGCCTCGGTCAGGGCGCGGTGAACTTCGACACGTTCCCGCTGAACGACTCGTCCGGCACGCGCCGCGCGGGCGACTGCAACTACGGCGGCTCGCCGACGACGGCCGCGAGCATCACCGGCGATGACTCCTACGAGCCCCACACGTCCGAGGGCATCGACGACACCGCGCGCAACGAGTTCCTCTGCCAGTCGTCGTCGGAGTTCGACACGATGGCCCCGGGCACGTCGAACAACCTGCTCTTGCCGAAGACGGCCATGATCCACGCCGTCGGCCTCAAGCCCGCGGACCTCGATGCGATGGCGCAGGCGAGCACCAGCCTCATCTGGTCGCCGCGCAGCAACATCACGCTCTACGGCGACACGGCCCGCGTCACGACGGCGCGCGCGCTCGGCGTCAACATCTCGCTGGGTACGGACTGGATGCCCACCGGCTCCATGAACATGCTGCGCGAGCTGCGCTGCGCCGACGAGATGAACCGGAACTACTACAACAACACGTTCTCCGATCGGGAGATGTGGCAGATGGTGACGACGAACGCCGCGGTCGCCACGAAGACGGACGACGTGATCGGGCTCCTCGCCCCCGGCAAGGTCGGCGACATCGCGATCTTCAAGGCCAACGGCAAGACGTTCCGCGCCGTCATCGAGGCGGAGCCGCAGGACGTGATGCTCGTCCTCCGTGGCGGGCGCGCGCTGTATGGCGAGGCCACCACCGTCGATGCGCTCGCCGATAACTGCGACGCCGTCGACGTGTGCACGAGCGCCAAGCGCGTGTGTGCGACGAGCGAGGTCGGCAAGACCTACGAGGCGCTGAAGACGGGTGCCGGTTCGAGCTACCCCGCGTTCCAGTGCGGCGAGCCGATGAACGAGCCGTCGTGCCACCCGGAGCGTCCGGAGAGCATCGATGGCTCGACGATCTTCACCGGCGAAGCGACCGCGACGGACAGCGACGGCGATGGCATCCCGAACGCGTCGGACAAGTGCCCGATGGTGTTCGACCCGGCGCGCCCTCTCGACAACGGCATGCAGGGCGATGCGGACGGCGACGGCGTGGGCGATGCCTGCGATGTGTGCCCGCTCGATGCCAACAGCACGACGTGCACGCCGAGCAATCCGAACGACCGCGACGGCGATACGGTCGAGAACTCGGCCGACAACTGCCCCGATCTGGCGAACACCGATCAGGCGGACATGGACAACGACGGCAAGGGCGACGTCTGTGACGCCTGCCCGATGGCGGCGAACCCGGGCGCGCAGGGCTGCCCGGCGTCGATCTACTCGATCAAGACGGGCGCGACGCCTGTCGGCACCGCGGTCCGCGTGACGAACGCGCTCGTGACCGGCAAGGGCGCCAACGGCTTCTTCGTCCAGGCCAAGATGGGCGACCCCGGCTACATGGGCACCGACAACTCCGGCATGTTCGTGTTCACCTCGAACGCGGCCTACCTCGCCGCCGCCAACGTCGGGGCGCGGGTGTCGATCGAAGCCACGGTCGAGAACTTCCAGGGGCAGATCGAGCTGTCGTCCGTCTCCGGCGTCACCGTGGATGCGGCGGGCCCCGAGGCGCTGCCCGCTCCGGTGTCCGCCACGTACGCCGAGGTGAAGACGGGTGGCCCGCGGGCGGCCGCTCTCGAGGGCGTCCTCGTCTCGCTCGGTGCGGCGACCGTCTCGGCGGTCCAGCCGATGTTCGGCGAGTTCACGCTGACGGCGGGGGCCGACAACCTCGTCGTCGACGACTTCCTGTTCGTGCCGACCCCGGCCCCGCAGGTGGGTCAGGCCTACTCGTCCACGCGCGGCATCGTCACGCTCCGCTCGGCGGGCGGCGGCGTCTCGGTGATGAAGCTCCTCCCCCGCTCCGCGGCAGATCTGGTCGCGGGCGCACCGAACCTCGCGAGCCTCACGCCGGCCGTCTCGTTCACGACGGTCGGGACGGTCAACGCCCCGACGTTCCCCACGCCCCTCCGGGTGAACCTGACCGGCCCCGCGCAGGGCCCGACGGTGGTGACCTTGACGTCCATGTCGCCGACCACGCTCACGGTCATGAACGTCACCGTCCCCGACGGCGCCACGGGCATCGACGTGCCGGTCAGCGGCCTGGTGATGGGCACGACCGTCATCACCGGCCAGATCGGCGCGGGCATGGTGCAGATGGCGATGGTGCGCGTCCTGGGCGTGGCCGAGCAGCCGACGACGGTCACGCTCTCGCCCACCGAAGCGAGCGTGCCGGCCAGCGGCTCGGTCACCCTCACCGCGACGCTCGACATCCCGGCGCCGGCGGGCGGCACGACCGTGAACCTCACGACCACGGCGGGCTCGGTCCCGGCGACGGTCACGGTGCTCGCGAACCAGACTGCGGCGACCTTCTCGTTCACCGAAACGGTGGGCTCGGGGATGGCGACGGTCACGGCGACGCTCGGGGGCAGCACCAGCACGGCGACGATCACCGTCTCCACCGGCGTGCAGAACCTCGTCATCAACGAGGTCGAGTACGACCAGCCGTCCACGGACGAGACGGAGTACATCGAGATCTACAACCCGACGGGCGCGGCCGTCTCGCTCGCCGGCAAGCAGCTCCTGCTCGTGAACGGCGCGGACGAGACCGTCTACGACACGATCGACCTCTCTCCCGCCGGCTCGCTGCCGGCCGGTGGCTACCTCGTCGTCGCGGGTAGTGGGGTCAGCGTCATGGCGCCGGCCATCAAGGTCATGACGGGGTGGACCTCGAACGCGATGCAGAACGGCCCGGACGCGATCGCGCTCATCGACAACACCGCCCACACGCTGATCGATGCGTTCTCCTACGAGGGCGCCGTGAACAACGTGGACCTGCCCGGCTTCTCCGGGCCCGTCAATCTCAACGAGGGCGCGACTCCGTCGACGGTGACGGACCTGGCGATGGTGGGCCAGGGCGTGTGCCGCAGCCCGAACGGCACGGACACCGACGTCGTCAACGCGGACTGGAAGGCCTGCCCGGCCAGCGTCGGCGCGGCGAACCCGGTCGTTCCCTGACCTGAGCGTTTCACGGGTTCGAATCCCGCCGCCGCTACCATCCACGCCAAATCGTCACGTCGGTCTTGGCTTCTACCGTGCGCTTCAAGGCGCCTCTCGCAAGCGGATGCGGGTCCTGAGGGTCCTGAGGGTCCTTTCCATCAGCAGGAGGCCTCGCCCTCAAGTCTCCTACGGCAGCCCCGGAGCTTGAAACGAGCCTCGCCTCAGCGCTCGTTTCGTGGTGTCGTCTCTATATGCGTAGTCTTGCGTTGGTGTGTGGGTTGGTCGGAGTGGCCGCATGCAGTCCCAGTTCATCACTGCCTGAAGAAACCGGGGCGGTGAACCAACGTGCTGTTGTTGCTGGCTCGTCCATCGTCGTTTCTGAGCAAGATATCTCAAGCCGTCTCGACGACATACTCTCGAACCAGCCAACCGATTTTTGGTGGCTTCGTCTCGATGTACCAGCCAGCCTTCTGCGCGGGGGATCGATGAACTTCGACTTGACGAAGGACGACAGTCAAATAGTCTTCGCGCAGAGTTACCGAGACTCTTGTAATCCAATTGATCCGCGAAACATGAATATTTGCTGGCTCGTCGAATCCTATTCGGCAGGGGAAGCTGGACTCCGTGGGACCCTCTCATTGACTGTGGGCGAGTCGATTTCCGGCGGTTACGACGTGTACTGGGAAGGAGTTACGGACCGGTTTGAAGGCCCTTCACAATGGCACAGCCACGAAACCGTGGGGCGGATCAGCGTTTCCTCTGGCCAAGTCCTGGAGGCACCTCGATGAGAGGCTTTAGGCCAAATGGCGTTGTGCTGTCATCGCTAGTCTTCGGGGCGTTCGGGGCGGTTGCAGTGATGGTATCCGCTGATACTGCATTTGCGTACTGGGACTGGGCAGACGAGTTCGCTTCGGCCCAGCTGACAACACGCCTCGAGTCTGGAAACTCTGGGGGAGCGTCACTTGCGCATTTTTCGACCCGTTGGGTACAAATAATGAGCCTAGACCCTGGACGCCGTTGGGTGCGCAGACGATTGCAGGACGCTTCAATACGGTCGAGAAGGTGCAGCGGAACCATAAGGAAACGAGTCCAACCTCATGCGGCACTTGGACGGTATCGATCGCCCGGTGGCGGAAGGCCAACCCCCCCGCTGAGGGATCGTCGTGCTCGGCAAACGACGCGTCACTCGCGGTTCCCATCGGAAGTTCATCATTCACTGTAAACGGCTGCGGCAATGGAATGAACGATCCTACATATGTAAATCGTTTGAAACCGAGTTTTAATTTCGCATCGGAGAGTAGCGTCACTCAGGGCACAACCATGGGGTATTTCTCACGGGTTCGACTCAGTAACGTTCAGACGAATCCAGATCCGTTCGAGTCGTACGGCTGTTTCAAAATTCTCTGGTTTTAGGAAGGTTCCCGGGGTGATGAAGGCGCTTGCATCAGGTACCGAGCCCACCGAGCCCCGATCCTACCGATGCATCTGCTGGACGAGCGTCGGGATCCGATCGCTCACCTTCTGGAACCGCGCGGTGAGCAGCGTCGCGCCCTGAGCGACCGCGAGCTCGGGAGCATCGGCGAGGGTCACGCGGCCCACGCCGAACAGCGAGCTCATCTGGCGGCGGAAGGCCGGGATCATCGAGCTACCGCCGATCAGGCCGACGACATCGACGTCCTGCGGACGCCAGCCGGCCCGGCGGAGGAGCTCGCCGACGACGTCGGCTGTGCGCGCGAGCTTCGCGTGCCACGTGGCCTCGGCCCATGGTCCCTCGAGCGTCAGGCGCAGGTCCTTGCGCACGCCCGCATGCAGATATGCATCGCGCATGACGAGGGGCGCAGACGTGCCCGAGGAGATCTGGCGCTTCGCACTCTCGCAGCGCAGCACGAGCTCGTTCCAGCGCACGACATCCCGATGCAGGTCGTAGCGCGAGTTGCGGTACACGATGGCGGCGATGGCTTCGGCCATCACGTCATCGAGGTCATTGCCGCCGAGAAAGTGATCGCCATAGACCGCCACCGGACGGAAGCGCAGGCCCTCCTGCAGCACGGCCGAGACGTCGAACGTGCCGCCCCCGAAGTCGCAGACCACCACCCGGCGATGCGCGCTCTGCATGTGCAGATCGAGCGCGAGCGTACCGGCGATCGGCTCGGCGACCAGGTCGAGGACCTCGAGGTGAGCGATCCGGGCCGCCTTCGTGATCGCCTCGCGGTAGCCATGCGGCGCATCGGCCGACAGCGTGATGACCGCGCGCTTGGGGGTCAGCCCGAACCGCTTCTCCGCGAGATCGCGAACGTGAGCGAGGATGGCGGCGGCGATCTGCTCCGGGGCGATCGACTGGGCGAGCTTCAGGACCGGCTTGTCGCTGGTAAGGTCGACCTGGAACGGCACCCCTGCGGCGTAGCGCCGCACCAGCTCGCTACTGGACGGAAGACCGAGCAGGCGTTTCACCGAGCGGACCACCCGGGACGGATCGGTCCACTGCCGCGCTGCGGCGCGATGCCCCACCTCGAGTCCGCCCCGGTCGGGTACGAAGGCAATCGAGGGGATGACGGATCCGCCGTTATCTTGGACGAGCTCGATCCGGTCGCCCACGAGGGCACCGGCGATGGTCGTGCTGGACCCGAAATCGATCCCGAGCACGAGCTCGCGGGGCATATGCCCGTGGGTCGACCGGATCGTCGGTGATTAAAGGGGTCCGAGTTGGTATAACGCGCCCCATGTTTACCCTCGACAAGCAAGGCATTTCCGTCTCGGAGATTCACCGTAACGCGTCGCCCGCGTTTCTCTACGAGGCGGCCCTGCGGTTCGAGAAGGGTTCGACGATCTCGTCGACCGGCGCGCTGATCGCCTACTCCGGCAAGAAGACGGGCCGCTCGCCGACCGACAAGCGCGTCGTGGACGAGCCCGAGGTTCGCGAGGACGTGTGGTGGGGCAACGTCAACATCAAGCTCGATCCGCAGAGCTTCGTCATCAACCGCGAGCGTGCGATCGACTACCTGAACACGCGCGACCGCCTCTACGTGGTGGACGGGTACGCTGGCTGGGATCCCAAGCATCAGCTCAAGATCCGCATCGTCTGCGCGCGCGCCTATCACGCGCTCTTCATGCACAACATGCTCATCCGCCCGACGGCGGAGCAGCTCGCCTCGTTCGGCGACCCGGACTACGTCATCTACAACGCGGGTGGCTTCCCCGCGAACCGCCACACGCAGGGCATGACGTCGACGACGTCGATCGACCTGTCGTTCGCACGCCGCGAGTTCGTCATCCTCGGCACCGAATACGCCGGCGAGATGAAGAAGGGCGTGTTCACGATCATGAACTACCTGATGCCGAAGAAGGGCGTGCTCTCGATGCACTGCTCGGCGACGGAAGCGCGTGACGGTTCGGACTCGTCGATCCTCTTCGGCCTCTCCGGCACTGGCAAGACGACACTGTCGGCCGACCCGCGCCGCCTGCTCATCGGCGACGACGAGCACTGCTGGACCGACGACGGCATCTTCAACATCGAGGGCGGCTGCTACGCCAAGGTGATCAAGCTCTCCAAGGAGCAGGAGCCCGACATCTGGAACGCGCTCCAGTTCGGCGCCGTCCTCGAGAACGTCACCTACGAGAACACCACGCACCTCGTCGACTACGACAACACGTCGATCACCGAGAACACGCGCGGTAGCTACATCCTCGACACCATCCCGAACGCGAAGCTCCCCGCCGTCGGTGGTCACCCGAAGAACGTCATCTTCCTCACGGCGGACGCGTTCGGCGTGCTGCCGCCTGTCTCGAAGCTCACGCCGTCGCAGGCGATGTACCACTACATCTCGGGCTACACGGCGAAGGTCGCCGGCACCGAGGTCGGCGTGAAGGATCCCGAGCCGACGTTCTCGCCGTGCTTCGGCGGTCCGTTCCTCGTCTGGCACCCGACGAAGTACGCCGAGCTCCTCGCCGAGAAGCTGAAGAAGCACGGCGCGCAGACCTGGCTCGTGAACACGGGCTGGTCGGGCGGCGCCTACGGCACGGGCTCGCGCATCAAGCTGAAGTACACGCGCGCGATCATCGATGCGATCCACTCCGGCGCCCTCGCGAACGTCCCGACCGTCGAGGATCCGATCTTCGGCTTCCAGGTCCCGCAGAGCTGCCCCGAGGTCCCGGCCGAGATGCTGACGCCGCGCAACACGTGGGCGGACAAGGCCGCGTACGACGCGCAGGCGAAGAAGGTCGGCACGCTGTTCCGCGACAACTTCAAGAAGTACGAGGCGCAGGCCTCGGCCGACATCAAGAGCGCCGGCCCGAAGGTCTAGCTACGAGATCGAGACCGGGGTCACGGTCGGAATCGGCGTGTCCCGGCGCGGCGCCGCGTCGGCGCGCGGCCCGACGAGCAGGTACGTGGTCATCAGGCCCTTGCCCTTGATCTCCATGGGCGGGCGCTCCTCGAAGTCGAACTCGTCGCGGGCGCTCTCGTAGGTCACGGCGCTGACATGCACGCGGCCGGGTAGCCCGAACGACTCCATGCGGCTCGCGGTGTTCACCGTGTCGCCCCACAGGTCGTAGATGAACTTCTTCTCGCCGATGACGCCCGCGACGACCGAGCCGGTGTGCATGCCGACGCGGATCGTGAGGTCGGAGTCCGTTCTCGCCGCGTACTCGTCGATCGCCGCGATCATGTCGATCGCCATGCGGGTCATCGCCGTCGCGTGATCGGCGATGGGGCGCGGGATGCCGGCGACGACCATGTACGCATCACCGATGGTCTTGATCTTCTCGAGGCCGTGCCGCTCCGCGAGTCGATCGAACAGCGAGAACAGCTCGTTCAGCATCGACACGAGCTGCTCGGGGCTCGTACGCGACGACAGCGCGGTGAAGCCCACGATGTCCGCGAACAGGACGGTCACGGCCTCGAACCGGTCGACGATGAGGCCCTTGCTCGTCTTCAAACGCTCCGCGATCGCGGCCGGCAACACGTTCAGGAGCAGGCGCTCGCTCGTCGCCTTCTCGGCGGAGAGCTCGCGGGTGCGCTGGGCCACGAGCTCCTCGAGGTTCTCGCTGTGGACCTGGATGCTGTCTGCCATCGCGTTGAAGTTCTGGCCGAGCTGCCCGATCTCGTCGTTCCCGACGACCGTCGTGCGCGCCGCCAGCTCCTTGTCCGCGAAGCGCTTCACCGTCGCCGACAAGGCGAGGAGCGAGCGCGTGAGCACCGTGCCCATCGCCACCGAGATGACGAGCGAGAGCACGATGGCCGCGATCGAGATCTCGAGCGCCAGCTCCTTGGCCTCGGAGACCGCCGCCTGTACCTGGGTGTCCGCGATGTCGATCCCGAGGACGGCGAGGCACGCGCCATCGGCCCGCCGCAGCGGCTCGCCATCGGGGCCGACGAGCGGCTGGTACGCGGAGACCGAGCTGAGCTTGAAGGTCTCGTCGTAGACGAACTCGCGCTCGAGCTGCGGCGAGCACTCGCCGAGCGCCTTGCCGAGGAGGGGGGCCGTCACCTCGTAGGGCTGGGCGAAGTGCGAGATCTCTTCGCTCGCGGCGCCCTTCGCCGTCAGCTCGAGCACGTCCGCATCCGCGATGAAGCGAGCCACCGCTGGATCGGCCGTCGGCGTCAGCACGTACACGAACCGGATCAGGTCCGGTTCGGCGGCACGGATCGCGCGGAGCTGGGCGACCACCCGCCTGAAGGCCGCCGTCTCCTCGATGGTCGCCGGTTGCGCCTCGTCGAGCTTGCTCGCCAGCTCGCGCACCTCCGGTCCGTCGACCGAGTGCGCGCCGACGTGGGCGATGTCGTGCAGGCGCTGGCCGAGGTCCTCGCGCAGGCGCGAGTCGACGAAGCGGTACATGACGACCGCCAGTACGAGCGAGACCAGCGTGCTCACGAGGAAGAACGCCGTCGTGATCTTTGGACGCAGTCTCACCCGGCTCCCCCGCCCCGATCATCACACTACTTGCCGGCGAGGTACTTCTCGAACGCCTTGAAGTTGTACGGGCGCCCGAGGAAGTCCGCGACCAGGTCCGCCGCCGGCTTCGTCCCGCCCGCCGCGAGCACCTTGTCGCGATACGCGTGCGCCGTCGCCGTCGACATCAGGCCCGCCTTCTTGAACGGCGTGAGGAGGTCGGCGGCGATGACCTTGCTCCACATGTACGTGTAGTACATGGACGAGTAGCCGACGAGGTGCCCGAACGAGGTGTGGAACTTCGTGCCCTCGACGTAGGCAAACGGCGTGTACTTCGCCTGCAGCGTCTTCAGCACCGCGAGCTGGTCGAGCTTCGCCGGATCGGCCTGGTGGTACTGGAGCGCGAGCGCCGCGTAGAGCATCTGCTGGACCACGGCGATGCCCTCGCCAAAGCCGCGCGACTTGTTCATCGCGTCGACGAGCTGCTTCGGGATGACCTCGCCCTGCGCGTTCTTGGCGAAGCGCGCGAGGGTCTCGTGCGACCAGCCCCACTCCTCGAACATCTGCGACGGCGCCTCGACGAAGTCGTGCTCCGTGGCGACCCCGCTCTGCGAGACCCAGCGCTGGTTGCCCCCGAGGACGTGGTGCATGAGGTGACCGAACTCGTGGAACATCGTCACGACGTCGCCGTGCTCCATGAGCGAGCTGCCCTCGGGGAAGTTGCAGACGAGCACGCCCTCGGGCCGCTGCACGTCCGTGACGCCGGTGAGCAGCGTGAACTGCGCCGCGTGCTTGTACTTGTCGGCGCGGGGATGCATGTCGAGGTAGATGCGCCCGAGGACGGTGGAGCCGCGCGTGACATCGAAGACCTTCACCGACGAGTGCCAGGTGACGACGTTCGTGACGGGTGCGAACTTCACGTCGTAGAGCGTGGACGTGATGTCGAGGAGCCCGGCGAGGGTCTGTTCGTACGGGAAGTACGTACGCACGACCTGACTGTCGACCGCGTACTTCTCCTTCTTGAGCTGCGTCTCGAGGAGGGCCTTCTGCCAGTCGCCGACACTCTTCGCCGCCTTGTCGGTCTTCTTCAGCTGCGCGAGGAGCTCGGCGTAGTCCCGCTTCGCGCGCGGCTTCGCGAGCTTCGTGATGCGGTCGATGAAGTCCTGTGCGGCCTTGCCGCCGCGGAGCATCTTGTCGTCGCTCTGGTAGTCCGCCCAGGTCGCAAAGCCGAGCAGCTTCGCCTTCTCGGCGCGCAGGGTGAACAGCTTCGTGAACAGCGCCTCGTTCGTCTTGTCGCCGCGGCTGCGGAACTTGATGTACAGCTGCTTCCGCAGCTCGTCGTCGGCCGCGTACGTGACGAAGGGGATGTAGTCGGGGTAGTCGGTCGAGATCTTGATGACGCCCTGCGCATCCGGCTTGTGCAGCGCGATCCAGTCCTCGGGCATGCCCGCGAGGCGCTTGGCATCGGTGACCTCGATGTACCGCGTGTCCTCGGCGATCGCCTGCTGGATCTGCTGACCGAGCGCGGTCATCTCCTCGTCGATGGCCGCGATGCGCGTCCGCTGAGCGTCGTCGAGGGTGACCCCGGCGCGCTTCATGTCGCGCAGCGAGGTCATGTGGAAGCGCTGGGTGGTCGCATCGGCGGCCTTCACGTCGACGGCAGCGACCGCGTCGTAGAGCGGGCGGTTCAGCGATAGCTCCGAGCTGTACTGGGAGACCTCGCTCTCGCACGCCCGGGCGGCGTCTCGCACGCCCTGGTCGGGATGCACCGACTGCATGAGGCTCGCGAGCGCGCCGGCGTTGCTCAGGAGGCGCATGAGCTCGTTGAACGGCACGAGCGTCGCATCGATGGTGCGCGCGGCGCCGGCCTGCCCGATCACGAGGTCCTGCTGCGCCTTGGCGCCCGCGATCAGCGCGCGGCACAAGGCGAGGTGTTCCTCGCCCGGCGAGAGGGCCTTTTGACCGGGCGGCACCGGGTCCTCGGGCGGCGGCCTCGACGTCATGTCGGACGGCGTCACCTCGACAGGCGTCGCGGGCTGCGTCGGGGTGGGCGCGGCGCTGCCACATGCGGCGACGAGCAGGAGGGCGGACAACAGGCGGAGCTTCATGGACAACCTCACCAGACCGTACACGTCTTCGACGGGTTCATCGGCGTGCCGGGGGCGCACTTGAACGCCCGGGCAAACTCGGGATTGTTGCGGAGGGCGCCGTAGACGCGGAACTTGGGCGGCGCGTGCGGATCGCTCACGAGCAGCTGCTCGAGGTACTGCTTGCGCTCCCGCGAGCACCACGCCTGCCCCGCGGCGATGAAGAACTGCTGGTCCTCGTCGAAGCCTTCGGCGACGGTGCGATCGGTCGCGTTCGCCCGGAGCTGGCGATACGCCTTGAACGCCATCTTGACGCCGCCGATGTCGGCGACGTTCTCGCCGACCGTCAGCTGACCGTTGATGAACGTCTTCGGCAACACCTCGAACGTCGAGTACTGCTCGGCGACGCAGGTCGTGCGCGCCGCGAACTGCGTCGCGTCGTCGGACGTCCACCAGGACTTCCACAAGCCCGTGCTGTCGAACTGCGAGCCCTGATCGTCGAAGCCATGCGTGAGCTCGTGGCCCATCACCATGCCCACGCCACCGAGGTTCGCGGCGACGGACCGCCCGGCGTCGAAGAACGGAGCCTGGAGAATGCCGGCCGGCAGCGCGGTGCGGTTCTCGGCCGGGCTGTAGTAGGCGTCGACGGAGTACGCGTTCATGTACCACTCGCCGCGATCTACCGACTTGCCCGCGCGGCTCATCACGCGCTTCGTCTCGGCCGCGAGCGCACGCAGCGTGTTGCCCGCGAAGTCATCGGCCTTCACATCGAAGGTGTAGGGGCGCCATCGGTCGGGATACCCGATCATGCGCACCGTCGCGGCGAGCTTCTGGCGCGCCACGGTCCGCGTCGCGGCCGACAACCACTCCGTCGTGGCGAGCTCGGCGTCCATCACCGCCGCGAGCGCCGCGAACAGCTCGGTGGCCTGCTGCCGCGCCGTCGGCGGAAAGTGAGCGGCCACGTACGCCTCGCCGAGAAGATCGGGCAACGCCTCCGCCGTCGCGTCGACACACCGCTTCGCACGCGGCCGCTGCGCCTGCACGCCGCGCGTGACCTTCGCGAGCTGGAACATCTCCTCGTCGAAGGCGGCCGGCAGCTGGAAGGCGAGCGCCGCGACGTAGTGATAGACGAAGTAGTTCGACCACTGGGCTGGCTTGAACTGCTTGCGCAGCGCATCGAGCTTCGCGAAGTAGGCCGGCGTCCCGACGACGACCTGCTTGCCGGGCGTGATCGAGAGCGCCTTCCAGTAGGCCTTCCAGTCGACCGACTTCGTGGTCTTCGCGAGCTTCTTCGGTGATGTCGGGTTGTAGAAGCTCGCGATGTCCCGCGCTTGCTCGGCCGTCTTCGTGTGCTTCGCGAGCGCGGTCTCGATCGCGACAACATCGGTCGCCGCGCTCTCGCCGCGCGCCGGATCGACCAGCTTCATGAAGCGCCCGACGTGGGCCTTGTAGGCCGCGAGCTCGTCGGCGAAGCCCGCGTCGACGTAGTAGTCGCGGCTCGGCAGCGCGAGGCCGCCCGCGTCCACGTACACCGCGTAGCGGCCCGGGTCCTTGATATCGATATCCACGACCGTCGAGAACACCGCGCCCACGCCGACCTTGTGCAGCTCGATCAACGCGGCCAGCCAGCCCTTCGGGGATGACACCGCCCTCAGCTTGGTCAGGGTCGGCGCCAGCGGCGCGAGCCCCGCCTTCTCGATGGCGTCCGTCGCCAGGCACGCCTGGTGGAAGTCGCCGAGCTTGCCGGTCGCGGTGGCCAGGAGCGCACCGAGCCTCTCGGTCGTCTGCTCGTGGACCTCGCTGAACCGGGACCACACCGCGTGGTCGTCGGGGACGGGGTGCTTCGCGATCCAGCCGCCGCACGCGAACTGATAGAAGTCCACACACGGGTCCGCCGTCGTATCGAGGGAGTCGGCCTCGAGCCCCACCTCGGCGAGCGAGACCAGCCGCGCATCGGAAGCGATGGGCGTACCGGTGATGGTCGTCGGCGCCGCATCGACGGGCGGTGCATCGGGGGCGACCACCACGCCCGATCCCGCCCCGGTGATGGTCGGGCCCGAGGTCCCGGCACCAGGCCCCGAGCACGCGGCAATCACGAGGAACACGAGGGAGTTACGCGGCCTCATCGCCGACGACGTTATCACCACGCAACCGGGCCAGGGTGCCGCCGATGGGCGCCTCCATCATGACCCAGACCGCCCTCCACACCTCGACGACCTCCGCCGCCACCACCGCCAACCTCGCCACCGCGATCGATCGCTACGTCGCCGCGACGTTCGCCGGCTACCAGGCCGCCGTCGTCGCGGTGGTGCCGTCCCTCGGCGAGCCGCGCGTCACCGACCCCGACCTCGCCCTCCGCACGGTCCGCAAGGCCATCGAGACCCTCGTCGGCGTGGCGGTCGGCTCCACCATTGGCACGGTCGCCACCGCCCTCCGGCGGGGCTTCGGCGCCGAGACCCGCGCCGCCGTCGCGGCCGAGCTCGCGCGGATTGCCCACGGCGATGGACCTCTGTCATCCGTCGCCACGCTGGGCACCCCTCCCCGCTTCCTCCCTCCCGGCGATAACCGGCCGCTCGTCGACGAGCTCGGCGCGCGCCTCGTCGCTCGCCTCCGCCACGCCATCGCCTTCACGCGCCGCCACATCGCGGCCCTCCTCGCCGGCTGCGCCGAGCGCCCGTCATCCCTCGCGACGATGCTCGACTCGCTCGCCACCGACGACGCGGCCACGCTGGGGTACTCGGATCAGATCACCGTCGGCTGGTCCCACGTCCGCTCGCGCCTGGCGAACACCCAGATTCCAGCTCTCCCCGCGCACCCGCGCTTCGCCCGCGCCTCGACGACGTGGATGGCGTGGTCGAGCCGCGTGCGCAACCTCCCCGAGCCCGTGCTCAGCGAGGACGCCGACCTCGTGGCCTCCGGTTATCTGATGCGCATCGCCTAGCCATGAGCGCTACACTGACCACAGCGATGGCGACTCCCGGCCGCAAGCGCGCGACCTACGACGATGTGCTGGCAGCGCCCGAGCACATGGTCGCCGAGATCGTGGGTGGTGTGCTCCACACGAGCCCGCGCCCCGCTGCGAGACATAGCCGCGCAACCTCGTCGCTCCATGGTGACATCGCGGGCCCGTTCGACCGCGGGCGGAATGGCCCCGGCGGCTGGCTCATTCTCATCGAACCCGAGCTGCATGTCGGTGACGACATCGTGGTGCCTGACCTCGCGGCGTGGCGTCGCGCTCGCATGCCGGAGTGCCCCGATGTCGTGTACTTCGAGCTCGCGCCGGACTGGGTCTGCGAGACGCTGTCGCCGAGTACCGCCGGATTCGATCGCCGCGACAAGCTCGCCGTCTACGCTCGCGAGCAAGTGACTCACGTGTGGTTCGTCGATCCGATCGCCCGCACTCTCGAGATCCTCGCCCTCGATGGACAGACGTACCGCGTGCATGCGGTCCATCACGGCGATGCCGTCGTACGAGCCGAGCCGTTCGACGCGGTCGAGCTCGAGCTCGCGAGTTGGTGGCTTCCCGGCTAGGGCGAGCTATCCGCTATGCTGGGTGCGTGCAGGATGCATTGCCCGGCGGCCCATGCGAGATCTGCGACGGGACCGGCACGTGGCAGGGTGGCTGCGAGCTCCCCGACGACTGCTTCCAGTGCCACGGCACCGGCATCCAGCGCGCGCGCGGCAACTGCGAGGCTTGCAGCGGCTGGGGCTGGACCTTCGGTGCACGCAAGTGCACCGCGTGCCGCGCGACCGGCTGGACCGACGACGACATCGCCCTCTACTGGTGCAAGCAGTGCCGGCAGACCATCGCGAGCGTGCCCACCGCGCCGGACTGCCCGAAGGGCGGCGGCCATGCCATCGCCCGGCTGACGGCCGCGTTCAGGACGGGGTCGTAGCGCGGCGGAAGACGAGGACGTGATTGTTGGCGGGCATCGCCACGGTCTCGACGAGCGCGAGCCCGGCCTGCCCGGCCAGCCGCGTCAGATCCGTCACGTCGCGCACCCCCCACCGCGCATCGCGCGACTTCAGGGATCGATCGAAGTCCTCGTTCGAGGGCGCCGTCACGCCGTCGAACCGGTAGGGGCCATAGGTCACGAGCACGCCGTCCGGGGCGAGCACGCGCCCGGCCCCCGCGAACAGCGCCTCCGCGGCGTCCCACGGCGCGATGTGGATCATGTTGATGCACACGATCACGTCGACCGCCGCGACGGGCCAGGTGCCGGTCACATCGAACGCGAGCGGCGCGGCGAGGTTTTCCAGCTGCGCCTCCTCGCGCCACGCCGCGATGCTCTCCCGCGACGTCGCGTCGGGGTCGGTTGGCTGCCAGGTCAGCCCCGGGAACGCCCTCGCGAACGCGACCGCATGCTCGCCCGTCCCGCTCGCGATCTCGAGGACGTGCCCCGTCGCCGGTAGCACGCGCGCGAGCACCTCGCGGATCGGCTCGCGGTTGCGCGCGGTCGCGGGGGCGAACTTCTTCATGGCGCCACCTTAGAACGGATCCGAAACATCGGTACCGCGCCGTTCTCCTTCTCGGTTCGTCCTTAGCGCGGCGCCGCCAGCTCGCGGTCCACGAGCTCGAACAGGAGCTGCTGCATCCGCGCGAGGATGGCGGGGTCGGATGCGGCCCGGTCGTGCGCGTCGGTCACATCGGCGAGGGCGAACAACGACCAGGCGTTGGCCTCGCGGTCCCAGATGACCTTCCAGCCGCCGGCGATTGCGCCCACCAGGTCGCGCGTGATCTGCCGGTCGGGGGGCAGCTCCAGGAGTACCGCGCGCGCGGTCGCGCCGGCCTCCGCGGGGGGTGCGCCACGCACCGTCGCCGCGAGCGACTGCCCCGACAAGCCGGGTGGCGCCGGCACCCCGGCGAGCTCCAGCACCGTCGGCATCACATCCACGAGGCTCACCGGGCTCTCGACCACCTGCCCCGGGCTGTCCGGCGCGCGGACAATCAGGGGCACGCGGATCACCTGGTTGTAGAGGCTGCGCGCATGAAACCGCAGCCCGTGCTCGCCGAACTCCTCTCCGTGATCGGCGGCGAGCACGATGATCGTGCGCATCGGGTCGACGACGGCGAAGAGGCGGGCCAGCTCGCGATCCGCGGCCGCGATCTCCGCGTCATACCGATCGATCTCGCGCGCGCCGAAGTCCGGGCTCCCCGGCGGCGCCACGTAAGGATGATGCGGCTCGTAGAGATGGACCCACAGGAACGCCGGCCCCCGCGGCTCGCCCGTCGTCCGCGGTCCCCACCAGCGCAGAGCCGCGTCGACGACCGCGCCCGCATTGTCGAGGCCGGGGCTCGCCGCCCGCGCCGCTTCCGCCCCGCGGTCCACCTCCTGGAACCCGCGCAGGGCATCCGCGACGACGAGCCGCTCGCCGCACAGCACGGCGCCCGTCGCATAGCCCGCCGCCTGCAGCACCTCGGCGAGCGAACCGGGTCTCCCCTCGCGCTGTGCGAGCGAGGCGTAGCGGCCGTCGAGGAGCGCCGGCAACGCGTGGCGCGTCGTCGGGCTCGGGGTCACGGCCCACGCGAAGCGGGTGCCCGCCGCGGCGAGCGTGTCGATCGCAGGTGACGTGGGGCGGTCGTAGCCCCACGCGGAGAGGTGGTCCGCTCGCAGCGCATCGATCGAGACGAGGAGGATGTCGGGTCGGGCCCCGTCATGGCTGGCGGGCCCGGTGACCGCGTCGCGGGGCCGCGCGACTGCATCCGCGCCCGTGCAGTTCTCGTCGATGCCGTTGCCGACGATATCGATCGCGGCCGGATGGCGATGGGGGTTCGCGTCATCGCAATCGGAGCCGCCGAAGCGGCCGGCGTAGCCATCGCCGTCGCGATCGCCCAAAGCCAGCAGCCGACGCACGACGCGCGGGCTCGCGATGCCTTGCTCGATCGCCGCCGCGCGCGCCGCGGGCGCGAGGCCCATCCGCAGCGAGCCCAC